>CAZKDZ010000317.1:0-12797 GCA_964551635.1 uncultured bacterium | reverse complement strand
AGCACGTTTCCGCCTGGACGAACGACCGCAACAACACAAGCAAGACTGTCAATTGGCAGTTCACCACCGACGATGCGCGCATCAAGCTGAAAAAGCTGTATCCAGACTACGAAGCCCTTTAGCCGTCAATGGGTACTAGGTGGGTATGACAGGCTTTTGGGCATTATCTCCATGAGGTACAATTCCGAATAGGGCTCTATGGTTTACCTGAGGAAACACGAGTGCTGCTCGCAGTACAGAAGTCTTCCCACCAGTGAAGTCTGCCTCTTGGACTACGTTTGGTTTGTTCGTTGGGGGCTTCTGCGTTGAATCAAGATGGCCGATGAATGCGGAAAATCGTTTCCGATCGATGGCGCTGTCCGGGTCGAGCGAGCACCAAACCATATCGCGGGCGTGAAGCCTAACTGTCGGCTGAAGACCCTTTATCGACGGCAAGAGATCGCGTAGCGCGTCATACCATGCACGCTGTTCGTCGCGGAATGGGGGATCGTTGTCCTTTGCATCGTGTTGCTCACAGTGCGAGATCCATTGCTTTCTGGAAAAATCCAGGGTTAAGTCGTCCGGGTACGCGAGAAGGGTGAGCTTTCGAGGCGTCGTGAAGTGTTGTCTTTCATCTAACTCCAGAATGAAGCCTGGCTCCGGTACCCAAAAGTCACATCCGGCCAGCGTGTCGGTTTTCACGAAATCCTTCAGGGCAAAGCCACGGTATTTCTCTAGAATCGCTACGAGATCACGCAGCGTCGAGTAGATCGGTGTTCCAGCGTATGAGGAAAGATGAGTTTGCCAGTCAAACCTGTGACTCACCAGGCATTTTCCGTAGATTCGTTCGAGAAGATCGCGTACACGGACCTTACAGTCGGGACAATGCTCGTTGTGATGTTCTTGCTGAATCACGGGCTTCCTCTTCTTGGGTCGACCAGCACGAACCATGGTCGGTGAGACGCAGTGTATTCCTCCGCAATTGCAATCGGCAATTTCGAAGCCACGTTTCCTTAGAAAGCCATTGGATTCGACGCCCCCCGAGAATCGGTCTGGGAGAAGGAATCGACCCGTGGCTATCTCGTGAGCCAACGAGACGGTGTATTTCGGTGGAAAGTGGTGGCCATCCTTAACCACACAGTAATGCCGCCCCTTCCTGCGCGGCGGAACACCCTCAAGCCTGATGCGACAAATCGCTTTGTGCAGATGCTCGCTTTTAATGCAAGACGGTATCATCGTTTTTCTCGCCCGGACAATTCGCGAAAAAAGGAAGCTTTCACACTCAAGCCATTGTATAATATCATAGTTACGCAATTTGCATGTGAAAGAATCAGTCGTATTGACTGTGACGCGAACATCCAACGAAACCTTTACAGGGTGGAGCGGACATTCCTGTCTGCTCACGTACGTATAACCGATAGCCCGGACGCAGAGGCAAGGCGCAACCCTGCCATGGACGCCCTATTTCGCCATCGGGCAAATGGACAGCGAATCGGGCAGACAGGAATGTCCGCCCCACCTTAATTCACGCTTCCTCATCGGCTGGTAAGGCCAATTGGTCAGCCGTTTCTGGCCTCGGAGAACGGAGGCTTGTCATGCGCTTCGTTGTAGACATCCGCTTGCGAATCAAGATTATTGAGTCGCGTACCGTATCTCGTGATGGTCGTAGTCGCTCGTGATGGGCACGGGCTTCCCTTCGAGAAACGCCCATCTGCCAACGTCGCACGCGGATGCGCGGACGAAGCCGTTGATGTAGGATCGCCGGGGCCGGTCCGTCGTATTCGGCGACGAGCCGTGGACCGTGTACGACGTGAACATCAGCACGTCGCCGGGCATGGCCTCGCAGGGTACGGCCGTGGAGACGTCCACCTGCTCTTCGATGCTCCCTTTGGCGTACCGTTTGACTCTCAAGTCGCCGAGCCTGTGGCTTCCTGGAATGACGTACAGACAGCCGCTGGCAACGGTCGCCTCGTCCACCACGACAATGGTCTGCACATAATTGTTCACCTGGTCGCGAAACGCGGGCGTGGGACGGACGTCCTGGTGCCACGGAAACTCGATCTTTCCGCCGGGCATTTTGAAGTTGATCTGATTGATAAACTGCTTCAACGTCGTGCCGATCAGCGGCGCCAGGAGCGCAGGGAACCTGGGGCTGTTGCGGACCTCTTCGAACGCCGGATGAATCAGAGCGGGCCACTGGACCTTGCGCAGATATCGAACGGCGCCGGGGCCGGCCATCGGTCGGGGGGTCTGCAGGTGAATGTGCACGTCGTTACGCCTGCCTTTTAGGATTTCTTCCGGAAGATCAGTCCGCGATGCCAGTTCCAGGATATATTCGTAGCCTTCGCGCAAGTGCCCGATTTCATCCTGACCGAACACGCCGTGAGCCACGTGGTAACCCTGTTCCCTGAAGGCCTCGACGTCCTGATCGCTGAGCGTCTTCATTGCGTTCCTGTATCCTGAAATTGGAGTTTCCTGGTTCTCAGGGACACCAGACCGTAAGCGCGCGCCATGGAGAAATGAGTACCCGTTTCGTCCAAAAGCTTCACTGCCAGGCCTAATCCAGTTCCGGCAGGTTCGACTGGTCGATGAGAACCCTGATCGAGCGCGGACGACGCGCAATCCGTGAGATGAAGCCCTGCTCTTCCAATCGCTTGAGCATGCTGTTGACCGACGGCGCCGTAACGCCGAAGTAGCGCTGGATATCGGCCTGGGCGGGCGGAATGCCATTAACCTTCGTGTAGTAGTGGATGAAGGCCAGGTATTGACCCTGTCGATAGGTATAGGAGGTGTCAACAATGGAATCGTAGAATGCGTCAATATCGAACTCAGCCAGGTACTTGTTGACATTATCGATGGGGTAGTACTCGGGGTCGAATTTACCACCGATCCAGTCGACCGTCGAGGTATGCTCCGGATGATCGCTGTCTGACAAGGCCTTTAGAAACTCTGCATATCCCGAAACGCCGCCCACGTCTTCCGGCGGACAGGATCGCTCGCCCGCGAGACATACGGGCTTGAACTCCTCTTCTTCAGGCTCTTCGATTGCTTCGACTTTCACCTGATGTTGCCAATCGTCTCCAAAATCGTATAGATAGAGAAACTCGACGCCGACGAAAGGCGCCACCTCCTCCAGCGTGAACAGTTCTTCTTCCCGCACGTCTTTACCAAGATCATCGAATTCCGGGTCGTACATCCCGTAGCGGAAGTCGCCGATGCGAAACTCGTGGTCATGAGAGTTGGTCCACCCCATCGCGATCTGCATATACACGTGGAGGTCGTCGAGAGACCTCCGCCCGTCAACGAGGACGCGTCTCCAGATTGGCGGCTGGATGTTGAGTAGGGTAATCTTGAGTTGGTAGATCATGCTCGCCTCCTTGCTGAGCGGGATCATCTTCACTTTGTGGCGATCAGAAGGCCCGGCTGTTTCCGAATATGAATCGCGCCCTTGCAGGCGATTTCCCGGTCCGCGATTTTTCCCAGTTCCCGCAGTTCCCGGTCGCTGAGTCGTCCGAACGACTTGAAATACGCCACAAAAGGCTCGGTTTCAGTGATCCGTAAAGCGTCATTATACTTCTGCAAATGCACGTTGGAGAACCATTCTTCAAGCTCCTTGCGTCCGCTTTCGATGCTGAACCAGTCCGAGTCCGCCGCTTTGTCCAGAAACGCATTCGGATTCACCCTGCGCCCGAGTTCGGAGATGTTTCTTTTGTCGCCCTTGCCATTCGCAGCCGCGTAGAGAAGACCACCCGGTTTCAGAATTCGGCGGATTTCCGAGAATGCACGTTGACGGTCCGGTACGTGATAGAGCATGTGATTCGCGATGACGGCGTCAAATTTCCGGTTGCCGAAAGGGATCGACTGGACGTCGCAAACGACGAAGTCGAAGGTCGCCGTGATTGTCGAGAGACCTTCTCTGGTTGCCTCGACCATTCCCGGCGAGAAGTCAGAAAGCGTGGCGTTCCAGTGCGCCGGAATCCTCTCTGCGTTGTGAGTCCAAAGGTAGCCCGCTCCGCATCCGACCTCCAGGATCCTCCCGCCGGAAGGCGCAGTGATTTGATCGAAGACCCACGGGTGCCAGCCGCGCGAGTTCGTGCTGAATCGCGCGTGGAGTTCATATCTCGCATTCAGGTTCGACGTATCTCCGTATTGGTGGCATCGGAGATGGTCGCGGTCGGAATGTAGTGAAGACTTCTGCATGGGTTTCTACTGCCGACCTGGGACGATTGGCGGAGGGTAATTTGCAGAGCGGTCGTTTACCGCACGGGGGCCGCGTACTCTCGTTATTTCTCCGCACCGTATTGTCTGAGCAAAGCACTCATGTCTGTTATCTTCGTGTTGAGTCGGGAATAATCCTTGTTGCCATGCGGATTCTCGGTCCAGGCCAGAGGCGTCGCCCATGGCGCACCCGCCAGATTCGGATCGGCGCCCGACTCCAGCATAAATCTGGCCAGTTCCGGCCACTCGAAACGCACCGCCATTGCCAGCGGCGTGGACTGCCTCTCTCCGCCCAGCACGTTCAGCTCAGCCCCGTGGTTCAGCAGTTTTTCCGCGAACACGATGCGGTCGTCCTCCGCGACGTGCCAGGTGATCTCCGCGGTCCAGTGAAGGGGGGTGAGGCCGCCTTTCTTTTCGCGCGCATTGGGATCGAACCCGTGATCCAGAAGGCGTTCGAAACTGGCGTAGAAGTGTTCGGCGCGGGCCTTGCCGGGATTGCGCGGACAGCGTAACCGCCACATCCGCATGGCCAGGCACAACACGTCGTGCATTTCGCTTTCCGAAAAACCCGGATCCTGCGAAAGACAGAGCGCCACGAGATCCGGGTGCCCGCCATGGACGGCGCCCTTCAGAACGTCCTTTGCGCACGACGGATCCGAGTTGACGAGCGCCGCGTCTACGGCAATGTTGTCGCTGTTGGCGGCGTAGAATCCGGGCGCCACCCCGTCGTCGAAGCCGGGGAATGCGCCGTTCCGTATCAGCAGTTTCTCCATCGCGTCGTTCCCGTTCGCGATCGCCCAGTTCAATGCATTGCCGGATGCGTCCATCACGGTGTGCGCGGAAGCTCCGTTTTCCAGGAGCAGCATCGCCATCTCCAGATCGTCATTGAGCGCCGCCGCGTGTAGCGGGGCGCCTCGCTCGGCTACGGGGTACCCCTCGTACTTGTCATAAGGCGTGTCCGGGTCCGCGCCCTGTTCCAGCAGGAGCCGCACGACTTCCCGGTGTCCCTTGTCGGCCGCAATCGAAATTGGATACGCGTCCATGCCGGGAAAGTTGCGGGCCCAGTCATTCACGGCTTCGGGATCGGTATCAAGGATCCGGCGCGCGCCGTCGACGTCGCCGATCGCGCAGGCCGCCCACAGATCGTATTCCGCTCCCCGTCCAAGCAGTATGCCCCCTATGACCGGCCATAAAGGACTCGGCGGGGGGTCCCACCCCCGTTTGGGACGCGGTCCCAGCGCGAGGTGGATCGGCCTCTTCCCGCGGGCATTCGTGCGATTCGGATCGGCGCCCCGATCCAGAAGCTCCTGGACGATCTCGACGTGGTGATATTCCACCGCGACGTGAAGCGCCGTGTCGCCGCTGCGGTTCACCGAGTGCACACCGGCGGGGTCCGAGTCGAGCAGTTCCCTGACGGCCTCAATATCGCCTGCCCCGGCGGCCCTGCACAGTTCGACGCCGGTTTCCGTCTCTCCCGACTGCCGCACCCGCCACGCTTCCATCGCTTCAGCCACTTCGGCATGCCCGTGGTGCCGGGCCATGTCGATTGCCGACACGCGCTCCCGGTAGGTGATCCGTGACGGGCTGGCGCCGGCATCCAGTAGCAGCCTCACCACCTCCAGGTGACCCTCCCGCGCCGCGTAGTGAATGGCCTGATAGCCCTGTACTCCGTCCCGCCGCGCAAGTTCGGGTTTCCGCTTCAGGATGGCCCGCACCGAATCCAGGTCGCCCGCGCCCGCTGCCTTGCAGATTTCCGCGACGCCGGCGGATTGGTTGTCCCGGGCCGGTCCGTTCCTCCTGGACGTTCTCTTCGTCATTGCAAACAGTCCCTTCTCCGGAATCCGGCACGGTGATCAGCTGCCCGTGAGATCGGCAGTCTCCATGAGTTTCCACGTTTTTCCGCGGTCCGGGGACATCATCAGCGAACGGCGGCTGTCCGGGTGGTCGTTCCTGTAGAACCAGTAGGTGGAAAAGTAGTCGTATGAGAGGAACAGCCGCCCGATGCGGTCTATGGTCAGCCGGTGGTAGAACACGCTGTATTCGGAGAACGGCGGCACCACGAGGACCTGGGGTTCCTGCCAGGCGCCGCCCGCGGGGCGCTGCTGATGCGCGAGCGTCGCGTAGTTGCCCGCCGGGAAGTAGCTGGTCCCGCTCCACCAGAGTCTGAAGGCCGAATGCAGCGTGTCTTCCGGGTCGCAGACGAAGCCGATGTAGGTCTGCCGCGCGTCCGGCCAGGCATCCCGGGGTTCCGTCCAGCCGCCGTCAGCTGTGTTCGAGGCCAGCGATCGGGCATAGGGGAATGGGCATCCGTGGGTACCCGACAGCGCATGCAGATAACCCTGGCTGTCCATGGTGATGCTGGGAGAATTGTGGATGTCGTTCGCGGGCGGACCGTAGCCGACCAGCGCGGGTGAGCCCATCCGACGAGTCTCTCTGTCGATCGTGGCGACGTACGTGGGCACGCCGGGGACGTCTTCGTCCGGGTCGGTCGCTTCGGCCCAGATGACGTGGACTTTGCCTTTCCTGGAGACGACCGAAGCCGGAATACCGGAATGCTGAGAGAGACCGATGCACTGATCGGAGACGAGTATCGGGTCGCCCAGCGACACCCCTTGGGACGTCATCTCGGGCAGGAAAAGCTCCAGGTCGTTGACTTTCCGCCAGAAAAGGCGTACATCTTCCGCAGTACGGGAGTAGCGGAGGATGGGCGGGGGACCGTCGCAGGAGTTATGCCCGGTGAACCATTCGATATCGAAAGTGCGCGGACAATCTTCTCTGCCGGGAATCGCGCACGCGGAAAATGTGCGGCCCTGGTCCGAGGAATACAGCAGGTTGGGTTGACCGTTGACATTGGCCACATTATATAGTAGATTCTCCGCATCGAAGGCAATCTTGGTGGATGCGGTTCCATCAGCGGCGTTGTCGATGCCGCGGACGGAGCTACCGAAGTCGGTTTCGGTCCAGCGACCGTCCCGCAATGTGCTGATCCCTTTTTCAGTACGTACGAATGGCAGGTTGTCGAGATCGAAATAGATCTGGTTCTCTACCGGACAGTCGGGCACAAAACCGAACTGCGCGTTCTCATGTTTGTAGGGCTTCAAAACAAGCGGCAGGCGGATGGGTCTTCGAACAGGTGAAGTTCCTGTCCTGAGCGATAACGTGGAAAAAGTGGAAACTTCGGGGTAGGTTTCTGACGTGGCCCTCAGCCGGCACGTAAGGGATTCATCTTCCCCCGTGGAATCGGGCACGTGGTATTGGGCGGTAACCCGCACACTCTCCATCGCGCCAAGATTGACCGTGTCCGCGGAGAGCCGGACCGGGAGGGTGGATGCCCCTTCTGTTTCAGGCGTCAGCCGCACGGTTTGCGGGTTGCTGGAGCTGTTTCTCACCTGGAAGTCGATCGCGCCGGACGATCCAGCGCGGACGTACACGTTTCGGCTGTAGGGTGTGAGCAACCAGCGGCAGGCGTGGAGGGGAAAGAAGGATTCCAGGTTCGGGCTCCAATATGACATGTTCACGTGAGGGTCGTCGTCGAACCAGCGCGTGACGCCGTCGATGTGGATTACAGCTTGCTGGGCGGGCAGGTGGAGGCGCCAGGGCCTGGAACGGCGGACGTCTGCCGGAAACGTGTGTTTCACGCGCCCGCCCCGAGCCGAAAGGGTATCCACGGGGCTTCCGGAAGCTTCGAACACGGTCAGTGATTTTACAGAGTCGGGCAGGTCTTCCAATTCGACGTCGAACGCGCCCAGGGGAGGAAGAAAGCAGACGTCGCCGGGATGCTCCGGCGCGAGCAGGACGATGGGTTCCTCGTGCCTGGCGTCCTTGTGACCGCGGGAAGTCTCGATGAGGTAGTGCCTGCAGTTGGTGCGAAACGCCCAGACGATCTCCTCACCGTACCTGTCATTGGAAATCGTGATGTTGAGCTTGTAGATGCCTTTGTGGTTGACATGCGTCGACAACCGTGTATGTTGAATAGGGCTGTTGCCATCGCCAGGACCGGTGTCGGGCAGCGTCACCTCCTGTATGACCTTTCGGTCTGGGGTAATCAGGAGCGCGCGCAGGTCCGTGCGGCGGTTATGGACGTTCCGGTCTCGTTTCTGAAGGTCGATGACAAGCTCACCGGGCTCGGCGAGAAAGTACGCGCCTCCCGCGCCGCCGATACCCCATTGAATCGTCGAATCCATGGTCTTCGCCTCCGGTTGTTGGTTGATTCTTCGTACTGGTACAAGTATAAGGTTGAGGTCCCGCAATTGAAACGAAAATAGGACGGGGGCAAGGTCTGCGGACATGCTCTTCGTCGGTCGCCGTCCGGTATGCGGCGTTATGGTACCGTGAGACGTGAAGCTGAATTTTTGGAACGAAGAAGCGATCTGCGAAGTCGAAAGCCATTGAAGGAACCACACCTCGTCGTCAGTTCGTCTCCACAGGTCATCGCTTCACAACCTTCACGTAACCGGTCCGTAACATTGGTTGTATATATACTTCATTGCTGAAGGTTTTTGTCGCGGTTTGGTGTAGATACATTGAGGGGGGACAAGATGAAGTTCGTGCTGCATCGGTTTGAAGGATCCATCCTGTCGACTCTGGCCGCCCAGCGGAATAAACGCAAGCGCTTTCAGTTGCTTCTTGCGGATCGGCGGACCGGCATCCAGGTGGAAAAACGGGATAAGGACCCTGAGGCGGACATGAAGCGGCGATATGGCCAGGTTCTCGGTCTTTCCTTCGCGCTTTCCGTGGCGTTGCATGCCGGCATTGCCGTTCTGTTTCCAACCCTGGACATTCAGGCCACAACTTCGAAACCGGATCAGATTATCATCCATGTCGAGGACCTTCCCGAGACCCGGCAGATTACACGTCCGCCGCCGCCGCCGCGTCCGGCCATTCCCATCGAAACCGAAGACGAGAACGTCCCGGACGACATGACAATCGAGACCACCGATCTCGAATTGGAGGACGTGCCGGTGGATCTGCCGCCTCCTCCAACGGCAGAGAGTAAAGCCATTCTCATCGAAGAGGAGGAAATCCTGGAAGTCTGGAAGGTGGAGCAGAAGCCCAGGCTGATCAGGCGGGCGATCCCTGAATATCCGCAGTTTGCGCTGCGTGCCGGCCTGCAGGGATCGGTGATGTTGAAAGTGCTTCTTGGCCGGGACGGCAAAGCGGAACAGATCCAGGTGCTGAAAGGCGAGGAGATCTTCCGTGCATCGGCCAGGGAAGCCGTGAGCAAGTTCCTGTTCGAACCTGCCCGCCAGAGCGACCGTCCGGTAAAGGTGTGGCTCGTGGTCCCGATCCACTTCAAGCTGCAGGACTGAGTCTGCGCGAAATCCGAATCATTGCAATATGGTGCGAAATCCGTTACATTCATTTATTGAATGCGGCGTCTGGAAAATGACTTCGCCCTGCCATCCATCTCATTTGTAATACTTCATTCCAGCAGAGACAACCGACAGGTTAATCAGAGATACCTCAATTTCAAAATTGCAATCCTAACCCATGGGGTCAGCCTTGTTAACCAGGATTCGCAGTCTGTTCGCTTTCTCGCTCGTCGCTGCCGTGAGTTGGGGCAGCGTTGCAGATGCTTTGCCCGAAAAGATCGAAATCGGCGTCGCACTCCCGCTGACTGGCCCGCAGATCTTATACGGCGCGCCGGCGTGGGAAGGCATCCAGTTTGCCCTTGAAGAAATCAACGGTTCATCGATACTCGGGGGCTCGAGCATCGAGTTCATCAGGGAGGATTCGCGAGGCACGGTTGATGCCGCCACGAAAGCGTTCAATAAACTCATCAAAGAGGACCGTGTGTCCGTCATCCTGGGTCCCGGAATCTCCACCGTGGCGAAGGAAGTGTTTCCGATCGCTCAACAGAGCGAGGTCCTGGCTTTAAGTCCAACGTCGACCGCCGTCGGCCTGAGCGCGATCGGCGACTATATCTTCCGCACGGGCCTCAACGTTGGCACGCTCGCTCCAGGCGCCGTCAAGGGTACGAAGGAGAAACTGGGGTATCGAAGAGTGGCGATTATGGTCGATTCGACCGACGTGTATTCCCTCAGCCTGGACGAGGAACTGCGCGACGCCCTGGCCGATCACGATGTCCAGATTCTGACAAGGGAGACCTTTGCAACGGGCGACTCCTCGTTTGCCGACCAGCTGAGCAGAATAATGGCTTTGAAGCCACATGCCGTGTTCGTCTCGTGTCTGGCGGCGGAGATGATTCAGGTTCTGGTCAACGCCCGTGAGGTTGGCATCCCTTCAACGATTCCTATGATCATGCCTGAACTGTCCCTGGCCGAAGTCAAGAAAGCGGGCGACGCCGCCGAAGGCGCAATTTCCGTATTGAGTTGGGCAAGCAACGCTTCCACACCCGGGAACCGGGCCTTCGTTGAAAATTACATCGCCAGGTACGGCTATGAACCGCACCCATGGGGCGCGATTTCTTACGTCTCGCTGCTTGTTCTTGCCAAAGCAATAGCGGAAACCGGATCGATGGACGCGAGTGCGATCAAGCGCGCGATGAGCAATACCCGGGAGGTCGATACGATTCTGGGTCGTTTCTCGTTCAATCCCGATGGCGACGCGGTTTACAATCCCATTGTGCTGAAGGTACGAAACGGCGCCTTCGAAGTCTTCAAGTAAGCCTATCTATGGCCCCTGCTGAGAAGCTGTCTTAAAATCCCCAGCGGTCTTCGCACGGCTGCAAAAGCGCCGGTCGGCGTTGGTCAAACCCACCCGTATAGACAAATATGGGCGGATTTTCCCGCCTTGACCGCCGCTTTTTCGCTCGCGCTCGGAAACTCACCGGTAATTTTAAAACAGCTTCTAAGAAATTGGGCGCTGAGGTCCTTTTTCCCGGATATCCTTTATTTAACAGTCTTTCCGGTACTCTTGTACAGATGAATCTGAAATAACCCGCTCAAATAGAGACTCGTACAGGCAAAGGGCTCCGGTTTTTCCGGGGCCCTTTTCGTATTGCATTTCCGGACGTAGGGGAAGGTTTCAAACCTGCCCCTACAAGTCCCCCGGACTAACCGCCGACAGCTTTTCTTTCAGAAACGCGTACGCGATTTCACGCTGCGCGTCGGCGAAGCCGTGGCCTTCTTCGTGCAGGACCTGGCGGAAATTGTCTTTGACGCCATATAGTGAAAAGACGCGTGAGACGGATTCGCCCATGCGCGCCAGAACCGGGCGTGTGAGATGGGTTTCCTCGCTGCTGTACTGAAAATCGTTGAGCGCGGTAATGTGCATTATCGCGCGGGGCGCGGCCAGGGCGAGGTATTCGTGGAGTTCGATCGGAAAGGGCTTGCCGGTCTGACAGTACGGCCTCAGGTAGGGCCGCCCCACCCACCAGCCGGTGCGCGCATGGTTGAAAGGGTTTTTGGAAAACCGGACGGGCCAGTCACCGCAGCTCGCCACGCCGGTCAGAATGCGCGGTTCGAGCGCCATCGCGTGGATGGTGATCCCGCCCCCCTGCGAATGGCCGATGGATCCGATGCGTCCGGCGTCCGCTTCCGGAATGGATTCGAGCAGATCGACGGCCCTGCTGACGTCCCACAGGTCCTTGCCGCGGATGGACCATTCGGGAAATTTCTCGTAGAAGGGCGCTGTGTCGAAGTCGCGCAGCCCCTCGTATTTCCGTTCGTTGGCGCTCAACAGGTCGTACGACAGCGTGACGAAGCCGCGCCGGACCAGATGAAGCGCATACGCGCGGTCCTGGCCCTTCTCGGAGGGATCGTTGCCGATAACCTGCTCTCTCCCGTACGGCGTGGTGGGGTGGATGCAGAGCACGGCGGGCGCCGTTCCGCACAGTCCCGCGGGGATAAGCGCGTCGGCAACGATGCGTTCATCCGGCGCCACGTTGTACGCGATGCTTCGCTTGACGTGGTCGCCGAGGTCGGTTTCCGAGACGATCTCGGCGTCCAGGGGACAGGTCTCCGCGGGGCCTCGGCCCAGGGTCTGACGGAAGATGGTCCGAAGCGAGTCTGCTTTCGTCTCCCATTCTTCCACGGTGTCGATTCTGCCGATATGCGACGCGCCGCCGCCCATCGTGAGGCCCTCTCCGCCTTTTCGAATTTCCAGAAGGTCGTCGAACGAAATGTCGGTCATATTGTGTCTCCGTTTAGGGGCGCTTGCGGCTTTGCAAATCACGCAACATGGAGATACAGGATGGACGGGATGAAAGGGGCCAGGCGGGCGTCTGCCCGCGTATCTTTGACAACAATATAAACATCGGACCGTCCCGTCGAAACAAGTTGCGCGCCGGCAGTCCGGGAGCTCGCCGCCCGGCCCCTCACGAAACTGTCAGCGATCAGCCGTCAGCCAACGGCAAGATCAAGGTCAACTCCTTCCCTCAGCCCCGCAGACCTCTCTCCCCGGCTTAGCGCCTCAGGCAGACCGAAACCAACTTCAACATCCACATCTCCCCAAATTCCCTGCCTACGGCGTGTTCCTTTTGAAGCGACCAAAAGGAACCAAAAGTCGCCGCTGGGCGCGGGGCCTGCCCTATGCATGGCGCGAATACCCTCACAGGACTCACCTGATCCGTTGGCCTGCCAACCCCGGAGGATAACGCAGATCGGTGCGGGACGGAACAACGCGCCCTGCTCTGGGAG
>CAZKDZ010000316.1:0-12260 GCA_964551635.1 uncultured bacterium | reverse complement strand
GCTCGGGAACTCACCGGTAATTTTAAAACGGCTTCTACAGGCTATTGTGGAATTCGGTCCAATCGTCCAGATTGTTCAGGTTCACCGCGTCCAGAATCGACCCGTCGTCCGCCACCCCGGCGGCCGACAGAATCGCTCCGCGCGTTTCGTCGTCGTGGTGATACCCGAGAATGGCGGCATTGGAAGCGTTAATCTCATCCTGCGGGATGCTGCCGCCGCGCTGGCTCACCACCCAGTTCTCGAACTCGATATACGTCGGCAGATTGCCTTTTACGTAGTCAACTGCCGCATCCCGATCGACTTTCAATCCGTCGAGCACCATCTGGTCGTAACCGGCGCCGCATTCGGGATAGTCTTCCGCCAGCTGGCCCTTTGCGGAAAGCGTCAGCTTCAGCCACAACCTGGGGAGGTGGATGGCGCCGAGAGGCCCCGCAACACCGGAACTGATAAGGGGAATCGTACCTGCCATCGTGTGTCTCCTTCTGAAGTTGGGGAGTTTGATGATTTGGAAACCGCTTCAGGGACACCGCGGCCGATGCACCCCCGTTCATCGGCCTGATTTTCAAATAAATGTACAGGATGCAAACCCTGTCAACATGAAAAACGCCGGACGCGGGCTCCAGCCCACACCGGCTGGTTGGGCACGGAGCGACCGGACGGGTCGCGGCAGGCGTTATTTGCGTCTATTATGGAGTACATAGTAAGAGCGGATGAGAAGTTCACTCACCCGCTCCTCCAGTAACCGGCCTCTTCAGGCTTCGCGGCTGTTTTTCAACCGGTCAATTTCGTCCCGCAGCCGCCCGGCCTCTTCATAGCGCTCCTGCCGGCTGGCCTGTTCCATCTTGCGGCGGAGATCGTTAATCCTTGTCTCGACGGGGTCTCCGGCATCGGCTGTCCCGCTCCTGGATACCTCCGCGACCGTCATAACGGCTTCTTCCTTGTCTTCGACGAGCTGGGGGGGCGCCAGAGCTTCGATCGATTCCGGCTCCTCAGCGCCGACTTCCGGGTTGTCCTCGTGTCCAGCTTCTGTGAGAACGGCCTCCGATACGAAGATAGCCGCTTCGTAACGAAGCGCCAGGGCAACGCAGTCGCTCGGCCGGGCGTCGACCCGCCAGCGCGTGGCGCCGCGTGCGAGCGCCAGTTCCGCGTAGAAGATACCCTTCTTCAACGCCACAATGTAGACGCCTTCTATTGTGGTGTCGAGCTGACCCAGAATGGACCGGACAAGGTCGTGAGTGAGCGGGCGAGGCGGGCGCTCGTTCGTCAGCTCGGCGTAGATGGCGCTGGCCTCCATCAGTCCGATCACGATCGGCAGCAAAACATTGTGCTCGCTGTTGCAAAGCCAGATCATACGCGGCTGCGAAACCTGAACAGGCCGCAACGCGTTCAACGTGCGTTCGATGTCGATCTTGACTTCGACCATCTCCATCCTCCGGATTCTCATATCCCCGGAATGCGGTAAAAAGCTGTTTTAAAATTACGGGAATTTTAAGCCAGTTTCGAAGCAATATACGAAAGCCAGATTCCCCGACAAGGGTAATTTTCGCCCATTTTTAGACACATTGCGCCACGAACCGTTCCATCTGCCGAATACATACCGCCTCGATCCGTTCCGCACTCCCGGGCGCAACCCGCGACCATGGTCCGGCAACCACCTCGTAACCCCCCTCTTCATAGGCTCTGTGGATTGGGAAATACCCCACCCATCCGTTCGCGTTGCCCGTTACGAACGAGGCGCCCGCCTGTTTTATCGCCAGCCCGGTCTCAACGAACACCTCCCCGGGAAGCGCCACCCAGCGCATGCGCCCCAGAGCCATTGCCTGGATTTCGATCTGAAGCGGACTTTCGGCGAGTTTACGAGCAAGCCGCAACGCCCGGCGGTTTTCAATGGAAGGACTCCGTGCCGCGGCTCTCTCAGCCTCCTCCAGCGACGGACAGGGCCTCGCGTCCAGTTCCAGTCGATCGCTATCGTAAGCCACCTGCGTAGAACAGAGCGGTGGGTCCTTCTTCAGCCGTGCGATCTCATCCAGCGCGGCTCTACCCAGCGTTTCCCCGATCCGGGACACGTCATCGAAGTTCGTCGTCACGTGAATCGAATTGACATTGCCGCAGGCGCCGTTGACGAAGAGACATGTCGCGCCGTTGAGGCCCGCTTCCACAGAAGCCGCCAGGGCGCCGGGATAATCCGCCGACACCGGCGGAAGCAGCATGGCCACGACGGGATGAGCGGCATAATTCACCATCGCAGCCTGTGGTTGTCCGGACGCAGCTTCGAGATAGAGTACGGTCAGCGCCTCGTCGACTGCCCAGGCTCCGGCCGCATCCTCGAGCGATGGCAACGCCCCGGCACGGCTTAGTGTGCCGTCTCGCAGGCGTATTCGCCGATGCCGGGCCACGCCCGTCACGTGCGTCACCCCGGCGTAGGCCTGTACCGCCTCCCGCTCTTCCCACGCTTCGGTAACCGTGGACGCCAGCGTCTCCAGGTGCGCCTCCAGCCAGTCCTGAATCCCCGCCGTTTCCCGGAATGGCGTCAATCCAAGCGTCTCGGGCGTAGAGTGGGAATGGCTGGCCGTCAGCATGACGCCTTCCGGCGAAAGACCTGTCCGGCCGGCAATCCGCGAACGTAATTCCGACGTAAAGTTCCGGTCCGGACCCAGAATCGCATTGTCGTATCCAACCGCGTCCACCGACAGCACCGCGATTGACCTGCGGCCGTCGTCGAGCACAAGGGCCCTGGCGTACAGGTCGTCGTGAACGCCGTCAAACGGCTCGCAGGTGCCGTTTCCGGACGACGTCAGATACGGCACCCAGGCGGGCGGGGTAACACACCGCTTTGCCGCGCCGGCCATCAGCAAATCGGAACCTCCATCAATCCCGTGTTGACACGGGCGGTTTCCGCGGATAAATTACACCGGTATCCGTCTGAAGGGAAAATCCGATGAAACTCTCGTTATCCGTGCGGGTTGCGGAAAGCTTCAGCAACAAACGGGTCGTGGACATTCCGCTGCCCAGCCTTGCCGGCATCGCAAGAAGGGCCGGATTTGGCGCGCTGTGCATGCGGGCTTCGGTTGTTGGCGTTCGGAGCGCGCCGGAAGTCGTTGAATCCGCCCGCGCGCTTCTGAGGCGGGAAGGCCTCTCGGTGTCGATGGTTACCGGTGACTTTGCCGTTCCCGAAAACGGTGACGAGGGGCCGGGTTGCCTCCGGAACATCACACCGTACCTCGATATGGCGCAGGCTCTCGGATCCGACCTGATTCGCGTCTGCATCAAGACCGGGGCCGACATCCCTTTCGCGAGAAATTCCGCCGACGAGGCCGCCGAACGGAATATCCGCCTCGCCCACCAGAGTCATACGCTAAGCCTGTTCGAGACCGTTGAGGGCTCGCTGAATGTCCTTGGGCAAATCGGCAGATCCAACTTCGGATTGATCTACGAACCCGCCAACCTCGCCCTCTGCGGAGAAGACTACGGGCCGGAGACGCTTCGGGTATTTCAGCCGTACCTGTTCAATGTCTATCTGCAGAACCACGCGCCCCACCCCGATGGCGACATGCCGATGACCACCTGGGCCAACGGTACCGTGATGTCCATCCTGCGTCCCCTCGATGCCGCAGGAGGCATCGAATTCGGCAGGGTCTTCGATGGACTGCACGCCATCTCCTACAGCGGGTACGTCACCGTACACCAGGCGTTCGGCGGGCGCATGACCCCGGATGAGGCCGCCACCCGCTCCGCGGAATTCCTGAAATCGTTCATCGTTTGACGTCGCGAGCCGGGAGTTGCTGTCAGGCGTCTCGCTTTCGATCGTAGTCCGCGGTGATTTCGTGATCGATCCCGCCCCTGACATTGAACCTGCCGACCACAGCCATTTCCACTGGCGCACATACCAGAACCAGGTCGTCCAGAATCCGGTTCGTCACCTCTTCAAAAAAGGCGCCCGTTTCGCGAAACGACCTGAAGTAATGCTTGAGCGACTTGAGCTCCACGCATTTCTCGCGCGGAACGTACCGGACGACGATCGTGGCAAAGTCAGGCTGTCCCGTAAGTGGACACAACGAAGTGAACTCCCGGCACGTAAACTCAATCGTGTACCGCCTTCCCGGACGCGGATTTTCGAAGACCTCCAGGATTTTACCTGCCTGAGCCCCCAATCTGTCGCTCCTCTCAAGAGTCGGCAGCCCCATCGCTTGCCCAATCAACGGTGACCGTAGCGGAAATCCCTCCCCGCACAGTGAACTCGCCTGCCACCGACATCCTCTTCGGGTTACAGGCTGCGACCAGATCGTCCAGAATCCGGTTGACGCCCGCCTCGTACGACATCGACTGATTTCGGTACGATCCCAGATACCGCTTGAGCGAAACGGTCTCTATACACGCGTCGCCCGGCACGTATCGAACGGTGATCGTCGCGAAAACGGGTTCGTTCGTTTCCGGATAGATGGCCGTGAATTCGGGGAATACAAACTCGATCGAATACGGCCTGCCCGGCTGCGGGTTTTCCACCGTCTTCAGACCCACATGGATACTCCGTAACTACGTTCCGGGATACGGATTTCGCGGCACGGACGACGTCAGAATCCGGGCACGGCCACGGGCTTGCCCGATCGCACGGACTCGAACAGCGCCACGCAGATTGCCGCCGTGCGGACCGACTGCTCCAGATTCACCTGCGGCTCCGTGTCGTTCTCTATGGCTTGAAGCAGGTCTTCAATCAGCTTCCGCCGGCTGTCCCGGCCGTCGTCCTCCACGTCGAGAGGCGCCCAATTTCGGCCCTGCAGGTCCGAAACCAGGCGGGCGGGCGGCGCCTGGGCGGTCAGGAACGTCTTGCGTGTACCGTATATCTGCACATTGCGAAAGCCGGGCCGCGCCGATCCCATCGTCGTAAACGTCTTGGCCACACATCCATTCTCAAAGCGGATGATCCCCACGATGCAGTCGGTCACCTCCAGACCATGCGACCCGGCGGATATGCCGTTTCCGTACGCGGCCACCTCCGCCGCGGGCGAGTCCACAATCCATTGTATCACGTCTACGGGGTGGATGCTTCCGCCGGCGGCCGCATTATAGCGGGCGCCAAGTACGCCGCGCCATCCGTCCTGAAAAAGATTCAAGTGGTTGGATATATAGTCCGCTTCGGCGTAGAACACCTGGCCGAACGCCTCCGCCTCGACCTGGCGTTTCAACTCCTGAAACGTCGCGTCGAACCGGATCTGGCAACCGTGCGACACCTTCCGTCCCGTCCGGCGGGAGGTCCGCACGATTCTTTCAATATCCGCAAAAGAGGTGGCGAGCGGTTTCTCGACAAGCACATGCTTCCCCGATGCCATCATTTCGACGGCCGGGTCGGCGTGCAAATGATCGGGCGTGCAGATTGAAACGACGTCTACGTCATCCAGTTCGGCCAGGTCGCGGTAATCCGTATACCGGCGCCGCACGCCCAGCTCGTTTCCCGCCCGTTCCAGCAATTCCCCGTTTACGTCGCAGATTGCGGTTACCTCCGCGCCCGCTTCCCGGTAGGCGGCGACGTGCGCCGTGCCCACACCCAGACCGATCACCGCCGCGTTCAGTGCCACACGTCAACCCTCCACCTGGAAACTCGTCGCCACTCTTTCGCTCGCGTTCGGGAACTCATCGACAACCTTATAACAGTTGTCATGCCCGTATGGGTCGCCCATAATGATGAAAATGGATCTCAGCCACGGATTTTTCGTCGTTTCGTTTATTCGAAAAGCCGAGAATACGAGAGTACGAGAATACGAAAAGGCGAAGAGATGACGAGGCCAAGAGTGTATGATGTATTCCCGTTGTTTCATTCTCTCGTAGTCTCGTTTATTCGTAGTCTCGTTTATTCGGGCCTTTTCGTTTTTCGCCGTTTTCAGCTTCGCCCCGGCACGATCGGGACCAGGCTCGCACCCGACGGTCTTGGCCCTGTCGGCCTGACCGGCAGGCGCTCGTACGAACGGTACCGGACGTCGAGATGCGGTGTCTCCACCCTTACATGGCCCCTGTAGCGGGAGTCCATCAGCGCGTCCAGCGCCCCGCTCACCAGGAGCGTGCGCTCCACGGGGTACGGCGGCTTGCCGGTAAGGTAGAGTTCGTGGATGTTTCTGCCGAGATAGCTGAAGTGGGCGTGGGGATCGTCAGGCAGAAATACCTCCATTCCCCGCACCCGGTCTCTTTCGCGGCCGGCGTACCCGAAACCCTGCGTGTATCCGTTCAACATCAGGGTGGCGGCCTTCAACCCATCGGCGTATTCCAGAAGGAAAACCGCCGGGTCCGGGCAGTGGTCTTCCATGGCCCCCGGGGCTTTCGCCTCGATGGGTTCGCGAGCGGCGTCGGCAAGCTCGCGCGACCACCGCCCCTCGTCTCCCGCCCGCCAGACGTCACCTCCCTCGAGGCACTGCACGGCAACGATACCGGTTTCGCCGCCCCGCCTGCGTTCGGTCATACACTGCAGCAGCTCGAGCGCGTGGAACCCGTAGATGTCCAGTCCGGAATACCCGATCGACAACGCCTCTTCGAGCTGCGTATCCAGGTTGTATTCAAGGTACGGACGCCTCCAGCCCAGCGGCACCGAGGACCCGGCCAGAAAGGGTACCGACAACTGCTGCGCCCGGTCGTAGATCCACTTTGAATTCGTCCAGTCATACGCCAGGTGCTTGTCGCTGAACACCGGTACGGATCGTCCGGAAGTCGCAAACACCCCGCAAACCTGTTCGAAGAAGTACCGGCGGGGATACATATGCTGCTGCTTTTCGTTCCAGGCGTAGTCTCCGTGTTCTCCGATGATCAGTACGCCGTCGACCGCCAGTTCCCCGCCGCCCAGCGTCAGTGCCTTCGGAATACTGTTGTAGACCGGCACCCCGTGTTCCTTCGCGAGCTCCAGGCCCACGTCTTTCTCATGGACCTGGTCCATATACATCGACGCGACCTCCACCTGCGGCGGTATCAACCCGTCGTCCGACGGAAAGCCCTTCAGAAACTTCGTCATAATGACGTCGGCGTGGGAACGTGCATAGTACGTCGTTACTATGGCCGCGATCTTCCTCATTTCGGACATTTGTAACAGCCCTTCGAAACAACGGGCGAACACAAGGTTCGTCTTCGCCTCAGCATAAGGGAAAAAGATAAATCACCCGGCGGCATTGACGCGAAGCGGGAAAAAAACACAAGTACGCCGCCCGGTCCGCCGGGCAAATATGAAGCGGGCCGGAATCGATGTCAAGGTGAAATGAACTTCCCGGAGCCGGGACAATGCCCGGTTTATCCGGCTTGATTTTGAAGGATGGATCTTCTATTTTGGTGTCGCAGTTCAGGATGCCGGTTTTCGACCCCACGGGACTCCCGATATGGCGTTTGCAGGCATGAAATCATGGTTGAAGGACGAACTCGAATCCATCCGGGAGAACGGGCTCTTCAAGACGGAAACGCAAATCGCCACACCGCAGAATACGCTGATCAGGACACCGGATGGTGAAGCCATCAACTTCTGCGCCAATAATTACCTGGGGCTGGCCAATCATCCCGAGATCGTGAAGGCCGCGGCGGATGGATTGGGCGCATATGGATACGGCATGGCATCCGTACGCTTTATCTGCGGCACTCAGGCCCTGCACAAGACCCTGGAGCGCCGAATCTCAGGGTTTCTGAATACGGATGACACCATCCTCTACACATCCTGCTTCGACGCCAATGCCGGACTGTTCGAGACTCTCTTCGGACCTGAAGACGCCGTGATCAGCGACGCGCTCAACCACGCCAGCATTATCGACGGCATCCGGCTGTGCAAGGCGCGGCGCAGCATCTATCCTCATGCGGACATGGCGCACCTCGAAACCCTGCTGAAGAACACGGCGGACGCCCGTTTCCGGGTGGTCGCCACCGATGGTGTGTTCTCCATGCACGGGAACGTCGCGCCGCTCGGGGAGATCTGCCGTCTCGCGGACGCGCACGATGCGCTGGTTATGGTGGACGATTCCCACGCGACCGGTTTCCTGGGCGCCAACGGACGCGGCACGCCGGAATTCTGCGGCGTTGAAGACCGGGTCGATATCCTGACCAGCACGCTTGGAAAGGCCCTGGGGGGCGCCTCGGGCGGGTTTACGACGGGACGGGGAGAGATCATCGAGTATCTGCGTCAGCGCTCCCGCCCCTACCTTTTTTCCAACACGCTTGCGCCGCCGATCGTCGCGGGCGGACTGAAGGCGCTGGATCTTGTACAGACGCGGCCGGAATACCGGCGCAACCTTATGCAAAACACCGCATACTTCAGGAAGACGATGCGTGATCGAGGTTTCCAGATTACAAGGGGCGTTCACCCCATCGTCCCGATCATGCTCGGAGACGAACAGAAGACGGTACGCATGGCGCAGGCGATGAACGAACGCGGCATCTTCGTTGTGGGCTTCAGCTATCCCGTGGTGCCCAGAGGCGAAGCCCGCATCCGCGTCCAGATCTCCGCGGCCCACACACAGGTTCAGCTGGACCGCGCCATCGACACTTTTGTGGACGTCGGCAAGTCCCTCGGTGTCGTATCGCCCTGAACCCCGAACCCTTCCGAGGATACGCTCATGGATATGCCCCAGAATCAACCCCTTCGTGACCACGTCGCCATCGTGACCGGGGCGGGGCAGGGCATCGGCCGGGCCGTCGCCCGGACCCTTGCGGAACAGGGCGCCCATCTCGTCGTGAACGACCTCGACGAGTCCAACGCCGAAAGTACGGCCGCAGAACTGAGTTCATCGGTCACCACGGCCTTTCACTTTCAGGCCGATGTCACCGATGCGCCCGGGGTGCAGGCCATGGTCGACTGGACGGCGGACACATTCGGCGCCGTGCACATACTGGTCAACAATGCCGGAATCCTCTTTCCAACCAGCGTCATGGATATAGACGAAGACGAGTGGGATCGGGTGATCGACGTGAATCTCAAGGGCGCCTTCCTCTGCTCGAAGGCCGTCCTCCCACATATGAGGGAAGCCGGTTGGGGCCGAATTGTCAATTTCTCATCCACCGCCGGCAAGAACATCAGTACCGTGGGCGGCGCGCACTATACCGCGGCAAAGGCCGGCGTGCTGGGATTTACCCGTCACCTGGCCGGAGAGGTCGCGCCCTACAACATTACAGTAAACGCCGTTTGCCCGGGCCTGATCGATACTGAAATGGTGCGCGGAACCATCGATGAGGAACGAACACGCGCCTATGCGCGTAGCTTCCCCATACCCCGCCTCGGCAGACCCGAGGAAGTGGCCAGCCTGGTGGCGTTCCTTGCCTCCGACCAGGCCGCCTACATCACCGGCGCATCGCTGGACATCAACGGCGGCGACCTGATGATCTAGTGTTCTGTCCCGTTTTGCCTCAAGGTGTCTTGCACGGCTTTCAGGAGCATTCGCGGAATGCGGATTGAACGCATAAAGACCTTCCTTGTTCACCCCGGCAGCGCGAAAAACTGGCTTTTCGTCAAACTGGAAACCGACACGGGCATCCACGGATGGGGCGAGGCCTACACCCAGCACGACAGGGACCGGAGCGTCCAGGTTCACGTGGAGGAACTGGGCCGCTACCTGGCGGGAAGGTCGCCGTTCGACATCAAGCATTTCACGTACGTGGCCTACACGGACTTTGCAAGCAAGCGCGGCGCGATGGATCTCTATGCAGCCATCAGCGCCATCGAACAGGCCATGTGGGATATTGTCGGCAAGTCGCTCAACCAGCCGGTCTACAACCTGCTTGGGGGCGCGTGCAGGACCAGGATCAAGGTCTACGCCAACGGATGGGGGAGCTGGTACGATCCCGGTAAAGGGTTGGACGAACTCGCCGAACGGGCCACCAGGGTTGTGGCGAGAGGCTTCACGGCGCTCAAGTTCGACCCCTTTCCCGGCCCCTGGCGCAGCATCATCGACCGGACGGACGAACAGACCGCCGTGGACCGGGTCCGGGCCGTGCGCGAGGCCGTGGGCCCGAATGTGGATATCCTGGTCGAGGTTCACCGCAGGCTCTCTCCGGCGCATGCCATCCGCGTTGCCAGCGAAATGGAGCCATACAATCCCTTCTGGTATGAAGAACCGGTTTCGTCGCGGGACCTCGACGGCCTCGTGGAAGCCAGACGAAACATCCGCATTCCGGTTGTCACCGGAGAAGAACTCTATACAAAGACCGAATTCCGTGAGGTCTTCGAGAAACGCGCCGCCGACATCATCAACCCGGACGTCTGTAACTGCGGCGGCATTCTGGAGCTTCGCGAAATCGCGGCGATGGCCGAACCCAGCCACGTCGCGGTCTCCCCGCACAACTACAACAGCACCACCGTGGGAATGGCCGCAACGATGCAGGCAGCGGCCGGCATGCCCAACTTTCTGATTACCGAGTACTTCGTAAACTTCGAATCCGCGGGCGATGAAATCGCTGTCGAACCCTTCGTCGTCGAAGACGGATACATCACGCTTCCCACGTCCCCCGGCCTGGGCATCGACCTGGACGAAGACGCGCTCGCCGAGCATCCTTTCAGGCCGTTCCCCGCAAGAAATCTGCGGCGACCGGGCGACGAGGGGCCTTAGCAGTCCGATGTTCTCAACCACATCCGGCGATTTGTGGACTCGCTGAATACAACCCGGGGGCCGGTTAAACAAGCACTTCACGTGAAGGAGACAGAAAATGGAACGTGACGACGTGAGAAAGAGATTGGACGCGCTGGAGGAGAGGCTGCGCTGGCAGAAGCGGGCGATTGCAGCGCTGCTCGCTTTATTCTTGTTCAGCGCAGCGCCTGCACTGACCCAGGCGCCGAAGTGGATTAACCGGTCCCTTCCTGCAAAGCTGGCCTCGCTGAGCTTTCATGGCGGCCTTACCCCGGGTGACGTGCGGTTTGGCGATCTTGCGCCAGCCCGCGCCGACCTCCCGATACCGGAGGCCGCCGGCGATGGCCTGAGCAAGATTGCTCCTGAGCAGATCATCGATGCCGGCGACACGTTGCGTGTGCGCACACTACATGTAGTAAATGCCAGCGGGGAAGTCGTCGCAGAGATGGGATCGGAAGAATCGGGCGACGGCTCTCTGGTAATATGGAACAGTAATGGCGCCGTGGTTTCCGTTGTGGGCGTAGACAGAAACGGCCATGGCACGCTGGGCGTCCTCAATGCGGCGGGACGTGTCGCGGCGGCCATGGGCGCCGATCCGTCTGAACAGGCGAATGGGTGGATCGACGTCAGGAGCGCAACCGGATCCGCGGCAGCACTTGCCGTCGACAACGCCGGGGACGCTACGATTGCAGTATTCAACACCGAAAACAACCCGGTCACCGGATTTGGTATCGACGCCAATGGTCACGGCGCCCTTCGCATCTGGAACGGGTCGGGCGGGGTCATTGCAGCGATCGGTGCTGATGAGACGGAGGATGCCAACGGTTGGATCGATGTGAGGAATAAATCCGGTCCGGCGGCGGGACTCTCCGTCGACGCGGACGGCGACGGCCTGGTCATCGCGGGCAACCGGGACGGTGATGGGGCCTCGTTAATGGGCGCGAATGGGAACGGGCACGGTATCATCGGGTTCAGGAATGCGTCCGGCAGGGTTGTGGCCGCCATCGGGGCAGATTCGACGGGCATTGGGGTACTGAATATCGAAGGGGGCAGATTCAGGGCCTTTGTCGATGGGAACGCCAACGGCGTGGCGGAGACTCGCGGCAACAACGGGGAGGTTCGCTGGACCTCCGAAGCGCCCGCCGTCGGGGACACCGGCACGTCAACCGGGCTGATCGGGGATTTCGACGGGGACGGCGACGTCGATTTCAACGACTTTCTCACCTTTACCGCGAATTTCGGCAAGACGAGCGGGTAGCAACCCTCCCCTGATCGCTCCCCCGGCGCGGGGAGGGAGGAATGATCCCATCCCGCGTCACCGGCTTTATGAAGAGTAAAGAAAGAACGCTTGTGTGAGAGAACGCGGATAAGCCACCTGGCGCGGCTTCGCTTTGCTCAGCCGAAACCAAATAGTGACAGTGAACGCGTGCGCCCCCTCAAATATCAATTCACTCCCCCCTTGAGGGGGAGTCGCAGAAGCCGAGCCGTCCCCTGAGCTTGCCGAAGGGGCCGCCGACGGCTGATGAGGTTGGGGGACTACAACATTCCGTATGCAAGCAGCATTGTCAAACCTGAACCCATCTTGCGTTGAAGTCTTGTTGTATGGTCTAACCTGATTAATTCATGAATCGTGAGGAAATGCAATTTATGGAAGCAGAAGGAGCTTCCGTGTGACATGAGAAATGA
>CAZKDZ010000315.1:0-12011 GCA_964551635.1 uncultured bacterium | reverse complement strand
CCCATCCTGCGATTCGGCGAGGGCGCGCAACGCAGGTTTTCGACCGCAAGGGCCGGCCGTAGCTCGGATGGACTTTCTCAACGGGCTGTTATGCTCGAACGGGTTCGGTCAGGATGAGACCGCTGTCAGGAACCTACAGGCCGCGGATCGCGCTGTATATCGACAGCACGAAACCTGCTCCGGTGATCAGAAGAAGGAGCAGGGCAGCCACCACGGTGAGGCGCCCCTCGCGCCAGCGTGCACTCGAGACGAGGAACCGGGAAGCAATCCAGCCCCCGGCGAAGCCGCCGAAGTGGGCCCAGTTGTTGACACCCTGCATGAGAAAGCCGAAGATGAACAACATGATGGCCCACTGCCAGATCTGACGCGTCATCATTGCGGCTATACCGGTCTTCTGGCTGCGGCCATAGACGATGAGGGCGGCCAGGAGTCCGAAAATCGAGCCGGAGGCGCCAAGCGTGGGGTAGCCGGAAACGGCGTTGGACAGGAGAAAGCCAACGACGCCGCCCGTCGTAAAAATGATGAAATAACGGGCCGGACCGTAGAGATTGCCGACTTCCGGGCCCAGTTGACGGATCCACAGCACGTTGAAGAGGATATGCAACAGTCCGCCGTGCAGGTAGATTGCCGTGAACAGGGTCCACCACGGCGCGTTTCCGTCTGTCAGACCCAGGATCGCGGTAGCGTGAAATCCGGGCGAGAGCATGCCGAAGAAACCGCCACGCAGGGACAGCGCGGCATCCAGGTCAAGGAGCAGACTGAGTACATAGAGTACGATACACGCCGTTGGAATCAGCGTGAGAACGTCGATTTTCGATCCGAAAAGCCGGCTCAGAGCGGGGCCGAGCCCCCAGAGACCCGGGCGATAGGCGCCGCAGTACGGGCATTTTTTTTCTTCCGTGCTGATCAGGTTTCGGCAGCCCGGACAGACCATCGAGGTAGGAGGCATCGCTAACCTCCGATAAATTTGTGAGCCACCGTTCCGCCATTGGCTCGCGGGCAGTGAGCGCCCCACGTCCGTACCGTACGCAGCAATGCCGGTATCAGGACTTCGCGGGAGGGACACCGGCGACACGCGAGGCGGCGGGACGATTGGCCGACCAATTTCCGATCATCAGCGAAAGCCCCGCCAGAAACCGTTCCATTTCCGGTTCCGATGTGCTTCCCATTGCAGCAATCCGGATGGCCGTATTCCGCATGGGGCCATAACCCGGCGCGATCTGTACATTCAGCACATTCTTCGCCGCGCGAACGAATTCCGTCGCCGGAATGGAATCGGGCATCAGAATGGTGGTGACCGTGGGACTGTAGAATGCCGGTTGCGCGAGCAGATCCAGGCCATGTTTCGCCGCCCAGTCCCTCTGCATTCGCGCGAGATTACAGTGACGTTCAAAGCGGGCATCGCCTTCGTCCAGCATTTCCTCCAGGCGGGCGATCAGACAGCGCAACATGAGATCGGATACGGTTACGGGCGTCTGCGCGTTGGCGGCGCGGGTGTGCCATTCGATCAGGTCCAGCACGTATCCGCGTTTCGCGACACTTGCCGCCGTCTCAAGCGCTCGATTCGAGACGATCATCACCGACCCGACGGCGGGAATCGCGAAGTCCTTCTGCAGACTCCAGAGATAGTAGTCCGGTCGCATCGAACCAATGTCAACTTCAACCGCACCGGCGATACTCACGCCGTCGATGGCGATGAGCATTTCCGGCGACCGGACGCGCGCGTCCCGGCAGAGGGCGTCGACGGGAAGCATGACCCCGGTGGCGGTCTCGTTGTGTGTCAGCAGCGCGACGTCGTAGCCACCTTGCAGCGCGGTGCGCCACCTGTCTGGTTCAATTCCATGCCCCCACGGCACGCGAAGCACGTCGACGGCGCGGCCATGCCGCACGAATAACTCCGTCCATCGGGCGGAGAACGCGCCCATATCAAGACCCACCGCCCGAAAAGCGGGGGGTGTATTGACAGCGACCATCTCCCAGTCGTAACTGCCCGTGTGGCCGAAGATGAGTGGCGTGTAGGATTCCGGCGCATGGAATGCTTCGCGCAGGAGGGCCACCGCGTGCGTGTACAGGGACTTGAAGCCGTTCGAACGGTGGGAGCAGGTCGCCCGATAAGACCGGATTGTACGTTCAACCGCAGGCGTCAGCGCGTGCGGTCCCGGCGTCCAGAGGGCGGTGTCCGGCAGGCGGTAATGCGCGAATTCGTCGTGCAGCGCAGTTTTCACTGGACCGCCTCCGGCGTAGGGTCTCAAGGGTGGCTGGGTGGACGTCAAACAATAACAGCGCCCGTTAAACATGCAGGTTTAACGGGCCTTCGTGTGAAAAACTGGAGCGGGAAACGGGACTCGAACCCGCGACCCCAACCTTGGCAAGGTTGTGCTCTACCAGCTGAGCTATTCCCGCCCCGATGTTCTGCGGCGCCAGGTGAATTGAAAATTAATTAATGGCCTGCAGGATGTCAAGGCATAATGCATTTGTTGATATCCCTTCAGCAACGCGCATTCATACCGGGGAGGTCCCGCTTCAATGACGAGCTTCTCGTTTACGGGGATGAATACCGTTTGCGGTCTACGGCTGAGGAACCCGCGTTGGAGTTGACATTCATGTCCGTGACGCGCATATTTACGTCTCCGGAGTGTAAGGTGACTGTGGCACGAATGAGGCCGCATGACGTTTAATTGGAGCCTGGCGGGATGGCGGAAGAACAGGTTGTCCTGGCAATTGACATCGGAGGCACGTTCACGGATCTCGTCCTTCTGAACTGCCGTTCCGGCCGACAGACGGTTGCCAAGGTACCTACAACGTATCCGGATCCTTCCGATGCCGTGTTGACCGGCATCGACTCATTACCGGATTTCAGCGACGGAGGCGCCGTTCAACGCGTCATCCACGGTACGACGCTGGTGACCAACACGCTGATCGAGCGCAAGGGTGCGAGAACCGGACTGATCACGACAGCGGGGTTTCGGGATGCGCTGGAGATCGGTCGCGAGGGCCGATACGATATCTACGATCTCCGCCTGGAACTGCCCGAACCGCTGGTTGAACGCAGACTGAGATTCGGGGCGATCGAGCGAATGAACGTGAGAGGAGAAGTACTCGAGCGTCTCGATGAGTCGTCGGTACGGGAGGCTTGCAGTACGTTTCTCGATGAAGAGGTGGAAGCTGTTGCCATCTGCTTTCTGCACGCATACGCCAACCCGGAACACGAACGACAGGCGGCGCGGGTCGTCAGGAAAGCGATGCCAGGCGTACTTGTTTCGGTCTCCCACCAGGTTTCGCCCGAACTGCGGGAATACGACAGGACGTCAACAACCGTTGCGAACGCTTACGTCCAGCCTCTCGCCCGCCGGTATCTGGCCGGTTTGTCCAGGGGCCTGGAAGCAAAGGGGATCGCAGCGCCGTTGCATATCATGCTGTCAAACGGCGGGGTCTGCTCGGCCGAGACGGCCGCGGCGTTTCCAGTCCGTCTTGTCGAGTCCGGTCCGAGCGGCGGCGCGTTGTCCGCGGCCTACTGGGGGGGGCGATCAGGCCGGAAGGACATACTCGCGTTCGATATGGGAGGCACGACGGCCAAAGCCGTGATGGGCAGTGAAGGCGTTTTTCCCGTTACAACCGAATCCGAGGTGGCGCGTGTCTATCGATTCAAACGCGGAAGCGGGTTGCCGCTCCTGGTCCCCGTTCTGGATATGATCGAAATCGGCGCGGGCGGCGGCAGTATCGCTCACCTGAACGAGATGGGGCTGCCGGCCGTCGGCCCGGAAAGCGCGGGATCGGTTCCCGGTCCCGCCTGCTACGGGAACGGGGGGTCGGCGCCTACGGTGACCGACGCCGACCTGATTCTGGGTATGCTGAATCCAGTCTATTTCCTGGGCGGAAAGATGGCGCTCGACCTCAACCGGGCAGGCACCGCGGTCCACCGGCTTTCAAAGCGGCTGGGCATGGATGTCAACCGTATGGCGTGGGGCATTCACCGAATGGTCAACGAGAACATGGCCAACGCGGCACGCGTTCACGCCGCCGAACGCGGCATCGACATCCGCGGTTATACCATGGTCGCTACCGGAGGCGCGGGACCCGCGCACGCATGCGGGGTAGCCGAGCGACTCGGTATCAGCACGGTGATCGTGCCACCCACGGCAGGCGTCAGTTCCGCGTTCGGTCTGATGCTTGCGCCGATTTCGTTCGATTTCGCGAGGAGTTACGTATCCCGGCTGGAAGCCTTGAATTACGTGAGGCTGAACACCCTGTTCGAAGAGATGGAAACCGAGGGCGCCGATGTGTTGCGGGAGGCAGGTGTGGCGCCGTCACAGATGCGGATTGAACGCACCGCCGACATGCGGTACGTGGGACAGGGCCACGAAATCAGAATTCCAATTCCCTGCGCCAGACTCGGCCCCGAAGAGCTGGATGAAATCCGGGAGGGATTCGATACGGAATATATCCGCAAATTCACGCGTACGTGCGAAGGCGTGGAAATCGAGTCCGTTCACTGGCGCGTACGGATGTCCGGTCCGAAGCCCGATGTCGGCGATCCGGAATCCCCGCCTTTGCCGGACGGGGGCGCTGTAAAGGGCGTTCGCCCGGTGTTGTTCGATGCGGAGACCGGTCCCGAACCGACGCCGGTATTCGACAGGTACAGGATTGAATCGGGATTTCGAGCGGCCGGGCCGGCGATTGTGGAAGAAGCCGAATCCACTGCCGTCGTGCCGCACGGCTGGACGATTGCCGTGGAGGCGTGCGGCAGCCTGCGCCTGACGCGCGTGGAGGGATTGGGATAATGCGCGTGGAAAAACTGGATGCCGTTCTGCTCGAGGTGTTGTGGAACCGGTTGATTTCTATCGTGAACGAGCAGGCCGCCGCGCTGATGCACGCCTCGTTTACAACCGTGGTCAGGGAGGCCGGCGACCTTTCCGCGGGAATCTTCAACCGTACGGGCGATATGGTCGCGCAGGCCGTGACGGGCACTCCGGGCCATATTAATACCATGGCAACCTGTGTCGGACACTTTGCGAAAGCACATCCGATAGACAGTTTGAAACCCGGCGACAGTCTGCTCACCAACGATCCGTGGCTGGGTTCGGGTCATCTGCACGACATCACCGTGGTTACTCCCGTATTTCATCGCGGACGGCCCGTCGGATGGTTCGCCAATACCTGTCACGCCATGGATATCGGAGGCCGGACGCTGGGTGCGGACGCGCGCGAGGTTTTCGAAGAGGGCCTCCATATTCCAATCATGTACCTTTTCCGTAACGGCCAGGTCAATCGGGATTTGCTCGAAATCGTCCGTGCGAATGTCCGCACCCCCGATGCCGTGGTGGGAGACCTCTATGCCCAGCAGGCCGGAAACGACGTAGGCGCCGCGAAGCTGTCGGAAATGATGTCGGAATACGGAATGGAGGACATCGAGCACCTCGCGTCACTGATCCTGGACCGGTCGGAGGCCGCCACTCGGGACGCGATCGCGGAGATTCCCAACGGCACGTACCGGGATGAAGTGGTCATCGACGGCTTCGACCATCCCTTGAAGATCGCGGTTTCCATTCAGGTAAAGGACCGGGAGCTTGTCGTAGACTACAACGGCACGTCACCTCAGGTGGACCGGGGAATCAACGTAGTCTACAACTATACCCACGCCTATACCACCTACCCGCTGGCGTGTTCAATCAGCCCCGCAGTCCCGAATAACGCCGGAAGTTTCCGGCCCGTTGAGGTAACCGCTCCACCGGGCACCGTTCTGAATGCGACGTTTCCGTGTGCCGTCGGCGCCCGCCATCTGATCGGGCACTTTCTCTCACAGGCGGTATTCGGCGCCTTGTCCGGAGCGATTCCGGACCGGGTGCTGGCCGACGGGTCGGCCGGACTGTGGAATACGCAGCTCGAGGGACATGACCGGGAAGGCCGGGTGTTTTCCTATATCTTTTTCTCGGCCGGCGGCATGGGCGCCGGGTCCGCATCGGACGGACTGTCGGCCACGGCCTTTCCAAGCGGCATAAAAGGGGTGCCCGCCGAGGCCATCGAGGCGGTCTCACCGGTTCTGATGCTGAAGCGGGAGCTGCGCCCGGATTCCGGCGGTCCGGGCCGATTCCGCGGCGGGCTGGGTCAGGAAATGATACTTCGAATGGACACCGAATCCGCAGTGCTGCATTCGTGTATGTATGACCGCACCAGGAGCCCGGCGCGCGGCTTTGCGCGCGGAGGAAACGGCGCCGTCGGCGAGGTAATCCTCTCAGACGGTTCCCGTCCGCACCCGAAGGGAAAATACGAACTTCAGCCGGGTCAGACGGTCACCCTCAGGCTTCCAGGTGGAGGGGGCTACTTTTCTCCACGTTCTCGCGATCCGGTCCTCGTGCTGGACGACGTACGACAGGGGCGCGTGTCGCTCGAGGCTGCCCGTGACGAGTACGGTGTGGTGGTCGACGACCTGAACTGGGAGATTGACCAGGCCGCCACGGAAACACTCAGGAAACCGTACACGGGAAATCCTGAATGACTTGGACCCGAAAGTGCATTCCACACGGCGGGAGTTGTAGATTTATTGAACCAACACTTTAATAAAAATTCAAAAACAACTGGAATGCCAATTGTTACGCAGGAGTACCTGTGGGTAAATGCGAGACCGACGACGGCTACCGGGGCATCTGGTGGTGGGACACGCCCGCGGACAACGAGTACAAATACGTCTATTACAGCGGCGGATTTGCGACGTATACCGCCAAGCATATCCCACTGGCATACTATTCCGACGCGGTGCATAAAACTTTCTTCTGTTACGGAGGGACGTACAGAGACCGAAACCAGATCCTGGCGATGGTCTCCTGCTACGATCACGCTACAGGGACAGTCCCGAGACCGACCATCCTGATGGACAAGGGCACGGACGACGCGCATGACAACCCTGTCCTGATGCTGGACGACCAGGGGTACGTCTGGGTCTTCGTAAGCGCTCACGGAACCGCGAGACCGGCATATGTCTTCAGGAGCGACAGGCCCTATTCCGTGGACGCATTCGAGTGTCTGCAGGAGACGAATTTCTCCTATCCCCAACCGTGGTATGTACGGGACCATGGATTTCTGTTTCTGCACACCAGGTACCTCGGCGGCCGGTTCCTCTACGCTCAAACCAGTCCGGATGGAAAAGACTGGTCTCCACCCAGGGCGTTGTCGAAAATCCGCCACGGTCATTACCAGGTCAGCTGGCGATCCGGCAGGCGTGTTGGTACCGCGTTCAACTATCATCCTGTCAAAGGGCCAGGCCCGCCCAGGACCAATCTTTATTATGTTCAGACCGACGATTTCGGCCAAACCTGGGAGAATGCCGGGGGAGAGGACATGGACCTCCCGCTGACGTGCCCCGGCAACGGCGCGATCGTGCATGACTACGAAAGTGAGGGCCTGCAAGTATTCGTCAAGGATTTGAATTTCGACGTTCATGGCAATCCTGTCGTCCTGATTCTGACCAGCCGGGGCATGGAGACCGGCCCGCAAAACGATCCGCGAGTCTGGACCACTGTCCGGTGGACAGGCCGCGAATGGGATTTACGCGATGCATTTCCGTCCGACAACAACTACGACGCGGGAGGGCTGCACATCGAACCGGACGGCACCTGGAGAATCATCGCGCCCACCGGGACGGGACCTCAGCCCTACAATACGGGAGGAGAGGTGGCCGTATGGACCAGCAGCAATGAGGGGGCCGCGTGGGAGAAAACCCGCACGGCGACGCGTGGAAGCGTGTATAACCATACCTATGTGCGGAGGCCGGTAAACGCACATCCGGAATTCTATGCCTTCTGGGCCGATGGACATACCCGCCGGCCTTCCGATTCCCGCCTCTATTTCTGCGACAGGAGCGGAGAACGCGTGTTCCGGCTGCCTGTACAGATGTCCGGTGATCAACAGAGTCCCGAACGGGTCGTCCCACTCGCGGAGAACGACAAAATCGAATCCGCTGGCGACCAGGGACGTCGTCAAGGATCGCGAAGGGCCGTCCAATGAAGGGAATCATACTCTCAGGCGGGCTTGCTACCCGGTTGTATCCGCTCACGACGTCTGTTTCAAAGCAGCTCCTGCCCATCTTCGACAAACCGATGATCTATTACCCGCTCTCGGTTCTGATGCTGGCCAACATCCGCGAATTCCTGATTATTTCGTCGCCTGAACACATCGATCTCTACAGGAAACTGCTGGGTGACGGCAGCCGTCTGGGTCTGCGTTTCGACTACGCGATTCAGCCCCGCCCGGAGGGCGTCGCGCAGGCGTTCCTCATCGGAGAGGCCTTCATCGGCGGCGAGCCGTGTGCCCTCATATTCGGAGATAATTTCTTCTACGGACACGGACTCTCCGGATTGCTTGAGGAGGCGGGCGAACACCGCGACGGCGGGTTGGTTTTCGCGTACTACGTTCAGGACCCTGAGAGATACGGTGTGGTTGAGTTCGATGGCCGTATGAACGTCGTCGGCATCGAAGAAAAACCGAAACGCCCCAGATCGAATTACGCGGTTACCGGGCTCTACTTCTACGACGGCGGGGTGGTTGAAATCGCGAAGAGAATGAAGCCTTCGAACCGGGGGGAACTGGAAATCACCGACGTGAACAACGAGTACCTCAGGCGGGGTGAATTGCGGGTCCAACTGCTGGGACGGGGAATCGCGTACCTCGACACCGGTACCCACGATAGCCTGCTGGAAGCAAGCAATTTCGTGCGGATCATCGAACACCGGCAGGGATTGAAAATCGCGTGTCTGGAAGAAATCGCGTTTCGAAAAGGATATATCAGCGCGGGGCAGCTCGAGGAGATCGCGGACTATTCCGAAGAGAATGCGTATTGCCGGTACCTGAAGCGTCTGCTGGAGTCACGAATATGATCCGAGGGTATCCGGCCGCGCGAATCAATGCGCGCATCGGCATGACGAAAGCAATCTGCCTCGCGGTCCTTTTTGCATCACTCCCTGGCTGCGGCGGGGATCCATTGTCGCCTGAAGAAGCGATACTGGGCACGTGGAAGCTGACGCGAGCTGGAGACGAGCCCGTGACGGTGAACTATACGCTGGTTTTCGAAGAAAACGGCGTCTATACGTTCATAAATACGATCTTCGACGGAAACCAGATTACGTCAACCGGCAATTGGCGAATCGAACAGGGGGCTCTGTTTCTGGACGCGCTGGACTTCGGTTACTCCATTGACGATGATGAACTTACGCTCTATGGGATGGATGGCACGGTGTTCGTCTATACAAGGCAGTAACGCCCAACGGGATCTCCTTATTTTGCTCCGAAAAACAGCGGGGCCGAGAGGTATCGTAACGAATGCACAGAGGCATCGGTAACGGCACGCGGCGCAGGGACGAATCGCTTCGCGAGCGTGTGATCCGGACGGCGACACGCGTTGTCAGGACGGGTTATGCGCATTGATCCTTCCATTTGCCCGGGAGACCTGAATTCCAGACTGGACCGGTGTTTCCAACTCGCACAAGGTAAAGTCGCGTCCATATCCGAGACATGGGATCCCCGTCGCGGCGCGCCGGTCTTTACGGTTGACGGGAAATACGCCACCCGGGGCTGGACGGAATGGACGCAGGGATTCCAGTACGGGTGCACGATCCTGCTGTTCGATGCCATTGGAGAGAAGCGGTTTCTGGACATCGGACGCCGGGGAACCGTAGACCGTATGGCGCCGCACGTGACCCACACGGGTGTGCACGACCACGGATTCAACAATATATCGACGTACGGCAACCTCAGGCGGCTGATGCTGGAAGGCGCCATCCCGGGCGATTCCTGGGAACAGCGGTTCTATGAGCTTGCACTGAAAGCGTCCGGTGCGGTGCAGGCGGCACGCTGGACGACCATCCGGGACGGAAAGGGGTATATTCCCTCATTTAACGGCGCCCATTCGCTTTTTTCCGACACGATCCGCACCTGCAGGTCCCTTGGACTCGCGCACGAATTGGGCCACGTATTGAATGGGGAAAACGACCGGGCGATTTCGCTTTTCGAACGCATGATCGAACATGCGGAAACAACCGCCAGGTTCAACGTGTATTACGGCGACGGCCGGGATTCATACGATATCAGGGGACGGGTGGCGCACGAGTCCATTTTCAACGTTGATGACGGCAATTACAGATGTCCGGGCACACAGCAGGGATACTCGCCCTTTTCCACATGGACGCGGGGCCTCGCCTGGATCGTTACCGGATATTCCGAATTGCTGGAATTTCTGGATGTCGTCGATGATGAAGACCTGTCCGGGTGCGGCGGTCGCGGCCGCGTCACGGAATTCATGATCCGGGCGGCAACGGCCGCGGCGGACTACTACGTTGACGGCGCGTCCGCGGCGGATGGCATCCCTTACTGGGATACGGGGGCTCCGGGATTGACGCAAATGGGAGATTACCTGGGAAGGGACGCGGATCCATTCAATGAATTCGAGCCCGTGGACAGTTCGGCCGCTGCGATTGCGGCACAGGGACTGTACCGTCTGGGCAGGTACCTGGGCGAAGTCGCGGGCGCGACGTACACGAAGGCGGCGTTGACGGTCGCACGAACGTTGTTCGACGCGCCGTACCTGTCGGAAGATGCGAACCACCAGGGGCTGATCCTGCATTCGGTTTATCACCGGCCCAATGGTTGGGACCAGCGCCGGGAGGATCAGAACGTGCCAAACGGTGAAGCCTCGATGTGGGGAGATTATCACGCGCTGGAACTGGCCGTGCTGCTGAAGCGTGAAATTGACGGGAAGCCGTATTTGACGTTCTTCGATTGAGGGAATACAGGCGGGAACCGATGCGTCCGAAAACGAAATCCTTTATCTCGCGCAGACCGGGCTTAAGTGTAGCCGGACTCGCATTTCCGGCGATCATGCTTGTCGCGCTCTGGTCGGTGCCGGGGAGGAGCAGCGAACCGACGCCGTTCGACTTCGCGTCGCTCAACCGCATGTTGGGCAGGTTTGTGGACTCGCGAGGATGGGTCGATTACGCCGGCATCAAGGCTGAGCCTGGCGACCTCCGGATGACCCTGGCGCGCTTGCGTGAAGCAAGCCCGGAAAGCCACCCTGAGATGTTTCCGGAGCGGGAAGACAGGCTGGCCTACTGGATCAACGCTTACAACGCGCTAGTCATCGCCGGGGTGGCCAATGCATATCCCGCGACGAGCGTCAGGGACATCCATCCGCAGCCGGGATTCTTCAAGGTATTCCACGTCGTCGGCGGCCAGTCCAGATCGCTGGACGATATCGAGCACAATATCGTCCGCAAAGAGTTCGGCGATCCCCGGATCCACGCCGCGTTGAATTGCGCAGCGGCATCCTGCCCGAGGCTGCGACCGGAAGTCTATCTTCCCGATCGGCTGGAGCAGCAGCTGGATGCCGCCGTTCGGGAGTTTATCCGCGATCCGCAGCACGTCAGGTTGGACCGGAACACCGGGACACTTGTACTCTCAAAGATATTCGATTGGTTCGGGAGTGATTTCACGGACTGGTACAAGCGCACAAATCGGGTCGATGACGTTCGAATTACGGACTATCTGTATATCCATCTCGACGAGGAAGATCGTGAATACCTTCGCTCGCATCCTCAGATCACCATCAGATACCTTCCGTACGATTGGACGCTCAACGACCGGGCGCTGAACCAGGATGCGGTCCGCCAACCAGGTAACAACCCCGAGAAACGGCGGCAGAAGCCGGGTCTTCGGCAATAGCGCCGTGAGGGGCCGCCCGACGGGTGCAACCGCCTGAATGAAGAAAATCCGCCCGTCTGTCGTTTACGCAAAGGAGAAGCCCATGGGAGGGCCGTCGGATCTGCTTGCGATTCAGCCCCGAATTCAGGACGAAGCGCCCGTCAAACCATTGTCATTCGGGGCGCGTCTGCGGCGGGAGGGTGTCGTTCTGCGGCGTGAGGAACTGGAGACGCTTCAGATCAACGTCGGGAAACTGTGCAACCAGGCGTGCAGGCATTGTCACGTGGATGCCGGTCCGAACCGGACCGAAGTAATGACCCGTGAAA
>CAZKDZ010000314.1:0-7048 GCA_964551635.1 uncultured bacterium | reverse complement strand
CATCCACCAGGCGTTGGTGGACACCTACTGGTATGCCGGCTCGTATTCTTCCGTACGGCGTTTTCTCCAGCGGGCCCGAGCCGGCAATGCCGCGCCCGATTTTTCCTAACATCAAAATTACATGCCAATGTGTGACGCTGCTGTGGTTTTTTGGCCTGTTTCAGTGATGCATAAGTGAAATATCGCGAGCTATTGAACGGGCGCCGGGTAAGGGGATTGACAATTTGCGCAAATCGGTGTAAAGTACGAATAACCCCGGAATCCTTTTCCATAAGGAGGCATCAGATGGCTACTCCATTTAAGTGGTACTGTTGCCGCTACGTGCTTCGGGTTATCAGTGTTGAACTCAGTTATGCCGATACTCTCGCCAATGTATTCAACCGATGTCGTGATAAGTGCTACAAGCCTGACCGTCCAGGTCAATTGTGTGAAAAGGACCGTTGCGTAAATCCGCGAAGGGAACACGGAATACCAGGGACGATTCATAAACACTTTTCGTGAGTCCCTACTCGCACCATGTGATTCACGCACAATGAAACCCCTGGGCTGATAGACCAGGGGTTCTTGATCGGCGTCAACTGTTGCAAGTTTTACAGATAAGGATATATTACCATGATGTCCAACAAAAACGAACGCCTTCCGAGAGTCGTAGTACTCCTGGCGGTTGGCCGTATCGTTGAGGGTGCACTCTTGTCGGTGGTCCTTGCTATTTCTTAAGATGCTGCCCGTTCAATTCCGGAGAATTCAGCTTCAGTGGACAAATGAGCGCAATAACTATCTTCACCTTACCTTTGCCATGAACCGGAATGCCGAATACTGGATCTCGGAATTGAATCTCAGAGAGCACCCGGAAGGCGGATACTATCGGGAAATATACCGCTCCTGTGAGACCATACAGACACGGGCCCTTCCAAATCGGTTCAACGGTCCCAGGACTTTCTCAACCGCAATCTACTACCTGCTCGAAGGCAATGACTATTCCGCCCTTCACCGCATCAGGTCCGACGAGATCTGGCACTTCTATGCCGGATCGCCCGTCACCATACATACGATTGATCAAGGCGGTGTATACGAACGCGCCCTGCTTGGCAACAACCCTGAAAACGACGAGTCCTTGACGGCAGTCATTACCGCCGGCTGCTGGTACGGCGCTACGCTGAATGAGCCCCGCTCATTCGCCCTCATGGGCGGCACTGTCGCGCCCGGTTTCGAATTCGAGGACTTTGAGCTGGCGAATCGCACGGACCTCATGCGGAGCTTTCCCGGTCACCGCTGCGTCATCGAACGGTTGACCCGCTGAAGCGGACGGTCGCCCGGCGGAGGCGGTCTTCATGCCGGTTCGGGAGAGCATTTCTGCATATACCGGATGCCCTCCTCGATCTCCTCTTTCTTCACGGTGTCGCACGAAACCGCGCGGCCTATCGCCTCGGGCAGGACGAACCGGATCACCCCATCCCGCGCTTTCTTGTCGCTTGCCATGCGCGCGATCAGTCTGCCTGATTCAAGCACGCGGGCGCCGGCCGGTATCCCGATTCTTTCGATCAGCGCGTTCTGGCGCTGCAATTCCGCCGGTTTCCAAAATCCTTTGATGACGCCGATTCTGCCCGCGGCCAGCATGCCAAGCATGACGGCTTCTCCGTGTTTGTATACCGTGTAGTCCGTCACCGCCTCTATGGCGTGTCCCACCGTATGACCGTAGTTCAGAATCTCCCTCAATCCCGCCTCTGTCTCATCCGCCGCCACAACGCCCGCCTTTATTCGGCAGTTACGTGCAATCAGGCCGACCAGTTGCTTCGGTTCGATCGCCAGATCCGCTACTTTCTCAATCCTGGTCTCGAGGAATTGCACGAGTGTTTCGTCCCGGATCAATCCGTGCTTGATCACCTCGGCCATCCCTGCAACCACCTCCCGCCTGGGAAGGGTCATCAACGTTTCCGTGTCAACGTATACCATCTTCGGCTGATAAAACGCGCCAATCATATTCTTGCCGAGCGGGTGATCGACCCCGGTCTTCCCGCCCACGCTGGCGTCGACCTGTGCTTCCAGGGTGGTCGGTACCTGCACGAAATCGATGCCGCGTAGATAGGTGGCGGCCACGAATCCGGCGGTATCGCCCACGACACCGCCTCCCAGTGCGACGATGCAGCAGCGCCGGTCCATACCCGCCCGTATCAGTTCGCCATAGATCCGGCCCGCTGTGGCCAGCGTCTTGAATTCCTCTCCATCCGGAATCTCAACCACAATTGTCTTCACGCCCTGCGCCTCGAGACCGGTCCTGACCGGGTCCAGGTAGAGGCGCGCCACCGTAGGATTCGTCACGATCGCCACGTTCGAACCCAGGCCCGCCGCGGCGTACTCGCGGCCGAAACCGGACAGAATCCCATGTCCAATCCGGATCGGATAGCTGCGGCTGCCCAGATCGACCTGCACGGTTTCCAAACCGCTGTGTATGACTCGAGAGTCCATAAGCAATGGCGTCTTCCGTAGACCCTATTGCCTCTTAATGCCTTTCAATGCCGTTAATGCCAGTTGAACCGTATCCTCCGGCGTGCGATACTCGGTCGACTCCACGAATGCGTCCGCCCGGTCGTAAAACGGCGCCCGGTCGGCGAGCATCGACCGGATCTTCTCCATCCGTTCTTCGTCGTTCAGTCCGGACATCAGCGGCCGTTCTCCCTCCGTCCTGCACAGGCGCGCGAAGATGGTCTCCGGAGATGCCTTCAAACAAAGGCACACGCCCGATGCGCGAATCGTGTCCCAGTTGCCGTCCTGCGTCACGGCGCCGCCACCCAATGCGATAACGGCATCGCGCATTCCGGCCGCCTTCCTGACACTGCCGCGCTCGATTCGACGGAATGCGGTCTCCCCTTCTTCCGCGAAGATCCGGGGGATCGATTTCCCGGCCGCCTCCACGATCAACTCGTCCGTATCCACAAATATACGGCCCAGGCGCCGCGCCAGAATGGGGCCGATCTTGCTCTTGCCGGTTGCCATGAAACCGGTCAGGAAAATCTGTCTGCCCTTCAGCGGAGATGAGTGGGCCGTCTGACTCACATTTCCTCCGGCGCCTTCATGCCCAGCAGATGGAGTCCGGCTGCCAGCACCACGGTAATCGAATAGACGAGCGCGATGCGCGCCCGGGTCAGCCCAACGTCGTCCGAAATGACCCTGTGGGCGTTGTAGAACCGGTTCGCCTCGGTGCAGAGTTCGATCAGGAACCCTGCAATCAGTGAGGGCTCACAGGTCTCGGCCGCGTTCCGGATTCGCTCTGGGAACCGCTCCATGCACTTGACCACGGCCACGGTCTCGGGTTCGGTCAACAGGGAAAGGTCCGCGCCGGGGGGCGGCACCGCGCCCCCGTACCTGCGCAACACACTGCAGTATCGGGCATGGGTGTATTGAACGTACGGACCGGTCTCGCCGTTGAAATTCAGGATCTCATCCCAGTCGAACACGACGTCCCGTGTCCGGCGGGAATCCAGGTCCGCATAGACTACCGCGCCGATGCCCACGTCCCGTGCGATCGCATCCTTTTCGGGAAGATCCGGATTCTTGCTTTCGACAATTTCCCGCGTCAACTCAATTGCGCGGTTCAATACGTCCTCCAGGAAGATCACGTTTCCCCTGCGGGTCGACATCCTTCCCTCTTTGAAGGAAATAATGCCGAACGGAACATGGACACAGTCCTTCGCCCATTCATGGCCCATCCGTTCCAATACTTTGAAGAGCTGCCGGAAATGCAGGGACTGCCCGGCGTCGGTCGTATAGATCAACTTGTCGAAATCGTAGGTCTGCTTCCGGTAGATTGCCGCGGCCAGGTCCCGAGTGAGATAAACGCTGGTATCATGGCCGGTCTGAATGATGGCGGGCGGCATGTCCTCATCGTCCAGCATCACGACGAGGGCGCCCTCACTCTCCACGGCAAGTCCCCCGGCCTTCAGTTCATCAATGACGGGACCTACCTTGTCATGAAAGAAACTCTCTCCTGTATATTCCGTAAATTCGACATCCAGCAGTCCGTAAACCCGCTTGAAATCCCTGACCGTCTCGTCCCTGAACCAGTTCCAGAGCCGAAGCGCTTCGGGGTCGCCCGCCTCCAGCTTTTGTGTCCAGTATTTTACATCGTCTCCAAGGGACGGGTCCCTTTCCATCTCCGCATTGTATTTTACGTACAGATTGAAGAGTTCGTAGGGCGGATTCTCACGGATCGCGTCTTCATTTCCCCAGCGCTTGTAAGCGGCAATGCTCATCCCGTGCTTGGCGCCCCAGTCCCCAAGGTGGTTGATGCCGATCACGTTCCACCCCGTGGCCCTGTACAGCCTGCAGAGCGAGTTCCCGATTGCAGTGGAACGGATGTGCGCGATCGTGAACGGTTTGGAGACATCCGGAGAGGAGAAATCGATCACGACCGTCTTTCCCGCGCCCACGTCGCTACGGCCGAATTCCCCGCCCCCTGCGAGGATTTCCGAAAGCGTCTCCTTTACGAATTCGGTCTGGCTCACGTAGAAATTGAGATACGGCCCCTCCGCCCGCACCCGTGCGATGCGTCCGACGGGTTGTATTCTTTCCCCGAGGTCCCGGGCGATCTGATTCGGCGCCTTACGCAGTGTTTTTGCAAATCTGAAGCACGGAAGCGCGTAATCCCCCATCTCGGGTTTGGGGGGAACCTCTACCAGGGTTCTCACCTCATCCGGGGGCATGTCGGTTGCCGTTGATACGTGAGATACGATTTCTTCAACAAAAGGATTGACCATAGAACAGATCCTCTCCACCCCAGAGCCACTCAAAAAGCGATCAGCTGTCAGCCTTCAGCGACCTCTCTCCCCGGCCCTCTCAGAAAAAGCAATCAGCTCTCAGCCGTCAGCCAAAAGCAAGAACGGCAAAGTCAAATGCAAAACAACAAAAACCCTACTCCCCAAATTCCCTGCCTACGGCGTGTTCCTTTTGAAGCGACCAAAAGGAACCAAAAGTCGCCGCTGGGCGCGGGGCCTGCCACAGGCATCGCGCGAAACCCCTCACGGGATGCACCGGATCCAATGGCCAGCCAAACCCGGACGAAAACGACGATCGGTGCTGGACGGAATAGCGCGCCCTGCACTGGAAGTGCTCGCGAGAGATTTCGCGTTCGCCAATCGAATGCCTGTCTGATAGCGAGAACTCGCCCAGCGGACTCCTCAAGAGCGACAGATGGCACAGTTTCCGCTGCTTCTTCCTTTTTCCTTCTTCCTTTTTCCTTCTTCCTTCAGGAAGGGGGTGAGGGGGTAGGTCCGTCTACCCGATTTTATCGATTCTACGGTTTTGACGCCAGGTAGAGCGTGGCGATACCCAGGGTCAACCGGCGTTCCACCGGCTCGAAAAATCCCGTCTCTGTCAGACGCGTTCGAAACGCTGCACCTTCCGGAAACCGCATTACCGACTCATAGAGATACCGATAGGCCTGAGGATTCCGGGAAACAAGCCGACCGATTCCAGGAAGGATGAATCTGAAATAGAAGAGGTAGACCCTGCTCAATAGAAATGCCCTGGGACGGGAGAATTCAAGAACCGCCAGCCGGCCGCCCGGGCGCAGTACACGGCGTATCTCGAGAAGGCCGGCGTTCAGGTCCGAAAAGTTCCGAACTCCAAACCCGATCGTTACCGCGTGAAACCGTGCATCCGGAAACGGCAGCCGCTGTGCATCTCCCCGAAGCAGGTACATCCGGCCGGATCTTTTCTTTCGCTTTCTGTTCCCGATCCGAAGCATTGGCAGGGAAAGGTCGGCGCCCACAACCCGGACCCCCGGGTCGCGCGCAGCCGCCTCGAGACCCAGATCGGCCGTTCCGGTTGCCAGATCCAGGACCCACCAGCCCGCTTTCAGATCGAGCGCGTCGACAGTCCAGCGTCGCCAGAGAATATCCACGCCGGCGCTCAACAGGTGGTTCAGCAGATCGTACGTGCCGGCGATACCGTCGAACATCTGACGCACGAAGGTCCGCCGGCCATTTCGTTCCTGAAGGTTGGAAGTCGCCACAGCTACGTCCGAAACCGGCCGATTATCGCCCGTTTCATGACGTCGACGGACGGCTCGATGCCCGTCCAGACGGCAAACGACCGCGCACCCTGGTATACAAGCATATCCAGCCCGCCAAACGCCCGCGCTCCGGCGGATCGAAACTGACGCATCAGGAGCGTATCCATCGGATTGAAAACCGTATCGTAGAGCACCAGCCGCGGGTGTATCGCGTCCGTTACCGCGAGCGGCGTCCGATCCACTTCCGGAACCATCCCCAGCGACGTTCCGTTCACAACGAGGCCCGCGTCCGCGAACCGCCTCATTTGTGTGTCTTTCGCCAGATCACCCGCGTCGATCGCCTTACCCGTTATGCGCTGCATATCATGCGCGAGAGCCTCAGCCCGGGCGACGGTTCGGTTGAGAATGCTCACCCGCCTCACCTCTTTTCGCGACGCCAGCGCGTAAACCGCCGCCCGCGCAACGCCGCCCGCTCCGAGGATCACGCAATGCTCAGGCAGCACGGCGAGACCCGCGGTGTGCTCCAGGGCCGTGACCAATCCGTACACGTCGGTATTCTGCCCGACCAGTTCGCCGTCCCTGAGAGAGATCGTGTTCACCGCGCCCACGGCCAGTGCTTCGTCGGAAACCCGGTCCAGGTGCGGCATCACCGCGGATTTGTGGGGAAGGGTGACGTTTAATCCCCTGATCTGCAGCGCGCGCATGCCGTCAAGCGCCGATTCAATCCCGTCCGGCAATACGTGAAAGGCGACGTAACAGTAGTCTATTTCAAGCGCGCCAATTGCCGCATTGTGCATGTCCGGCGATAACGAATGGGCAATGGGATCGCCAATCACCCCCAGCAATCGCGTGGTCGAGACAATTCCCAAGACAGTCTCCCCCGGCCTTGTGTTCTGATCCGGTTACCGCGTCCCGCCCGTTGGAATTCCCCCAACCCCAACCGGCGACCCGTTACTTGACAGCCCGTTGGAAGAGTCCGTCCTTCCTCGCGTGCAGTGCGACTTTATCGACGGACTGTTAACGGGTCAGGTCCGACAC
>CAZKDZ010000313.1:0-12122 GCA_964551635.1 uncultured bacterium | reverse complement strand
GAGACGCCCTGGTCTTCGCGTTCCTCGATCACAGCCTGAACGCGCAGGTGGCTGCAACCGAAAACGGTTTCGAGATCCGGGCGGGCAACGACCGGTACGCGTTCGACGTCAATAGAACGGGTGAGGATATCCTTACCATGCGCGCAGCCGAAACGATGTGACGGTGCTGCAAACTGCCAGGTTGCGCTGCCTGTTTAATCGACATCATCTCTTTATCCCGCCCACGACCTTGTAGGGGCGCCCCTTGTGGGTGCCCTGCTTTTCTACACGCCGTAATTGAGATTGGCATTTGGCGCGGCGCAGATCCAGCCCCGTGTAGAGGCGTCCCTTGTGGGCGCCCGGTTTCCGCCGCCGGCATCGTTTTCGCGATACGTGAATATGCATCCCAATATACCCCATCGCTACGTTTCGATCGACCTGGAGGTCGGGAAGAACGACGGCCGCATCGGTGCTTTCGCTGCTGTTCGCACGGATACCGATCGGACCATGACCTTCCGGAAGGGTAATCTGACAACGGCGTTGGCGGAACTTGACGAGTTCGCCAAAGGCGCGGATTTCCTGCTCGGCCATAACCTGATTGCCTTCGATCTGCCGCATCTCGCAGCGGCGAAGTCGGACCTACGGCTGCTGAAACTGCCCGCCGTCGATACACTGAAACTGAACCCTCTCGCCTTTCCGCGCAATCCGTATCACCACCTCGTGAAGCACTACCAGGACCCTCAACTCAAACAAGGGCGCTTAAACGACCCGGAACTCGACGCGCGCCTCACGCTGGATGTTTTTCGGGACCAGTGCCTTGCCTTGGAAACAGTCGGTCGGAACGCCCCGGCCCTGACCCTGGCGTGGCACTGGCTCACCTCTGCCGCGGGTGTCGGGACTGGCGCCGATGCCTTTTCCGGGAATGAAGCGACGGGCGTCGAAGCGTTGTTCTCCGCGCTGCGACGGTCTCAACGGCCTTCGGACGCACAGGCGCGCACAGCGACAAGCAGCCTTTTGAATGGTATCGCCTGCCGGAACAACGGGCAGGATGTTGTTCAAAATATCCAAAAGGTCGGCTGGCCTCTTGCGTACGCCCTTGCCTGGCTGTCGGTCGCCGGGGGAAACTCGGTGATGCCGCCGTGGGTGCGGCATCAGTTTCCGGATGCCGGTAAGCTCGTTCGCCGGTTGCGGGACAGGACGTGCGGCGAGTCGGAATGCGAATGGTGCAATGAGCGGCACGACCCGCGTAAGGAACTGAAGCGATGGTTCGGCTTCGACGACTTTCGACCGGAACCGACCGACAAGGACGGTCGACCGATGCAGCAGGCCATCTGCGAGGCGGCGATGGCGGGCGAGCACGTCCTTGGGATTCTGCCGACCGGTACCGGCAAGTCGCTTTGCTATCAGATCCCGGCGCTCTCCCGTTACGACAAGACCGGCGCGCTGACCGTGGTGATTTCACCGCTCGTCGCACTCATGGCCGACCAGGTTGCCGGCCTTGAGGCGCGCGGGATTTCTTCCTGTGTGGCTATCAATGGGCTGCTCTCAATGCCCGAACGCGCCGACGCACTGGACCGTGTTCGTCTCGGGGACGCGGCCATTCTTCTCATTTCTCCGGAGCAACTGCGCAGTCGTTCCCTCAGCCGGATACTGGACCAGAGAGAGGTTGGCGCGTGGGTATTGGACGAAGCCCATTGCCTCTCGCGGTGGGGCCACGATTTCCGTCCTGATTACCGCTATATAGGACGGTTCATCCGTGAGAAGGCGGGGGAGGAGCCGATCCCACCGGTGATGTGCCTTACGGCGACGGCAAAGCCCGACGTCGTTGCCGACATCCGACAGCATTTCCAGGACGAGTTACAAATCGAACTGAACGTGTTCGACGGCGGGGCCCAGCGCACGAATCTGGATTTCGTAGTTGTCAAGACGACCGAACCGGAGAAATTCGCACACATCCATCAGATTCTGATGGCGGACCTGCCGCCGGATACCCCGGGAGGCGCCATCGTCTATTGCGCAACGCGACGCCAGACGGAGGAGGCGGCGCAGTTCCTGCAAATGAAGGATGTCGCTGCGGAGTACTTTCACGCGGGGCTGCAGCCTGAAACCAAGAAGAGCGTGCAGCAAAGATTCATCGGCGGCGAGTTACGGGTGATTACGGCCACCAATGCATTCGGCATGGGCATCGACAAACCGGACGTGCGGCTGGTGATCCACGCGGACATACCGGGTTCACTGGAGAACTACATGCAGGAGGCCGGCCGCGCGGGGCGGGACCGGAAATCCGCGCGATGTGTTCTACTCTATACCCCCGAAGATGTGGAGCGGCAGTTCGGCATGTCTGCGGCATCGCGACTGACCAGGCGGGAGATCCACGGCGTCCTGATGGCACTCCGCAATCTGGACCGGAAGAAGCGCCTTGGCGGCGAGGTCGTCGCGACCTCAGGGGAGATCCTTGGCGAAGACGACGTGAATGCCTTCGAACGGGACTCCGCCACGGACGATACCCGCGTGCGTACCGCCGTCTCCTGGCTCGAAGAAACGGTATTGCTGTCCCGGGAGGAAAACCGGGTCCAGGTATTTCCATCGTCTCTGAGGGTGGGTTCCGTGGAGGAAGCAGCCGCCCGGCTTGCAGAGATAGAAACTACGGATGAATATCGGAGGCAGTTGCTGAGAATCGTCGAAGCACTCATCGATGCAGATGCCGACGAAGGCGTCTCAACCGACGAACTAATGGGCGTGTCAGCGCTGAGTCCTGAAGGCGTGCGTAACGCCCTATTCGACCTTGAGCGCATGGGTATCGCCAGCAATGATACGGCGCTGACTGCCTTCGTCCACGCGGGCGTCGTGCGAAGTTCTCGGAAGCGTTTTGATGAAGCAGAGGAGTTGGAGACCGGTTTGATCGCGCAGATGCGCGAGACCGCCCCCGATATGAGCAAGGGAGACAAGTGGCCGCTCTTTTTGCGCCTTGCCTCTCAGAAGCTGCGAGACGAGGATGTGGCTGATCCCCTTCCCGAAAGATTGTGGCGCATTCTGCGCAGTATCGCCCATGACGGACGTGGTGAAGGCGGTGACGCGGGCAGTCTGGGGATACGGCGGCGAGACCCCGATACCGTGAACGTTGAACTGCGACGGGAGTGGACGGGCCTCGCTGAACTCGCGTCGCGCAGGCGTGCAGGGGCGAAACTACTACTCGATCACCTGCTGTCCTGTCTGCCCCCCAACACTCGCGGCACGGACCTGCTCGCCGAAACCACACTCGGGAACCTGTTAAACGCGATCACGTCGGATATCATTTTGAAAGGCAGAGTCAGGAATCCGGAGAAACTGTTGGATCGCGCCCTCCTTTGGCTTCACGAGCAAGAGGTTATCCGACTCAACAAGGGCCTCGCCGTATTTCGTCCCGCGATGACAATCAGTCTGACAGATGAGAAGCGAGGCTTCGCCAAGCCTGACTTCGAACCATTGAGGCTTCACTATAAGGGCCAGGCGCTTCAGATCCACGTCATGGCGGAATTCGCACAGCGCGGGCTAGACAATATGGCCGACGCGCTGCGACTTGCGCTCGATTATTTCAGTCTCACACAGGAAGCTTTCCTCAACCGATGGCTGCCAAATCGAGGCCAGGAGATCGAGCGGGAGACCACGCCCGAATCCTGGCGGGCAATCGTCGAGAGCCTCAATAATCCGGCCCAGCAGCGCATTGTCGCGGACGATCGGGACCAGGTGAACGTACTCGTGCTGGCCGGCCCGGGGTCCGGGAAGACCCGCGTGCTGGTGCATCGCATCGCCTATCTCGTCCGCGCAAAACGAGAGAATCCCAGGGGTATACTGGCGCTGGCCTACAACCGGCACGCGGCGGTCGAAATCCGTCAGCGCCTGAAGGATTTGATCGGAGACGACGCACGAGGTGTGACAGTCCTCACCTGCCACGCCCTGGCGATGCGACTCGTCGGCGTGAGTTTTCAGGAACGCGAACGGCGGGACCTTGACGACGATGCCTTCCGGGAGGTCTTGCGCCAGGCCGTTGCGCTGCTTCGCGGCGAGGGTCTGGAGCCCGAAGACGCGGACGATCGTCGGGAACGGCTGCTCAGGGGCTTCCGCTGGATCCTGGTAGACGAGTATCAGGACATTGGCGAGGAACAGTACGCACTGATATCGGCCCTCGCCGGAAGGACCCTGCAGGATGAGGACCGAAAACTCACTCTTTTCGCAGTGGGTGACGACGATCAGAATATCTACGCATTCGCCGGTGCGTCAGTAGAGTACATTCGTATATTCGAAACGGATTACGGGCCGAGACCCAGCTACCTCATTGACAATTACCGTTCAACCGGCAACATCATCACTGCGGCCAACGAGTTGATCGAGCCGGCTCGTCAAAGGTTGAAGACAGGACACCCGATCCGAATCGACCGCGCGAGAGCGAAGAATCCGTCAGGCGGCGACTGGGATGGGCGGGATCCGGTCGCACGGGGAAGAGTTCAAGTTCTGCCCTCCGTTCCGGACCCGATCTCGCAGGTGCAGGTCGCCATGAAGGAGTTTCAGCGCCTCGCGGATTTATCTTCGAATTGGGATTGGTCCACGTGCGCAGTGATCGCACGAGAGTGGAAATATCTGGACCCGGTGCGGGCATTCTGCGAAATCAACCGCATCCCGGTGCAGATGGCGAACGAGGGAATCCCCGGTTTCTGGCATCTGCGGGAGACACGCGCATTCGTAGAATGGCTGCGCGGCCGGGACGCCCGCCTGGTGAATGTATCCGATTTAACGGATTGGTTGGATACTCAGCCGAAGGGGCCCTGGACAGAACTTCTCCGGCAGGCGCTCGACGAGCACGCCCTGGAAGCGGGAAACGGCGAAGTGCCGGTGGACAACTTCATCGAGTGGCTGGCAGAGTGGGGCCGGGATGTGCGCCGCCGCCATCGCGGTCTGCTCCTGTTGACTGCACACAGGGCGAAGGGGCTTGAGTTCGATCACGTCGTGGTGCTCGACGGTGGCTGGAACAGAGTGGACACGGGCGAAGACCCGGACGCGCCGCGCAGGCTCTACTACGTGGCGATGACACGCGCCAGGCAGACGCTCGCGCTCGTTCGCTTTCAGGGAACCCGACGCGGTGATCGTCCCATACGGTCGGATATCGTCAGTGAGGCAGCGCCAGCAGCGTACCTGGAGCCGCTCAACCCGGCGCCCTACAGGTTTCCCAAAAACGGCGCAATTCACCACCGTCAACTGGTTGCGATCACGGAAAATCCCATCGAACTCAGCCGTCAATACCGGCGACCGACACTCGGTGAGGTCAACCTGGGCTTCGCGGGAAGGCGCCACGCAGGACATCCCGTGCATCGCGCAATAGCCGCCCTTTCGCCGGGCGATCAGATTTCGACACAGGTTACGGATACGGGAACCTGGGAGTTGCTGGACCGTTCAGGGATGGTGGTGGGCCGCCTGGCGCAGGCGTTCGAACCGCCGCAAGAAACGCGGTGTACGGCCGCCACAGTCTATGCGGTCGTGACGTGGAGCCGCGAAGCATCGGAACCGGAGTTCCGTGAACATGCAAAGTGCGATACCTGGGAGGTTGTGGTACCGGAACTGGTGTTCGAACCTGAGGGCGGGTAGGCCTGCAGTGATGGGGCGGAGGGGTGGCAGCTTTTCTGGCGTCAAGCAGGCAAATCTCGTGGAAACTGGCAGGCATCGCCGCGGAAATCAGATGTCAAATCGCCTTGATTCAATTGCGTTTATTCGATGCTGGTCGACGAACCGGTTTCCGGTTTTCCAGGTCTCCATAGATGATTTCGCGCAGGTCACGCCACGAGCAGGATTCTAACGGATCGGACGAACCCGGATTGCCCATACTTAAATCAGGAAGCCGGTATTGAGTTCGAGGCTTCGGTCCGTCGAGTACCTCTCTCAGTCCTTCCTCGACCACCGCGCGCAATGTACGACCCGACTTCCTCGCGTACTCTTCTGCCCTCGCCAGCAGTTCGTCTTGAATATCAATCGTCGTTTTCATTGTTCCCATATCAGCTAAATAATGCGATTCAGTCAGTCAAACAAGAGCGGGTATTCGGTCGAAACCACCTGCGTCCACTGTTACGTAACCATCTGCCGAAAGACGCGTTTCGATGATCGTCTCGCCGCGCCGCCGAGAGCTCACCGCTCAACAGATACGGAATCTGGACCCGCATCCCGCCTGATCACCAGGCACCCGGCCATCATATCGTGAAGCCCTTGCTTTCTCTTCGTTAATGCGGCCATGACATAGCCGATGCCAATCATCGACGCAGAAATGTACTTTCCAAAATATCGCCCTGAAGCCCTGGCGAAACCAATGCGGTTTCTATGTAGGTCAGTGACCTTGATGCCAACGGCCAACTTACCCAGTGTCGCCAGTTTTTTCGAAGACTCGAATACCGCAAAATAGATCCACGCGATCGCCAACCACATTACCGACCCTAAAATGAGTGCGTCTATGTTTGCATCTACGTAATCGTACTCCCCGGCATTTTCTGCTATCATTGGAACTATGTAGAAGATTGAGTACAGGACTCCACAGACCGCCATAGCTGTGTAAATGACGACGTAATCGATCCACGCCGCCGCGAATCTCTTCCAGATTCCCGCATATATCACAACGAATTCCCCGCGTTACGATCGTCGCACGTCTCCCGAATTTAGCGGGGTCTTACTCGCCCTGACAACTAAGGTCTATCAGATTGTACGTCACCCGCCGCAATACCATCAATCCGTTCGACCAGCCACCGCCAATCGCAGTCATCGTCGCAATTCAACGTGCGCTCAGAGACGTGGCCAGACACCACATTGAGCAAGTGCCATTCCCTCAAACGGGTTTCGATGTTGACATTGAGAGTAATCTCATTCGGCACGAGGGTCCACTCAACCTGAACTCCACCCGTCTCGGTGGGATAGAGGTGCGGAAGTGGTAATTTAACGGGGTAATTGCACTGGAATGCGTATCGCAACCACTGAAGCCCATCGGTGGGCGGCTTTATTCGTTCACCATCGAGACAGCCGTCCTTCAGCAGGCGAAGATCATTGAATTGCGCGCCGAAGTTCGGTGCGTTCATAGACTTGCTCGCAATCTGTCGATACCCCCTCTGGCAAATTTGGTGTGAAAAAAGCAGTGCTATTGATTAATGTAGATGAATTGGAACCAGATTCCGTCAAGGTGTTGAAAGTCTTTATCCGTTGAAAGAAGCGTTGCTCCGCTTGCGTGGGTGGTGGCCGCGATCCAGAGGTCATTTTGCTTCATTGAAACGGCCGGTTTTGGCGGGGGCGAATTGTTCGGAGAAGCAACTGTCTGACCGTGTGTCCAAGCGTCAATTCGGGCATACGCGTCCATGATCGTCCGTCTGCTGATTCCTAATGTCGTGATGCCGTTAAGGACCTGCTCCAGGCGAGTCCGTTTCTTCCGGCCCCAACCGTTTTTTTCTGCGAGTGCGAGCATTTCCCCCTGGCAGATGACAGACGTAAATACCATTGTCTCGCGATTTCCAAGATCATGATCCGCACGAGCCCGGAGAGCCCACGGCGCCTCGCGAGTGAAACCGAGCAGTATGTTCGTATCCAGGAGAAAACGCGACATAGTGTTTACGTTCAATCGAGTTGCCGCATGAGGTCTTCGATGGGTTCGTCTCCAGGCCAGGCCCCTGCTAGTTCAATAGGGTCGAACGCAGCAACTTCCTTCCGTTGGACAGGAAACAAGGTACGTGACTCCTCTGCCTCCACCGTTGGCATTTCTTCGAAGACGTCATCTCCTTCCTGACGACTGCTGATCCTTCGAGCCTCGATGAGTCGTGGTTTCCCATTTACCTTGAAATGAACAATACCCTCGACAGTCGTGTACTTTCCCCACAAAGGACGCAATGCCTCCACATCCAGTGATGTCGGTTCTATACGTCCAAAGAGCGTTGCGCTCTGTCCTACAACCAGGCGAAAGCGTCCATTGCCGTGCTTGATCTCGTCTAGCCGTCCACTTACGATAAACGACTTTGGTTCAGGAATGTCAGCAAGTCGGTCTCTAACCATCACGCACGTACTGTCGTCTAATGCGAAACTTCCATGTTCCACGCCTTCAGGTACCAAGTCATAGCGCACCCCGGAAACACCCGCCGCTTTCCCCAACTTGACAACTGCTTCGAGAACGGAACTGTCGAAGTAATCTCCCGCGGGATTGTCCATTTGTGTTTCATTTACGGACTGAGCTACAAGGTCGAGTGCAGTGTCGTCCATGCTGGGTTGTTTTCTCCACAAATCCTCTTGTGCGAATTGCTCGTGGGCAGTATCGCCCAATCTTGGAGCCTCCAGCTGAAGAACTGTAGATCCTGATTTCATTCCAGTTATCGTAAAGTCGATCGCAGAATGAAGCCATTGTGGCCTTACGCCCTTACCGATGCCAACGCCTGTGGCGATCAAGCGAGTCGCGCGTTCGGATGCAGTTAGTAGGGCACCCGTAACCCGCCGGAGGGTCGCCATCCTGATTTGACCATTGCTTTCCGTTAGACCACTGATGCGAAGTTGGTATCTATGTGTCTTCAATGCAAGGCTCACTTTCCTGCGCTGCGGGGATTCCGCATAAATCAGATAATTCGACTAATATCAATTCTGGTTTTTCGCGCTTCGTCTTACAATACGATTCACATGCCGCATTTACCCAAAACGGAACACCTAATCGTTTGCCAGTGCCGCGGCATAGGAAATTGCCGCATGGACGGCTTCGCGTGAAACCGAAGGGTAACTCTTCGATATCTCATCGTGGTCCAGACCGGATGCCAGGTTATCCAGGACCGTAGTCACCAGGACTCGCGTGCCCGTGATGCACGCTTTTCCATGACAGATTTCGGGATCCACGGTGATATGGTCTCGCCAATTCATGGTGGTTCTCCCTGACGTTTCTTCGGAGTGCCGGAAGTCACCCTGCGCGAACCTTGCCGTGCCTCATAAATATCCTGCCAACAGCTCTACTATCCCCTGAAAATGCAGGCGTGTGCACTCTATAGTAGTTTCGGACGATCCTACGGTTCCCTCAGTCCGCGGGGATCATTTCCGGCGCTTTGCGCGCGAAGGTGTCGATGGGCGGGAGGTTGCGGTCGGGGCCGAGTTCGAGTTGCCGGGGGCCGACCAGGATCTCCAGGTTGTCCCGCATTTCGGCCATGTCCAGGTAGGCGGTGGAGGCTTCGACTTCGCCCAGGTCCAGGGTGTTCTTAATCCAGAGCACTTTGGCGTCGGCCGGCTCGATGAGTCCGACGGATTCGAGCGCAATGTGGAGGACCTCCTCGTCCGTGGGAAAATGCATGGGGATGGAGGCGGCCGGGGGGTGTTGCCCGGTAATGGCGTTGATATTCGTTGCGTGATAGTCGATTTTCTCAATCAGTCGGTCCGTGGTGAATTCCGCCATACCGACGCCTACTGCGTTGCCGTGGGTTTTTTCCGTGAGGTCCCGGACGAAGATCCGCAGCACGTTGGGCGTGTCTCCATCCATCGCGCGGCGTTCATTGCGCTTGCGTCCCACCACGTTGGTATCAATGCCGGAGCCGCTGATGTCTTTACCCATCTCGTCGATAATCAGCAGGTCCACGTCGTCGAACGGCAGCCGGGGACACCAGGCCTTGGCCTTGACCAGCAGTTCCTTCTCTGCGCTTTCGAAGTCCCGCGCGGGAACGGCGGCGATCTGCGCGGTTTCGTCGTACCCGTTTTCGAGCAGGGCCACGCCGAACGAAATCGGCATCTTTTCGCGGACCGTCTTTCCCACCACGCGCACGATCTTGTCGAACGAGTGATGGATAATGGCGCGATGGTAGATCGTGGCGCCCTTGTGCTTGCCCAGGCCGATGAGCATCATCTTCATCAGGCCGCTTTCGATCTCGCCCACGAAGCCCGTGTGCGGCTTGACGCGGTTGACGACGACCACGTGGTCGGCCTCGGAGGCGCATTTGTCGAAATAGACGGGCATGCCGAAATCGGTGACGCCGATTTCGATCACGTCCATCGAGGACCTGACGGGGGCGCCGACCGCAGCTTCCGTGATGCCGTATTCGGCGAGTATCCCGGCCTGACCCTCGGCAGTACCGCCGCCGTGGCTGCCCATGGCCGGGACGATAAAGGGCTTTGCGCCCAGCGCGGCCATCTCATCCACAATCGTCGCGATAACCGTGTCCAGATTGGCGATGCCTCTGGAGCCGGCGGCGATCGCAACCGTGTGCCCTGGCTTGATGGTATCGCCGGGGTTCAGGTTTTGGATCTCGCGCCGGGTGGCGCCGGGAATATCGTCGACGCGCGGCGCGTCAAAGCGCTGTCGGATCCGAAACATGTGGGGGTATTGCATTTGAGGCCTCCGGTCGTAGTGAACGAAAGTCGGAATCCGGGTCTTGAATCAAAAGCCGTGCGAATGATGTTCGGATGCGAAGGATTGTCACATCGCGGCTTCGTATAACGCGATGATGTCCTTGAGCGTGGTGTGGCGGGGGTTGATCTGGATATTTCCGCTCTTCATCGCGTCTTCCGCTAGCACGGAAATACCTTCGCGCGCCACGCCCACTTCGCTGAGCGTGCTGGGAATGCCCACGTCGGCAGCAAGCCCCTGCACCGCTTCCACGGCAAGGTCAGCCGCTTCCACGTTGGACAGGCCTTCGATATTCTCACCCAGAGCAGCGGCGATATCGGCGAAGCGTTCCGGGCACGCGACCTTGTTGAAGTCCATCACCCTTGTGAGCAGGATGGCGTTGGCAACGCCGTGAGGGACCCCGTAGTGGCCGCCCACGGCGTGCGACATCGCGTGCACGTTCCCGAGGCGCGTCTGGGAGAAGGCGATGCCTGCCATATTGCTGGCCAGCAGCATCTGTTCCGTGGCCGAGAAATTGTGGTGACTTGCCGCGGCCTGCCGCAGGTTTCGCGAAATCAGCCGGATGGCGTGCAGCGCCAGGCCGTCGGCTATCGGGTTGGAGGCGCGTGCGACGTAGGACTCCACGGCGTGGGTGAGTGCGTCCATCCCGGTTGCCGCGGCGATGGGCATGGGCAGGGCGACGCAGGCATTGGCATCCAGAATGCCCACGTCGGGAATGACATGCGGCCCGCCCACGGTTGCCTTGAAGTGATTGTTGTCCGTGACGACGGCGAACGGGGTGACTTCGCTGGCGGTACCGTAGGTCGTGGGCACGCACAGCAGAAAGGGTATCCGCTTCCGGTCCTGCAGGAGACCGAAGTGGTCTTCGATTCGCCCCCCGTTGGCTGCCAGCACACCGGCGCATTTGGCGGTGTCCATCGAAGAACCGCCGCCGATGGCCAGGAGCCAGTCACACCCCGCTGATTCGTAAAGATCGAAACAGGCCTGAACGATGTGTGCCGGAGGATTTTCTTCCACGCCGTCGTAGACCGCAAACGGGATCCCCGCGGCCTCGAGGACGCCGGTGGCCTGCTGCGCCACACCGGCTCTTACCAGACCCTTATCGGTAACGACGAGGGCCTTATTTTCGGTTCGTTCCGCGAGAATCCCCGGGATTTCCGAGACGCTCCCGCGGCCGACGAAGAGACGCGTGGGGGAATGGAAGGTGAATCCGTTCTGGTCCGTCACGTCAAATGCTCCCGAAAGTGCGATGGAAACCGGAACCGTCGCGTCATAATTTAGGCGTTACGCCAATTGCGGACAAGCAGATTCAGTAATCAGCGACAGGAAGGGCTTAAAGGCTGGGAGACGGTAGAGGGTAGACGGGAGATGACGTGAGTGCCCGTGTGGTTTCACTTCTTGCCGGTGGCATAATGGAAGAACCTATCAGGCAAGGGCATCTTCTCCCGTCTAACGTCTCACGTCTACCCGCCTTTACTGGGGGTCAAAAGATCTTTCCAATTTCGTCCCTGTCGAATTCGGGGAGGTCGCAGACCGTATTGTCATCGTGGAGCTTGAGCCCGAATTCGGGTGGTTCCGCACGCGCGACGATCTCGCAGGGAATGCCGGCGGTCCGGATGGCGTTACGGACCCGTCCGGCGTCTTCCGGCGCCAGGCCGATCAACAGCGCGCCGGAGGAGATGACACCCAGCGGATCCAGATTGAATGCATCGCAGAGCAGTCGCGTTTCTTCCGAAGCGAACAGCGCTCCCGCTTCCACGGAGAGGCCGCAGTCCGAAGC
>CAZKDZ010000312.1:0-49687 GCA_964551635.1 uncultured bacterium | reverse complement strand
GGCTATAGAGCATCTCAAGCAGTTCGTGGGTGAATCGGATATTGCGGAAGGGACCTTTCGCTAGGCGGGACCTGCTCCGGGCCGTGGGGCCTGAAGTCTCGACCCGCGAATCGAACCACCTGAAAGAGGATTATAAAAAATGAAGAGTCGGCTGAAAGCGTACTTTCGCACGGCATGTCTGGCAGGTCTTCTTCCTTTCGCCTGGTCGACGTCCGGCGCCGCGTCGGACTGGACGCACTGGCGCGGGCCGATGCAGACAGGCGCGTCTCCGGAAACCGGCCTGATTTCCAGCTGGTCTCCGGACGGAGAGAACCTGGTCTGGCGGTCGGAGTTCATCGGCCGGTCCACGCCGGTGATCCTGAACGGGCGGGTCTATGTGATCGGAAGAACCGGGGAGGGGGTAACCAGGCAGGAACACGTCGCCTGTTTCGACGCGGAGGACGGACGGCTGGTCTGGGAACGCAAGTTCAACGTGTGGCATTCCACCATAACGTTCAACCGCCTGGGCTGGGCGAATCTGGGCGCCGACGGGGAGACGGGGAATGTGTACGCGCATCTGGTGAACGGTTTGCTGCTTTGTTTCGACAGAGACGGCCGAATCCTGTGGACCAGGTCGCTGACCGAGGAGTTCAACAGGTTTTCGGGATACGGCGGCAGGTTGCATACGCCCGTGGTCGACGGTGACCTGGTTGTCATCAGCATGGGAAACAGGGGCTGGGCGGACCGCCCGCCTTCACACAGGTACGTGGCCTTCGACAAGCGGACTGGAGAGACCGTATGGATGGCGCGCCCGGGCGGCGGCGGGCAGGTCGACCTGACCGTTTATTCCACACCCATAGCCGCGACCGTTGACGGGCAGAGGCTGTTGATCGCGGGGAACGGCAACGGAGGCATATTCGCCTTCAAGGCCGCGACGGGCGAGGTGGTATGGGGGTTCCCCTTGAGCAGGCGGGGTATCAACACGTCTCCGGTTGCAGCTGACAATCGGGTGTACGCCTCCCACAGCGAAGAGAACGTGGACAATACCACGATGGGTCGGGTCGTCTGCCTCGATGCGGGATCGGGAAAGGAGATCTGGCGCCAGGACGGGATCGCCGCGGGGTACGCGTCTCCGGCCCTTCACGCGGGGCGTCTGTACGTCATCGACAATTCGGCGAACGTGCACTGCCTGAACGCGGAGTCTGGCCGGAAGTTGTGGGAGCGGAATATCGGCACGGTGGGCAAGGGTTCTCCCACGTGGGCCGACGGCAAACTGTACGTGACGGAAGTCAACGGCGGATTCCGGATTCTCAAGGTGGAGGATGCGGGTGCGCGAGTACTGGATGACAGGAAGATCATGATGCCCGCCGGGAGGCCCGCGGAGATCTACGGTTCGGTCGCCGTCGCATACGGTCGGATCTACTTCGCAACCGAAGCGGGCCTGTTCTGTCTGGGCGACCGGGATGCGTCGTTCGCGCTTGCGTCCACGCCGTTTTCCGGACATCCGCGCGCGCCTTCAGGCGCCGAACCGGCCGCGTTGCTGGTTGTTCCGGCAGAGAAAACGCTGGCGTCGGGCGAGACGCTGACACTGGGCGCCCGGACGTTCGACGCGCGGGGAAGGTTGATCGGCGATGTCGATGCCGAATGGACCCTCGATCGACTGACGGGAAAGGTAGAGAACGGTCGGTTCACGCCGGCGAATAGAGGACAAGCCGGATGGGTGGTTGCCGCGACCGGCGGGCTGACGTCGCGGGCATGGGTACGGGTGACGCCGGAGCCGCCCTGGACCGAGGACTTCGAGGGGGTCCCTGCCGGCAGGAATCCGCGGCATTGGGTATGGGGCGGACGGGGATTCAGGGTCGAGGAACTGGATGGAAACAAGGTCCTGGTCAAGCCACCCGCTGCACGCGGACTGGACCGGTCCAATCTGTACATCGGACCGCCTGAAATGAGCGGATACACCGTCCAGGCCGATCTGATGGGGGGCCGGCGCAGGCGGTGGCTGCCGGACATGGGCCTGATCGCTCATCGATACATCCTGGATCTGCAGGGCGCCTACAAGCGACTGGAAGTCCGGTCCTGGTCGTCCGATTTGAGGATGGTTCATCGCGTGGCTTTTGAATGGGAACCGGACGTGTGGTATACCATGAAGATGCGAGTGGACATCGATGGCGGTCGGGCGATCGTAAGGGGAAAAGTCTGGAAGCGGAGCGACGGGGAGCCGGACGCATGGACGATCGAGGCGGAGGACCCGCTTCCCATACGGCAAGGAAGTCCCGGGCTTTACGGGTACTCGCCGGCGAACATCTATTACGACAACGTAAGCGTGTACTGAACGGGCGTCCGGCCGGATGCGATGGCTGAAGGCATTCATCCGGACGTCCGGTTAATCGCCTGATGGGCGTCAATACGGACAATTATACCCGGAGAAAGAGACAAAAATGAAATCTGGATGGATATACCTGGTCGCATTTACGCTGTTCTGGCCGGCTTCGGGCGTGCGCGCCCAGGAGACCGCGATGTGGGGATTCACGCCTTCACGAAACCTGGTGTCGGACGAGAAGAATCTGCCAACGGACTGGAATACGGCCACCGGAACGAACATCAGGTGGAAAGCCGCTCTCGGCTCCCAGTCGTACGCCGGGCCCGTTCTGCTGGGCGGCAAGGTGTTTATGGGGACCAATAACCACGCCGAACGAAATCCCGATATCAAGGGCGATCGAGGCGTGGTGATGGCATTCCGGGAATCCGACGGGGAGTTCCTGTGGCAGTCGGCCCACCCGAAGCTGCCCGCGGGTAGGGTGAACGACTGGCCGCTGCAGGGCGTTTGCTCGACGCCGTTTATCCAGGGCGACCGCCTGTTCTACGTTTCCAACCAGGGTCGGGTGGTCTGCGCCGATACCGAGGGCTTTCTGGACTCGGAAAACGACGGGCCGTACCGCAGCGAAGACGTCACAGGCGTCAACGGCGCGGACATAGTCTGGGAATACGATATGATGGAGAAGCTGGATGTGTTCCCGCACAACCTGGCCACCTGTTCGCCTGTCGGTGCGGACGGGATGCTGTTCGTGATCACCAGCAACGGCGTCGATGAAGGCCACGTGGCCATCCCATCGCCGTTTGCGCCCAGCTTTCTTGCACTCCGCCTGGATACCGGGGAGCTCGTCTGGGAAAAGGCCTATCCCGGAACGAATATCCTGCACGGGCAGTGGTCCAACCCGGCCTTCGGATCGATCAACGGAGAACCCCAGGTCATCCTCCCGGGAGGGGACGGCTGGGTTTACGCCGTGGCGCCGAAGACGGGTGAATTGATCTGGAAATTCGACTGCAATCCGAAGGACTCCGTCTGGGAGCTTGGCGGACGCGGCACACGCAACGCGATCATCGCCACGCCGGTAATCTACGACAACAAGGTCTTTATCGGCGTAGGACAGGATCCCGAGCACGGCGAAGGGGTGGGACATCTCTGGGCGATTGACGCAACCGGTAAGGGTGACGTCACCGGCACCCACGCCGTCTGGCATCTGGGAGGCAAGGAATTCAACCGGACAATGTCAACGGTCGCCATTCACGACGGGCTGCTGTACGCTGCGGACCTGAGCGGTTTCATCTATTGTCTGGATCTGAAGACAGGAAAGCCGCACTGGACCTACGATGCCTACGCCGCCATCTGGGGATCCCCCTTAGTGGCCGACGGGAAGGTTTACATTGGAGACGAAGACGGCGACGTGATGATATTCAAGGCATCGGCGAAGTTCGAGAAGGTCAACGAAATCAACATGGGCAGCGCGGTGTACACAACACCCGTTGCAAAAGACGGGGTGCTGTACATCGGGACCCGTAATACACTGTATGCAATAGGCAAGTAGGTCGCGACGGGACAGAACAAAGCATGTCGTTGGAAGAGAAAGTGATTCTCGTAACCGGGGGGGCCTCTGGCATCGGTCGCGCCGCGTCGTTCTGCTGCGCAGAAGCCGGCGCGCGCGTGGCGGTAGCGGATTGTGATGGGGACGGCATCGCGACAACGGTTCGCCAGATCGACGGTTCGGGGGGCGACGCCCGGGGCTTCCGGGTTGACGTCCGGGCGGAGGGAGAGGTCGGTGCGATGGTGGATCGCGTGGTCCGTGCGTTCGGACGTATCGATGGTCTGATTCACTGTGCGGGGATTCTCGAAGGGGCGCTGGTCCCGGTCGACCTGTTCGAAGCGGATACATGGGATCGCGTCATGGACGTGAATCTGAGGGGCAGTTTTCTGCTGTGCAAACACGTGACGCCGGTTCTGGAGCGGTCCGGTGGCGGCGTGCTGGTGCTGGTGTCTTCCGGCGCGGGCGTGCGGGGAGGCAGTTCGTCCGCGGCATACGGATCGAGCAAGGGCGGCGTGCACGGGCTTTCTCTGGTACTCGCTCCGCAATTGGCTTCCAGGGGAATCCGGGTGAATGCGCTGTGTCCCGGGAGCCTTGATACGCCACTGAAGATGGAAGTCCTGAAAAAACAGGCGGACCTGGAGGGGCGGCGCCTTGAGGAGATGAGAGCGGGGTTGGGAAAGCCCGAGGGAGTTGGCAGGGTGCTGGCGTTTCTGGTTTCGGACGATGCGGACTATGTAAGAGGTACCGTCTTTACGAGATGACCCGGCGCCCGTTTCCGGAGGCATGGCCGTCGGGACGACTCGAGTCGATGAAGCGGCAAACCTGTCATGTCGGCCGCCGGAAGAGGGCCTGCAAAACGGAAAAGCGAGGTTGCGAATGCAGCGTACGATGAAAATCGCGCTGATCGGCGCGGGGATGTTCGGCGGGGACGTACACGCCAGAGCATTCGCCGATCTGCAGCGGATGGGAATCAGTGGGAATCTCGGGCGGGTCGGTCTGGACCCATGGGCGCGGGACCTGGCTGATATTCAGTTCGATCTGGTGGCCGTGGCCACGCGGTCCCGGGCGTCCGCGGAAAAGGCAAGTGAGAATTTCAGGGCGTCCACGGGGCGCGAGCCGGGAGCCTACTGGGGCGAAAAGCCGTGGGAGGACGTGCTGCGTGACGTACCCGATCTGGACGTCATGGCCGTGGTCACTCCGGACCACCTGCATACCGAGGTGACGCTGGCCGCGTTGCGGAACGGAACGCACGTGGTCATGGAAAAACCGATGTGTCTGTCGATCGAGGAGGCGGACGAGATCATCGAACTTGCCGACGCGAAGGGGCTGGTGGTCTGCGTGGACATGCACAAGCGATACGATCCCGACCATCTGCGCGTCCAGCACGATCTCTCCACCCGGATCGGAGATCCTCTCTACGGGCAGGCCGTACTCGAAGAGCCGCTGGAGGTGTCCACGAGTACGTTCAAATGGGCGGAGCAGAGCGACCCTTTCAGCTATGTCGGCCCGCACTGGACGGACCTGATCTACAACTATTTCAGGAGCAAACCGGTCGCGCTTTCCGCTGTGGGGCAGAAGAAACGGCTGGTTCGCGAGGGCATTGACGCCTACGATGCGGTTCAGGTGCGCGTGGAGTTCGACAACGGAATGAGCATCTATTTCCACAACAACTGGATCACGCCCGACGACTTCGAGGGTCCGGTGAATCAGGGCCACGAAATCGTGGGTACCGACGGCAAGGTGGAGTCCGATCAGCAATACCGGGGTTTACGTTTCTGGTATAACGGGGGCGGCAGCCGTACGGTGAACAACCATATGACGCGCGACGTCAGGCGCCCGGATGGCTCGGAGGCCTATATCGGCTACGGCGTGGACAGCATTACGGTGGGGCTGGTCGCCGCCTGCCGCATCAAATTCCTTGGGGAGACGCGGGAGGACGTGGACGGGATCTACCCTACCGCGGCGGACGGGCGGATTACGGTTGCGATCGTCGACGCGGCCAGGAGGGTGCGGGATCTGAACTTCAAGTATCTGCAGCAAGGCAAGGGGACGCCGGTGACGGCCCGATTCGGCGAAGACGGCATCACCATAATCGATCCATACAGGATAGACGAAGGACCGGAAGCGGTCTTTCGGCGAATTTACGAAAAGCCGATATAAAATAAGGTAGGGGAACAGCGGGCCTTGAGACGCCGCACCGACGGGTTCGGACGGCAACTCGCGGCCCGCTGTTCACATCAGGAAGCTTCTCAGGAGGATGCGATGGGAAGGGAGTTCGATATCACACCCCGGGACGTTCCCCCCGTGGACACGAAATACAGGCGAATCGCATCGGGATTACCGCATCCGGAGTCGGTTCCCGTGCTTGAGGCGTTGCGAACCTACGAGCCGACTTCCATGCGCGGACAGCCGCCCGTCGTGTGGGACAGGGCGGAGGACGTCCGTGTCTACGACGGGTACGGAAATATGTGGCTGGACTGGAGTTCTGGGGTGCTGGTGACCAATGCGGGGCACGGGATGCCGGAGGTGAGGAACGCGATCCTGGATCAGGTCAACAACGGACTTCTGCACAGTTACGTGTTTCCCAATGCCGCGCGGGCGGAGCTCGCCGAGTTTCTGGTTCGGCTTGCGCCGGACGGGCTGGAAAAGGTGTTTCTGCTGACAACGGGTTCGGAAGCAACCGAAAATGCAATCAAATTGGCGCGTACCTGGGGCATCGCGCAGGGCGGGAGCAGAAAGATCGGGATCGTGGGCTTTGAACGCGGGTTCCACGGGCGGACGCTCGGCGCGCAGCAGGCAGGCGGCATGCCCGGACAGAAGGATTGGATCGTAAATGAGGATCCCGCCATCGTACAGGCCGCTTTTCCGGACGGTTACTGGACCGGGAATACCGATTTCGACCACTTCTGCACGACCCTGAATGAGAGGGGAGTTGAGGCCGACGACGTCGCCGGAGTGATCGTGGAGACCTACCAGGGCGTCGGACCGGACTTTCTGCCGGTTGAGTACGCCCGAGCCCTGGCCGAGTGGTGCCGGGCGCACGGGGCTCTGCTGATCTTCGACGAGGTCCAGGCCGGGTTCGGACGAACCGGAACCATGTGGGGGTTCGAGCACTACGGCGTCACGCCCGATATGATCACGTTCGGCAAGGGCGTGAGCAGTTCCCTTCCGCTTTCGGGCGTAATCGGCCGGACGGAAGTGATGGACCAATATCCTCCCGGGTCCATGACCAGCACCCATACCGGCAACCCGGTGTGCGCGGCGGCGGCGCTGGCGAGCCTCAGGAAGATCGTGGGGGACGACCTGGCAGGCAATGCGGCCCGGATGGAGCCTCTGATGATGGACGGATTGCGCAGGATTCAGGCGCGTCATCCGAACGTGATCGGCCATTGCACGGGAAAGGGGCTTGTTGCGGGGTTGCAGATGGTCAGGCCGGGTTTGAAGGAGCCGGACCCTGACCTGGCTTTCGACGTGGTGGAACGCTGCTTTCACAAAGGACTGCTGTTCTTCGCGCCGGTGGGCTCCTGGGGACAGACGGTGAAGATTTCGCCGCCGCTGACGATCAACGAGGATGCCGTGGCAGAGGGGCTTGCGGTGTTGGGCGATTCGGTGGACGAGGCCGTGGACCAGGGGGCCGTCGTTTGACGGGAAGCCCAATCCGCTGGGTCGCAACGGTATGAATCCTGGGGAATGGCGGGCGATCGGGATCGTCGCTCGCTATCCGTGTGTACGGAGGAACGACGTATGGATCTGTACGAGAAATACCGATTGACCCGCGTTATCAACGCCTGCGGGAAAATGACGCATTTGGCCGGGGCGATCGTATTGCCGGAGGTGGTCGAAGAGGTGACGCACGCGATGGGCTGCTTCTACGATCTGGATGAGCTTCAGGAGCGCGCGGGAGAGGTGATCGTACGCGCCACGGGTTCGCAATGGGGGTGCGTGACCGCCTGTACGGCGGCAGGCATCACGTTGGGCGTGGCCGCGTCGATGACAGGAAACGACCTGGGACGGGTCTGGCAGCTACCGGACACGACCGGAATGGCCGACGAAGTCGTCATTCAGAAGGGCCACGCGGTGAACTTCGGCGCACCGGTAACGCAGATGATCCGGATGGCCGGCGCCGTCCCCGTGGAGATCGGAACGGTACATCGCTCCACCGAGGAGCATCTGAGGCACGCCATCGGAGACCGGACCGCGGCGGTGGTTTTCGTGGTGTCGCACCATACCGTCCGGTACGGCGCCCTGCCCCTGGCGCGTGTGGTCGAGATCGCGCACGAGAACGGCGTGCCCGTGATCGTCGACGCGGCGGCGCAATCGTTCGTCATCAGAAAGATCCTCGACACGGGCGCGGACCTGGTCGTTTGCAGCGGCCACAAGTATCTCTCGGGAACCACTGCCGGCGTGGTCTGCGGCCGGGAGGACCTGGTGCGGGCGCTGAACCTCCAGAACAGGGGGATCGGGAGGCCGATGAAGGTGGGAAAAGAGGGCATTGTCGGCGCGATGGCGGCGCTGGAGTATCGGATGCGTCTGGACGTGGCGGGCTGGGAGGCGGAGCAGAACCGGAAGATGGACCGGGTGATGGCGCGCCTTGAAGGGTTTGACGGCGTCGGTCTCAGCGTGGACCCCGATCCCAACGGCAACCCGTTCAGTCGCGCGCGGGTGACCGTGGATGCTGAGAAAACAGGGTTGAGCGCCGCCGTGATCAACCTCGCGATGATGGAGGGTGACCCGTCCATCCGTCTTCGCGCGCACCATACCGACGAGGGATATTTCACCGTGGATGCGATGGAAATGACGGACGTAGAGGTGGAACTGACGTGCGACCGGTTGGAGGGCCTGCTCCGGGCGGGACCTGCCGAAAAAGCGATGCTCAGAGAACGGCACGGCGAGGAGGGCGAGGTGGCCGCTCGGTGGTCGTGGCTTCGTTGAACCGGCAACCGGTCACCGGGTACGGGGGCCAAAACGCCAGCCCGTTCCTTACGGCACGCCTGTACGCGGACAACTACAGTTTTTCGACCCGGATGTTGCGGTATTTCGCGCCCGTGCGCTGTACTTCCAGCCAGATCGAAACGGGAAACTCGGGTTTGTAGGGATGACTCAACTGCAAGTCGCCGGCGCCGACCGTGAAGTCCGACCCGTCCACGGTGCAGACCACGTCGTACCATTTGCCGGTCTGAACCTGAAACTCCGCCGCGGCCTCCCGTTTCCAGGGACCGTAGATGCCGGATTTGTCGAAGACCTTGCGGCCGCTGTCGATCTGAATCGTGTGCGGCTTGTCGTCATCTATCGCGACCAGCATGTTGTCGCCCGCGGCGTCGACGAATCCCACGATCTTGCCGTCGCTCCCTGACCGCTCGACGAGCAGTACCTGGAAGCGGAGTCGAAACGGCCGGTCGACGATCCTCTCGGATATCAGGTAGTGTATCCCTTTCGAGGTGGGGCACACAATCGCTCCATCCCCGGCGGTCCACTGTTCCGAGAGCGGCCACCACCCCTCCAGCGATTCCCCGTCGAAGAGTTCCGCGCTTTCGCCCGTCACAGGTTGCCACCGGTCCTCACTGACATCGCCGTTCGACAGCAGAACGGCGAGCAGGACGGCGTTTGCCAAAAGACTGGCGGCGGTCACCGCTTTCATTCTCATAAATCCGATTCCCCTTCCTGTTCCTGTGTAAAGAGTGAGCCGCCGCCGAACATCCGGGCGATGTCGTTTTGGATATCCTGTTCGGTCAGCGGCCAACCGGCTGTTGCGAGCGCCTCGTACTTCCGGATGAATACCGGGGCGATGGCTCTGATGGAATGGGTCCATTTATAGAGCAGCTGGTCCAGTACGCGGGCGTCCGAGTGCTGGGGCACGAAGCCGGATCCCAGCAATTCAAGACGTTCGGCCGTGATTTCACCGATGATGCTGGGGTTGTTCAGGAACCACCAGCAGCCGAAGGGCGTGACGTTGGGGAATTTCCTGGCGGCCACGCAGAGTTCATGCTGGTTCTCGCGGGAAAGCAGCGTGACGAGGAAGTTCACGCCTGGCCATTCCCGGGCGATGTTTTCGAGAGCGGTGACTTCCCATTTCCCGATGCCGTCGCCCCCGTCCTGCAACAGGGGGTTGACCCCGCGCCTGACGCCCACCATCATGGCTGCGGGAATTCCGTGTTCGCGGGCCGTGGGGAAGACTGCGGCGTCCAGCAGTTTCGCAACGGCGGATTCGGAAGGATAGGCGAAGCAGGGAGGGAGAGAAATTGCCAGGTAACGGGCATCCATTCTCGCGATCCAGTCGTCGAGGTAGCGCCGGAGTTCTTCTACTGTCCGGAGCGAGAGATGTTCTTCCACTTTGTAACCCAGCGCCTTCAACTTCGCCACAGGCGCGGGCCACCCGGTTATGGCGCTGTCCAGCCGGAGGGCGGCTTCAAAGCGCGTGTCCCTCTCGAAATCCGCCATCCAGACGGGACCCTCCAGGTCGTCCAGCGGATCGTTGGTCATATAGACGCGGGAGACGCCGGACTTGCGGAAGATGAGATTGACGTAGTCTTCCGGATCTGTCTTTGAAAACAATGCGCGGAATTCGGACAGGCTGTCCGACCGGGGGTTCAGGTCCAGCGCCGCCATCACGGTTACCACGCCGAGTTGGGCTTCGGAGAGAGGGCTCCCGGTCCCCGCGAAGAGGGTGCGCCAGACCAGGTCGGCCTGGCGGGGCTTCGTCAGTGCGTTGAATTGTGCGACGGAAGTCCCGTATGGTAGCTGGCGGCAGGTTTCGACCTTGAGGTAGTGGTAGGTAAGGAGTTCGTCCGGCCCCATCAGGCAGAGCGGACCCATTTGAATCGGATAAAGGTGGGTATGGATATCGACGATCGGCTGATTTTCGAAAGCGCGGGTGACCGCTTCGCCCACGGAGAAGGCGGCGGGGGTTGACATCAGGCTTCCTTTATTGGAGTGGCCGCATACCGGCTTCTGTCAGAACCTGGTCGGTCGTGCATGACCGTTTGGAATGGCCTTCCGGCACCTGCCGTCATGACGTCTGTATCAGATATCCCTTCCGCTTGTCCACCACGTTCATGAGCGGTTCTTCAGCCAGGTAGCGCCGAAGGTTCTCTTTGAAGATGCGAAGGATATTTCCACGACCCTCGGGAGAGTACCCGGCGGAATGGGGCGCGAACACGACGTTGGGCATGTCCCATAGCGGGCTGGAATCGGGAAGCGGTTCCTCTTCGAAAACGTCCATGCCCGCTCCGGCGATACGTTTCTCCTGGAGGGCCCGGACCAGGTCGGCTTCGTTGACGATGGGCCCGCGCGCGATATTCACCAGAAAGGCGGTTTCTGTCATCCTGCTGAAGCAGGTCTCATCGATAAGGCCGGTGGTATTTTCGGTCTGCGGCAGCGCCACGACGACAAAGTCCGCGTCGGCGACGGCGTGCAACAGTTCATCGGCCCCGAACAGGCGTCCCACGCCAGCGGGCGGTGTGGTGACCTGGGCGTCTACACCGGTAACCGCGAGCCCCAGGGCGTGGAGCCGGACGGCGATGCCGCGACCGATGGAACCCAGGCCGAGGACGCATGCCGTTTTCCCCTGGATCTGGGAGACCGTGTCCGTGTGCCTGTCCCAGATGCGGTCCTTCCTGTCGCGTTCGTAGCGCATGAGCCCGCGTGCGTGTGCCAGCATGAATGCAAGTGCCTGTTCCGCCATCGCGGCGTCGAATGCGCCCGCGGTATTGGTGATGACTACGTTGCTCTCGATCATTTCCGGATACAGCATGGTTTCGAATCCCACGCCGATACTCTGTACCCATCGGAGTTTTCCGGCTTTCAGAAACGGCGCTCGCGGCAGCCGCCCGTAGACGACTTCCGCGTCCGGAATCTCCCGCAAAAGGTCCTCGTCGGAATGAGCGGCGACCGCAGTCACGCGCAGCGAAACGGATTCGAGCTGTTCCCGCCATTCGGTCCAGGGACCGGCCATCATGACGACTTTAACGGTTGACATTGCAATTCCTCATCGTGCGCGGGACGAAAAAACGCCGAAATGGCGCCATCGCGTTCAGGTGCGTGGATTGAATCGCCTTCCGGCCGCACCGGAAGCGCGCCTCCGCGGTCCTGATGAGTTGTAGTATATTTCTTTCGTCTATGCAAGTCAAGAAGCGACGGCCGCCGGTACAAGCGGCCCGGTGACGACAGGTGGCAAGCCGAACACTCGTTCAGGTGGCGGCTCGATTCCGATATCCGGCATTTCACCTGTACCCATGGGGTGGCAGGGTGTTGATCGCAAACCGGTATTCGGCCCTGGAATTTGCAAAATTCCGAATATTTTTTCGCTCGTTCATTGCCATTTGTGGCTATATTACTATATTAGTATATTAGTAACAGAATTGCAGTATTTCAGCTTGCACGGCGCGTTTTCCCCGCGGGTTCTCATTCCCGAACGGCGCCCGGAACAACCTCCCCGGAATCCCTTAACGGTCACGAGACGCTCGATGACATCCTGTCACACCGGAATAGGAGAGGCCGCCTATGGTGATGAGGGAGGAGTCGTATGTACGCCCTTCTGTCGCGATAACGACCGGGATCCCGTAGTCACACGGTCCGGGTCTTACCGGACAACACCAGGTTGAGACCATATGGGTCGTCATGAACTGAGTCACCACAGACGACGTCGCTGTTGACGGCCGCTTTCACGGCGAATCAAACCGATCATCAGCCCGATTCGCGAAACCCGAAACATAAGGAATTGCGCTATGAGGTCCAGTTTCAGTTTCAGATCGACGAAGTTTATTTTGTGGCCCGTTGTATTTGCACTATCCATCCTTCACTTCATGACCGGTGTCTCCGTCTCGCAGGAATCCGAGGGGTCGGCCGAATCCGATTCGTCGGAAATCATACTGGACGAGATCGTCGAGCTGGAAGAGCTGGTCGTGATCGGGTCTCGCAGACCGCGCTCCGCGACGAAATCGGTCGTGCCCATCGACGTCGTCACCAGCGAGGATTTCGTCAAGCAGGGCGGCACGGATATGACCGACCTGTTGCGGAACGTGATTCCCTCCTACAATGTAAACACCCAGCCCATCAGCGACGCCGGAACGGTGGTCCGGCCGCCGAACCTGCGCGGTCTGGCGCCCGACCACGCGCTGGTTCTCGTCAACGGCAAACGCCGGCACCGGGCGGCCGTGATCCACTGGCTGGGCAACGGCGTCGCGGACGGCGCGCAGGGCCCCGACCTCACCGCCATCCCCGCCATCGCCCTGAAACGCGTGGAGGTCCTCCGCGACGGCGCCTCGGCGCAATACGGATCCGATGCGATCGCGGGCGTGCTGGACTTCCGCCTGAAAGACAGCCACGAGGGAATGGCCGCGGACGTGAAAGTGGGGAGCTTTCAGGATGGGGAAGGGAAGTTCCTGGGCGACGGCGAGATGTTCACGGCCGCGTTCAACATCGGTCTGGGCAATGAAAACACCTGGGCCAACCTCAGCCTGGAATATGGCAACACCGGTGAAACCATCCGTTCCGTGCAGCGCAATGACGCCGCGGGGCTGATTTCGGCGGGCAACACAGAGGTGGCGAATCCCGCCCAGATCTGGGGTCAGCCGTTCGTTCGAGACGACCTGAAAATCTTCGCGAATTACGGGGCCACCCTTGGCGAAAGCGTGGATTTCTACGGTCACGCGAACTATGCCGACAAGGAGACGGAGGGCGGGTTCTATTTCCGGAATCCACATACCCGCAGCGGCGTGTTCAAAGGGCCGTTGATCGACCTGGACGGGGACGGTGAGGCCGAGACGCCATCTCTGCTGGTGGGCGATCTAGACGGCGTGGGTCAGGGCAGCGAATGTGCGCCGGTCCCCATCATTGACAACAGACCCGAACAGAACGCGTGGCTCCAGGTTCGAGACGATCCCAATTGCTTCTCCTTCCTGAAGATGTTTCCAGGGGGATTCACGCCCCGATTCGGCGCGTTTACAACCGATGAATCCATCCTGATGGGTATCAAGGGCACTGGAGTCGGGGGGCAGGCGCTGGGATCGTGGGACCTGAGCATGTCTTACGGACGTCACGAGGCGGACTACTTCATTTTCAATACCGTAAACGCATCCATGGGTCCCGCAACGCCCACGTATTTCGATCCGGGTTCCTACGTCCAGTCGGACGTAACCGTGGATTTGGGTGTGACCTATCCTGTGAACCCGCAGGTCTTCCTTGCGGCGGGTCTGGAATACCGGAAAGAAACGTTTGAGATCGTCGAGGGCCAGATCGAGTCCTATATTATCGGCCAGCCGCTGGCCAGCCAGGGATTTCAGCCGGCGACGAACGGCTTTTCCGGCTTCAGCAAAGTGGCCGCCGGCAGGTGGTCCAGACCGAACATAGCGGTTTACGCGGAAGGTGACATTCAGCCCTCGGACCGAGCGTCATTTTCCCTTGCTCTGCGCCAGGAGCGTTTCGACGCATTGAAAACGTTGTCGAATACTCCGCCGCTGACATCCGATACGTACAATTCCAGCAACTACAAGGCTGCTTTCAACATAGGCCTAACCGAAAACGCCAGGGTTCGCGGCAGTTACAGCACCGGATTCAGGGCGCCCACGCCCGGCCAGCAGAGCGCCTTCAACATCACCACCGAGTTCAACTTCGAGAAGAACGACCTGGTGAACAACGGAACGGTTCCCTCCACCAGCCGGGCGGCCGCGTTGAAAGGGGCCAAGCCTCTGGTGCCCGAGAAGTCCAAAAACCTCTCGCTGGGCGTCGTCCTGGATATGGGCAATGCAAGCATGACGGTCGATTACTTCGACATCAGGGTGAACGACCGCCTGACGGTTTCGCAGGATTTTGCGCTTAATGATACTGAGAGGGAGCAACTCATCCGGGAGGGCCTCACCAGCGCGGCGGGCCTGCAGGAATTCCGCTTCTTCACCAACGACTTCAATTCCAAGACCCAGGGGATCGACGTGGTGTTTTCGGCGCCGGTGGGTCTGGGCGTGATGAACATCGCATACAACTACACGGGTACGAAGGTTACGGAACACAATCCGGAAATTCTGGACGATCTGCGGCTGAGGGAACTGGAGGAGAATCTTCCCAAACAGCGCGGGAACCTGACCATTACCCAGACCCTCACGACCCGATGGGACGTGCTGGGCCGCATCAGCTATTTCGGCGAGTGGTACGACTCCGAAGACGATCAGGTCTACAGCGGCAAGGTCCTGATCGACGCCGAGACCAGCGTTTCGTTCGACGACTACAGATCGAAGATTGCGATCGGCGCGCAGAACATCTTCAATACGTATCCGGACGAACACGAGAAGGCCAGGGACAGGACGGGCAACAAATACAGCCAGTTCAGCCCGTTCGGATTCGGCGGCGCGTTCTGGTACGCGAAATACAGCTTTCACTACTAGAACGGGAATGAGACTGGCGCGAGCCGGACCGCCGCGTCGGTTCTCACGGAGCTGAAAAAAAACGCAACGGCAGGATGTATTGCCGTTGCGTTTTTTCATTTGCATAGGGGGGATGGCGCAACGGAGCGTCAGCCGGGCGGAGGCAAATCGGGTCGATCGGCGTCGTACACGACCGGACAGTAGTCCATGTTGTGGATAAACTGGGCCAGGGTGCCTTCCGACGGGGCGACGGGGCATGAGTTTTCCGTGCGCATGTGAATGGCGAAACTCCGACGGGGCGCGCCGGAGCGGTTGGGACGGCTTCCATGGAAGGTGAGACAGTGATGGAACGAGACGCCTCCCGGCGGAAGGATGGCTTCCTCCTCACGCCAGGTTTCGCCAGGCGGAAGGGTGATCTGCTCGCGCTGAATCTCGATGTCGTCGAAGTAAAACTCGCCCTGGTTGAGCAGCCCCCATTTGTGTGACCCCGTCACGAAGGCCATCGGGCCGGTGTTCGCACTCACGTTGGAAACAGCGACCCACGCGGTGAACAGTTCGCTGCCCTCCTTCCAGGTTTTCCAATACTGCCGGTCCTGGTGCCAGCCGACGCTCACACCGGACCCCGATTCCGTCCTTACCGGCGGCTTGGAAAGGAGCTGGACCCACCAGACCTGGACCCTCCTTGCGCCGGTGACCTTCGCCGCAAGCCTCCCGATGGCAGGGTGGCCGACAAGCTCCATGATTGCGTGGTTTGCGAGCTGGGGCATTTCGACTTTGCCCAGCTTGTCCGGGTCGTCGCCGGGGTTCCAATAGGAGGGCTGAGGGGGAATTCCGGTCTCGTACCGCCCTGCCAGCACGTCATCCATGCCGTCCATGGCGCGGCCGACAAGCTCCTCGGGAATCACCGGCCGCGGATGGATGACGTAGCCGTCACTCAGGTAATCTTCGTGGAGACCCATAGGGTATTCCTCTTGTCTCTCCCGGATCTCACCAGGCCGCGGCATAACCGTCCCGTCGCGGGTCCGACCCGCCGATGAGCGTGTTGGTGTCCGGGTGAATGGCGATCGCCTGGGCGCTCCCGGGACCGTCCCAGTCCCCCAGGGTCCGGAGTTCGTGGCCGCGCCGGGCGAGGCCCTCGCGGACGTTTTCGGAAAACCTGCCCTCGAGTTGAAGGACGTCTTCGCAGGTGTGCGGAACGGTGGACTCCATCGGGTTCTGCAGGCTGCGCCAGCGGGGGGCCTCCACGGCTTCCTGCGGGGTCATACCGAAATCCAGAATGTGGGTGATCAGCTGGAGATTGGTCTGTACCTGGGTATCCGCGCCCGGCGTACCGCAGACGAGTACGGCCCTGTTGTCCCGGGTGACAATGACCGGATTCATGGTGTGGCGCACCCGTTTCCCGGGCATGAGGCAGTTGGGGTGGTCTTCCTCCAGATGCCAGTACGTCATCCGGTTATTCAGGAGGATGCCGGTATTTCCCGCAATCAGGCCTGCGCCGAACCCGGACTGGATGGACTGCAGCACGCATACGGCATTTCCCCACCGGTCCGCCGTACAGAAGCACGTGGTGTCCTCGTGGGACTCTGGCCGCCCGGCAGCGACATCGGTGGCCGCGCGATCAGGATCGATACGACGCGCCTGCCGTTCAGCGTAGGACTTGGAGAGGAGGCCCCTGAGCGGGATATCCAGCCAGTCCGGATCGGCGACAAAGGCTTCCCTGTCGGAAAACGCGAGCTTTTTGGCCTCCACCATCAGATGGACGCTCTCGGCCGTGTTGCAGCCAAGGGATTGGAGGTCGAAGCGCTCGACGATATTGAGCTCCTGGAGCAGAATGTGGCCGCTGGAATTGGGCGGCATTTCATACACCGTATGGCCCCTGTACGTGGTGTGAATCGGTTCTGCCCAGTGGGCGTGGTGGTTCGCCAGGTCTTCCATGGTCATCAGGCCGCCCCTGGAACGGCTGAATGCAACGATGGCTTCCGCGATGTCCCCCTCGTACAGGGCCGCCCGGCCTTCCGCGGCCACCTGGCGCAGGGTGGCGCCCAGGTCGATCTGGCGAAGGACGTCGCCGGCTCCGATGGGCAGGCCGTTCTTCGTAAACACATTGCGGGTGAACGGGTCGGAAGCGAATTTCGTGCTCCAGCCGGCGAGGCTGCCGGAAAGCTTGTGGCTGACGGGAAACCCTTCTTCGCAGAGGGAGATGGCAGGTTCCAGGACCCGGTCGAGACCGAGGAGGCCGTGGCGTTCGTGGGCGATAAGCCAGCCATCCACCAGTCCGGGAACGGACACACTCAGAATACCCCTCATTGGTATACCGCCGCGATCCAGGTAGATTTCCCGGGTGGCCGCCCGAGGCGCAGCGCCGGTGGCGTTGACGGCGGAAACGGCGCCGGTATCGGACCGGTAGATGAGCAGAAAGCCGTCGCCGCCCACGCCGGATGCGGCCGGTTCGACCACGCCCAGCGCCGCAGCCGTCGCAACCGCGGCGTCGATGGCATTTCCGCCGGCCGTCAGCGTGGTGATGCCTGCCTGGGATGCCAGAGGGTGGCCGGATGCGACGAGACCGTTTTTTCCCATCACGGATGGACGAAAGGCCTGGTGGCCGATACCATGAGGCGATTGCATGGCGTTCTCCGGAAGAAGCTGCATAGATACTACGAAACTACGAAAGAACGAAACTACGAAAGAACGAAACGGCGAAACGGCGAAAGACATAGACGCGAAATGCGCGGAAAATTCGTGGCTGAAATCAATTGTCACAAGTGGCGCAAAAACCGCGATTCAGCCTGGCAATGCAGAGATTTCCATCGCTATGGGTGCCCCAAAGGAGCATGTCAACCGTTTTAAGATTACCGGTGCGTCGCGTTTCCATGCGCCGTTCCGGTCTGAGACGGAATCGTGAATCAGGCTTTGGTACGGAACATCTGTGAGTATGGTACGGGATCGAGAAATATGCCGCCGCTGTGCCGGTAGTAGTCTTCGCCGAGGACGAATGCTCCCGAACCGGGCGTGAGCCATGGCGCGTCGGGGATCGGGTACGCGGCAAGCAGGTCGGCCCAGTTGCCGTAGTTCTCGGGCCCGTTGGATTCGATCAGCCCACCCCGGATTCCGGGGAATCCCGGCAGGCGGGACGCGACGTTCTTGTTCCACTCCACGAGGAGGGGAATGCACCCGTTATCGGCCACGAAACTCGGTACACCGGCTTCCGCCGCGGCGCGCACCATCCGGAACGCGAGTGAGAGGGTCTTCCCGGCAGGCTTGATGGCGATGGCCCCGTACCCCTGGCTGGCCCGCGTGTCCACGTCTTCCACCGTCTGTACGCTCTCGTCGGCCGCGAACCTGGCCGGCAGGTCGCCCACCTCGAATGCATCGGGATCCCGAAAGGGCTCCTCGATGAGGACGATGTGCTCGTGTATGCCGGTCTTGACGGCGTGGTCCAGCAGGCGGTTCATGGTTTCTTTTTTTGCGTATCTGCCGTTCGCATCGAGATAGTAGAGGACCCTTCCTGAATCCGTCATCTGCGTATTGTATCGCGCGGCTATGCGATGGATGCGGTCGAGCCATTCGATGTCCTTGCGGACCATATCGGACTCGGCGCCGGGTTGGCCGATCTTGATCTTCAGGATGTAGACGCCCGTGTCCAAAATGGCCTGCAGCTCATCGACGGGCATCCCGTAGCCAACCGCCGGGGCAAGGGCGATATGGGACTGGCGGGACGCGAGAAAGGGTCGGTATGTCACGGGAATAAGCTGATCGAACGTACTGATTCCGTTACGCTTCGCATACAGCATCCATGCGGCATTGTCCAGGGCGACCAGGGCGATCAGCGAAAACGTGAGTCGCAGTCCGCGGTTCCGGGTAACTGTTTTGCCATAGTCGTGCACACGCGGCGCGAGCTCCTCCACCAGGGAGGGCGGGTCCGGGAACTCCAGTCCCACCGCCTGCTGAAGCGCGAATTCCAGGAGCGCCGCCATGAGGACATTGCCGCCGACTTCGGTGTGGTTCGAAAACACGTCTGGGTCGGACCAGAGTACGGCAGTGCCGCCCACACCCACGGCTTCGGTACCGTCTTCATCTGTCAGGCGTACGATCAGGTTCCACTTTTCATGGAAGGCGGCGCCCTTGAACGCGAATGGCCTGGCGAAGGGTTGGCGCTGTATTTCCAGGTCGGCGCGGGCGATTCGCATGCGCGCGTTACTCCCAGCGGGTGAGGTCGAGGAGGACGCCGAGAAACGCGCCCTTTTCTTCGAGGAGGCCCCGGTAGGCCTCACCGGCGCGCGAGGCGGGCAGGACATGGGTCAGCAAGGGGGCGACCTTCAGGCGTTCGCGGGCAATAAAGTCCAGCATGAGTTCATCCGGGTCCGGGTCCCCGAATTGCAAAGCGTCGGGCTGCCGGGAACCGTGCGCGCCGATGACGGACACGCCGGTGCGGTGAAGGTCGAAGTACAGATCGATTTCGGCGCTGCCCCGCGGGCTGCCCAGGAGGACAACCTGTCCCATCTGCGCCGCGGTCCTGATCGCCTGCGGCGCCACATCCGGATTGCCCGTTGCCTCGACCACGATCTGGCAGCCCTCTCCGTTGGTGATTGCGTTGACGCGGTCCGTGAGATCCTCCGCTTCCGGATTGACGCAGGCGTCGATGCCGCAGGCCTTTGAAATGGAGAGCCGCTCGGGAACAGCGTCTATGCCGATCACCAGGCGGGCGCCTGTCAGATTCATCAGCTGCGCGGCGAGATTGCCGACCAGTCCCTGCCCGAACACGGCGACCGTGTGGCCGAGACGGACATCTGAAAGGCGGACAGCGGTGAGCGCGATCTTCGCGATGACTGCAAACGGCGCATGCTGGAGCGACATGTCCTCAGGAAGTCTCAACAGAGACTGGCCGGCAGGCACGAGCGCATGTGAAGCATGCTTCCCCCTTACGTACACGAGTTCACCTTCGTGTACGGCATCCACGTCCCGGCCGGTAAGGAGGACGCGGCCCACCGAGGCATAGCCGGGGTGGAAGGGAAAGCTGGCGTAACCGAAGTCCTCCCTGGAGAAACCCACGTGCGTCTGCGTGAACATCGCCAGTTCCGTGCCGGGGCTGATCAGGCCGTACCGGTTTTCGACCAGCACTTCGCCGGGCCCGGGCGTGTCCTTGATTTCGACGTCGATGGCTTCGACCTTCATTTTTTCCGGAAATACAAGCTGTCTGGCCTTCATGAGGGTATCCTTCGCGACCGATAGCCGCGCAGCAGGTTTGTCAATGTCCGAGTCCGATTCCCGTGAGGCCGGATGTATCCACCGTGCCGTCGGTTATATTGAAGACGGATGGATAGCGATCCGACCATACGCCGTTGGCGCCGGGACAGTATTGCCGTGCATTGCCCTCGATGGCCGTAACCGCGGGCACCCGCGCGGCCAGGCCGGCGGAGTGGAGGAACGAGGCCCCCGGACAGGTGAGGTCCTGCACGCAGAGGAACATGCCGTATTTCTCCGCCGCGGCGCCCATCAGCAGGGCCTGCGACTGACCCTTGCAGGTCTTGAGCGCGACACCGGAGTAGCCGAGGTCACGGGCGAGCAGCAGGCTTTCGAAGTCCTCCAGGGACTCATCGATCACCACGGGCCGGATTCCTGCGGCTTTGTGCATCCTGTTCTCCGGGTTGGCGCGAAGGTCGCGGGCCGTGGGCTGCTCGATGTAGGCCACGCGTTCAAAGGCGCCGCCGCTCTTTTCCCGGATCTGCGCGAGAAAGTCCAGGAGGTAGGCCACGTCACGGCATTGTTCGTTGAAATCGAGCGAATAGGCCCATTCAGAAACCCGTCGTTCTGCCTGTGTCTGCGCGGTGACGGCGTGAATGCCGCACACGCGATCCACGTCCCAACCCAGGTCATCTCCATTGAGTTTGACTTTGAGGTGGGTCAGGCCGTCGGTGCGAATCCATTCCGGCAGGGTCTCGGGCAGGCCGTCGTCGAGCCGCTGATCGATGTCCACGTCGGAGAGCGGATCCAGGGCGCCCACGAGATGGTAGAGCGGCATCCGGGGCTTGGGTTCGCGCAGGGTGTACCGGTCCAGGTGTTCGCCTTTGAAGTCGTCGTTCAGGTATTTGGCCAGATCGTGGTTCATCCAGTCCGCTGAGAGGCCGTTGTACGCGTTGATCCCATTGACCTTGCCGTAGGCATCGTGCAGCGCGGCATCGATCGGACTCGCGGTGACCAGGGTACAGAGTTTGGGAATCGGTTCCGCAAGATTCAGTTCCGCGCCGGTTTCCACGGCGAGATCGAGAAACCGGGATTCCAGATCGGTCATGATGTCGATAGGATGTCCGCTGACCCTATAGGTGCGGGTGGACGCAACTATGCGTTCGCCGAGCCGGACCATCGCCTGCATCGAGTCGTCGAAACCGACGGACCGGGAAGGAAAGGACCAGGCATTCCCCAGGGGCATGGACCCGAATCCGGATGCCATGCCGCCGGCGCCGTTTTCAACGTCGACGGTCACATTCATCAGCTTGCAGTGCGTGGTGACCACGCCGCCGAACTTGAGCGGGGTACGGTACGGGTATGCTTCGAAGTCGAGTTCGACGTTTCGGATGCGGATATCGGAAGGTTTCGGCATAGTCGCTCCGTGGATCGGCAATAGGTGGAGTCGCCGTGCGCCTTAGCAGTCCGTTGATAAAGTCGCTCTGCAGGCGAGGCCGAGCAACGCAGTATTTCGACCGCGGGGGCCGGCCGTAGACCGGATGGGCTTTTTCAACGGGCTTTCAGGCTCAGCGGACCTCTATCCGCCCAGGTCGCGCTGAACACCTGCTTCGAGCGCGGCATCGATACGGGTGACGCTCTCCTCCAGGTGGGCGCGGGACTGGCGTTCCAGGCCCTCCTCGGAAAGGACGCTTCGGATGGCGGCCGCGAGGGCCGCGAGGTCGGCGCGGGCCAGGGAGGTGGCGTCGGCCGGCGCGTCTCGAGGCGGCTTCACGACCAGGGCGACGACGTGGTCCAGGTGCAGGCGCTGGAGGTTTCGACGGAAGCTGTTGATGTTCGCGGCGGTTTCCAGTTCCGCCCAGATGGATCGCCGAAGACCGTCGAAGAGTTCGGTCATACCGAACCCGTCCTCGCCCGCCCAGAGTTCCAGGTCCTGCAGCCTGCCCAGGAGCAGCGGATGGTACAGCGCGCTCAAGGGGCCTCGCTGGATGCTCAGAATCCGGCTGTGAATCGGGTAGTCCAGTCTTTGCATGCGCCAGACCGCACCGGTGAATCCCCAGAGGCGTTCAGGGGCGAGTTTCCGCATCAGCGCAGGGGAGAATTCGAAGGCATCCGGTCCGAAAACGTGCGCTTTGAGGAAGTCGAACGCCTCCCGTTGTCTGGCTGCTTCGACCGGTTCGAACGGCAGCCGGTTTCCGGGATCGCCCACGTGGTCGCGCCGGTGATGGATGCCGCCGATGTACTTGGTGATGTTTCGCGCCGCGAGGAAATACTCGGTGAGGCCCTGGCCGAACACCCTCCGCAGCTTCTGGTAACGCCGGCCGGGGACCTCGAACTCGCCTTCCATCTTTCGCCAGAGTTCCTTCGCGAGGCCAATGCGATTCCGGTGGTAAGCCAGCGGATCGGCGCCCAGGTCCCATCGATTTACAGTCGGATCGATGCCCCGGGGCGCGCCGAAAGCGTCTTCATCCGTGCCATAGGCAACCCTGGGGTCGGCGACTTTGGCGGCGATTCCGTTCAGTACTTCCAGTTCCCCCTCCGGGCTCTCCGCGTCGATGGGCTTATAGGCGTATTCGATCGCCCACAGGTCGTAGGGGCCCAGTGTGGTGGGAAAGAAGTGGCCCTGCGGTTCTCCCTCCGGCGCGATATTGGGCGGCAGGTAGTCCATCACCGAGCTGGACACGTCCTTCACTGCCTCCTTGTCCTGGAGGCGGTCCGTGGGATGGAGGGTGCTGGCCCGGAAATTGTGTCGCAGGCCCAGGGTGTGCCCCATTTCGTGCGCCGCGATCATGGTCAGATAGTCGTTGATGAATTTCTGTCCGTCCTTTCCGGCGAGGTCGATTTCTCCCCGGGCCGCCAGCAGGTTTCCGGTAAACGCGGCCTGGTGGGCGGCGCCTTCCGCGTAGTCGCAGAATCCCCGCGAATAGTCCCGCGTTCGGTCCTGCTCCGGAAAGGGGCCGCCGGCTTCAGAGAGCGGATCCACGAATTCCTCGTATTCGCGGAATATCGAACGCGGAAAATCGGCGCTGAAGCGGATGCTCGCGTGGAACAATTCGCCGGTGAGCGGATTGGCGCGGGAGGGCCCCTGGGCATATACCCTTCGTGGATTCACAAACCAGCGGACCATGTTGTAACGCGCGTCGGCGGCATCCCATTCCGCGTCGTCAGGTTGCTGCTTCACGACGATCGCTTCCTTGTAGCCGATGCGTTCGAAGGCCGCATTCCACATCAGGAGGCCTTTTTTCAACGCTTTCCGGTATTCTACAGGTACCGTATTTTCCAGCCAGAATACGATTGGCTTCCTGGGTTTCGAGAGCCTTGCCCGCGGATTCTCCTTTTCCAGGTGCCACCGCTCCACGTAACGCTTGTACGGCGTCTCCTTCTGTACCGTGCTGTAGTCCTGGTACATGGTGAGGAAATGGCCCACCCTGTCGTCCCCCAACCGGGGTCTGTAGCTCGTCCTCGGCAGGGTCGAAAGGCTGAAGTGATAGACGTGCTGAAAACTGCGGGGGTCCGGGAAGGTGTACGCCTCGAACTCGGGGTTGGACGTGTTGAAGTGGAGGACCACTTCGATCTCGGTGTTCAGCGGAAAGGATTTCACCTTTCCGAAGTAGCTGTTCTTGCCGTCGAATCGGTACTTTGACTTTCGATCTCTGAACGCTGCCGCCACCATCGCCAGGTCCTGCAGGAAGAACCCGCTTGCGTCCACGAGGATGCTTTTCCTTTCGGGGTGGGGCTCGCTGTCCACGATTTTCGCAACGCTCAGGATGGAATTGGTGACGCTGCGCTCCACCGCGCCGGCGATCGGAGTGTCTTCATCCGCCCGGAAGTAGAGGTTCTTGTGCAGGAACTGCACATTTTTGCCGACACGTTTGAGAACGAAGGGGAAGCCGTAGTTCATGAAGCTGGGAATCAGGGCCGTTGCGTCGAAGAAGTAACCGTCGGCCGCCTCACGGGTAACGGCGCAGAGAAAGAGCCTGTCCAACTGTCTCGGCCTGATCTCCATGTAGATTTTGGCATCGTCGTCCTTTCGGTAAAACGTAAAGAGCCCCGGGACGACTTCGAAGTCCTTCGTGACCTCCTTGAAGGTCTTCTTTTTCTTCTTCTTGTCTTTCTTCGCGGTCGTGTCTGCCTTTGTCTCTTTGGCCTTGACTTTCGCGGTGTCCGACGCCGAGGTGTCCGGTTTGGTTTCTTCCGCGTGGACAGTTACGGCCAGTATGGAGACGAGGAAAATGTGCGTGAACCAGATGACAAGTGGGCGCATCCTGTCCTCCTGCCAGGTTGATGTGGTTCCAGGATTCGAAAGAAGTGGGGCGATCGTACCGCTGACGGCGCATCGAACGGGTGCGCGCCTGGTCATATTTTCGCGATGTGGTTTTCGGCTCTTTAAGGCGTGGGTCATTCCGATTCTTGCGTGGGCCGCACCGACCACGTCCTCAGCAGAACCCGGATGCCGAGACCGGACAGGCACCCGGCGGCGGCGGCGGCGAAAACCGTCCATCCGCCCTCCAGCAATACGAGCAGGACAGCGCTGATGCCGAGCGACAGACCCCAGAAGAGCCCCGCTCCGAGGCTCCAGTCCAGCAGTATCGACACCAGGCCAATGCCCATGGCAGCAGGGATGGCCGCGACAAACCCGATGATCACGCCGTCGAACGGGCCCCAGTAGACTCCGGCCCCCGCGCCAAGGCCCAGCACCATGCCGACACCCGTGCTGATATCGCTGCCCATGCCCACGATCAGTCCGAGCGCCAGCCCCCATCCCATGCCCAACCCCATCATGTGGAACCAGCCCGACTTCCCGACCATGGCGTGCGAAAACGGACCCATCAGGAGAAACGCCACCACGAACACAAACGCACCATGGATGATTCGCCGCAACACCGCTGCTCCTGTCCTGATTCTATGCCTGACACTGTCCCGTTGGGGAAGTCGGTTTGAAGGTGGGGCAGACATTCCTGTCTGCCAACATCATTGTCCTTCTGTCGGTAAAGTGACAGAAGAAGAGCCAGTCGCCTCGGACCCATCCCGATCTGTGACCGTGTCCGACACCGGTTGAACCAGCAGGTCCATCGACGTGTCCAGCGCGCCTGAGAGTCTACGAAACAGGTCTATCGTACCGGACTTGCGCCCGTTCTCGATCTGCGACAGGTACCCCCTCGAAACGCCAACCTGACCGGCCAGCGTGGCCAGTGTCATCCCGCGATACTTCCGCCACACGCGCAAGGGCATTCCGCCCTCGAGGATGCCATTCACGACTTCGCCAGGTACGGTCTCGCCCGCCGCGTCGTCCTCCCATGCCTGATCTATGGCCGCGGCATCTTCCGCATCTTCGAGCGCGGCGGCCATGCGGCGGTACGCGTTGAACGGAATAACCGCATATTGGGGCTCTCCGTCCTTTACAATGAGTTGCACATCTGGTTCGTTCATCGGTAAATCTGCCCTCTCGTGTCGATCTTTGCGACCAGCAGCACACTCTGCTCGTCGTTGATCGAATAAATCACGCGCCAGCCGCCAAGTCGCAGCCGGAAGTCGCGGTCTCTACCTTGAATGTGTGTCGCGTTCGGATGTCTGGCATACGGGTCTGCCGCAATCGCGTCGATCCTGGCGCAGATCCGCCGGGCGGTGCTGCGCGGCATGCCGAAGAGCCGGCGTGCCGCCTGCTTTTGGTAGCGGACTTCGTACATCTACTGAATTTACCCAATGTTCTCTAATTGTCAACTAATTTTATTCTATATGTTTTCTATTGGCGAACAATTCATTCGGTCTGAAAGAAGCATATTCGCAGGCCTGGACCTGGAGCGTGACAGTAAGTTTCCATCCTATGTATCCTTGTTCCCTGCTCTCTGGATACGCGTTGAGCGCGGCTGCGTTTCAACAGGCCTGCATGACCCTGTCGATCGCGGCTCGGACGATTTTCTCGGACTTCCCTGATACAAAGGCGTCCACGGGCTCGTATCCGCCCTCGTCAAAGGACGTTTCCATGGTGATGTACCCCGTTCCCAGATCTCCGTATCCAGCCACGGCGACAAAGGCGTCCGGGCGGCTGGACCGCGCGTGCAACTGGTATTCGATAAAGATCTCGCCCGGCAAATTGACCACCGCCACCCGCTCATTCAGATGCATGCAGGTAAACGGAATCGGGCGCTCGCGGCGGCGCACGTAGGTCAGCATGAGGGCGTTCTTGCTGTGAACCTTGGCCCCTCTGCGTACATTTGCAATCTTCGCCAGCAGGTCATCCTCGTTCAGATCCTCCCGTGGCGGCAGCCGCACGGGCTCCACGGTCCAGGCCACGCGTTCCAGGGGCTGGCGCGTACTGGCCTGCTCGGCTTCCAGCATGGCCGTGTGGATGCGCCCGGTAAACAATTCGCGGTTGTCGGCCACGCCGTCGTTGTACTTGCCCGCGGTGACGTTACCCGCGCAGCCGGTGAAGTAGATATGCGGCACCCTGCTTTCCTCCGTGCGGCGGTTGCGCGCCAGGCCGACGAATTCGGGCGTGACCAGCCCGGTGCCGTCCATGCTGGTGGGGTGGGTGGCATAGTAATGAACGAGGGCCAGCGGCGTATCCTGATTGTAATAGCCGATCGTCTTGAGCATGGGGTCGATGACGCCTTCGGGCGCGGCCCTCACTTCCGGGTCGGGCGTCTTGGTCCAGCGCACGTGTGCCACCTTCCCGTCCGGCCCCATCACCCGCCGGTTGGAGGCGATCCGGTCCACCCTGGCCTCGCCTGTGGAGATATGCGTGCAGGGCTGCAGCCTGTCCAAAGCCTCGCCCGCGGCCTTTGCCGCCTGTGCCCGCACGTTTTCGGCCCAGTCTCCGGCCATGATGACATCAGGATGGCCGTGCGCGTCGAGAATGTCCTGGGCGTCGCGGTCGGGCCAGGGGGTGTCGTGCGCGTGGGTGCAATGTACGGCCACCCGGTCGGCGTCGGTGCCCACGGCCGCGGCCAGTTCTTCGCGCCAGCGGTCGTAATCGCCATTGCTCAATTCAGCCCAGTCCAGTGCGCACAGGACCATGGGCGACTGGTCGTCCGGTACGATCACGAGCCCGAGGGCGGCCAGCGGGTCCAGGATGCCCCTGGCGGGCGGATACCACCCCGCGCAGAGCGGATGCCCAAGCGGCGGTGTCACGTCGGATTGAAAGGTGGCGAGTCGGATCATGTCGTCTCCGGAATGGGCCGGACCCTGCGGTACGCGCCTGTCACACCGGCGCAACGCGGGGACCCGGAAGTTTGTACAAATCAGCGGAATGGATGGCAAAGTACGGCGGGGACGATACCGTGTCAACCCGAAACATGGGATCGGGATCCGGACGGGCTCCGGAACCTCAACGAAAACTCACATGGATGGACAGGATGGGCAGGATAAAGGCGGAAAATCCGATTTCGCAAACCCCGTCTGGAGCCATATGGGCAACAGTAAACACCGGAACCCAATCGAATGACCAATTACTCCCCCCTTGAGGGGGAGTCGCAGAAGCCGAGCCCGGCCCCTGAGCTTGTCGAAGGGTCGTAGGCGACGGCGAAGGCTGATGCGGTGGGGGGGGGCAACGCCTCAGCGCATAAAAGCATCATGAACAATAAGGTACGTATTTTGCATTGAAATATTGCAGCAGGTACCCGAATCTTGATTACAGCAAGCGGACAAATTCCGCTCCTGATCCAGTCGTGGACCGGATTCCCGCGACCCTCTGGATCTTGTCTGCCAGACCTTGACAACGGGCGCGAAAAATACTATACTGATGTGCAGTATAATTCCTGATCACGAAAGGACCCTCGGTATCTCGGCCTGGTCCCTCGCACAGTAGAATCCCGCGTAATCTCAACTCTTGTCAAACCATTACTTGACACGGGCCCAACACAATGATACCGTTCTATTGCCATTGGATCTGACCGGCATCGCAACACTCCAACGCTGTCGGTTTGAAATCGAGACCTGTGGATGGAAATTCGCAACATCATCAGATCCGTAGAAATCAGAAACTATCGTATCACTCACCATGCAATAGAAGAAGCCGCGAATGACCGACTGAATCTTGAAGAGATCTTTCATGCGCTAAACAATGGCGAAATTATCGAATATTACCCGGACGACAGGCCCTACCCCAGTTGTTTGATTTACGGAAGAAATGTAGATGGAGAGCCCGTCCACAGTGTATGGGCTTACAATGAGAACAATCAAATGGCAACGCTGATTACCGTCTATCGTCCGAATCCGACACGTTGGATTGGCTGGCGCAACAGGAGGAACCTGTGATGGCGTCATTTGACAGATGTCCGGTGTGTGGCGGACCGATTGTCGAGAGGGAAATCGAGAAGGGTCTGCAAGAAGGGATTGTAAGGGAGACCGTGAATGTCCGGACCGAAGTGTGCATGAAATGTGGGGAGCGCCTGTACACGCCAGAGGGGGCGCAACGTCACGAAAACTCAAGATCAAAACACGAGGCCAAGAGAACGGCTATTATGCAAGACGAGGCGCTTCGTGCCAAAATGGAATACGAAATCTGGTTTCTCAGCTTTCTGGAACAACGAATTGATCGGGCTAGAGAGAACGACCAAAGCCCTGTGCTCAGGATCACTAGCGGAGTTGTACCTTCGAACGTCAAGATGATCTTCGTAGACTCACTTTCGAATGACGCATCGCTCATCCATGCGATGATGCCCCTCACTTTTGTTGGTTCATTTAAAGTACTCGATCTGATCTTCGAATGGGTCCTCGAAGAGAATCGCAAATTGGGAAAAATCCGACAGGTCCCGTGGCGCTTTACGGAAAAGGAAAAGCTACTCAAGAAAATGTCCAATCTCCAGCGGCCTCCTATCTTGGTGAAGAACGCACACTTTTTCACCTATGCCAGGGCGCTTTATTTCACGCTGGTGCCATTTCGGAATGAGGTCGTGCACAGCAATAGCTTTTCTGTCTCCGGAGATACATTGGCTCTGTCGAGTTCCCGGTCTGGCGCCAGCCTGACTCTTTCCGGAAAACAGGTGGACTGCCTGGTGCGGTTCGTGCGCATTCTCGCCCGTTTGCTCATCGGTGAGATTTCTGTCGACGCATACAAGCACAGGGTGATTCGTTCTTACCTCGACGTACTCGCGCCTGTTCACGGGCTGACGACGTTCAATCAACAGATGCCTCGATTCGTCCCCGTGGAACTCACCGCACCCAAGAAAGGGCCCGCTTTCCCTGCGGATCTTAGGCAGGTGCGGGATGTACTATCCCATACATTCGATGATCAGGACGTCTTCTTCGACCTCAAAGTGATTGCCGTCGATGGCGAAAAGATCGTCTCCAGGTGGCATTTTGCGCCAGATGAAGTGCCGGACGTCGATGTATTGACCCTCTACGAGGAATCTCATAAGGCACACCGGGAGGAAATCGTCGGTTGAATTTCAACCCGGCGATATGTAGGTCATGATATCAGTATAGCCCGCATGTTGATTCCGGTGGATCCGGGATTGCTGAGAAATACTCACATGGATGAACAGGATAAATGCCCCGATTCTTGATCCTGTTCATCCTGTGCATCCATGTTTCTTGTTGTAAGTAAGGGAAGTTTCCATGTCCCGCAATAGCGCGATCGAATGGACCAACGGAACCTGGAATCCGGTTACCGGATGCACAAAGGTCAGCGCAGGCTGCGACAATTGTTATGCCGAACGGCTTTCCGAGCGCTTTCGCGGCGTCGATGGGCATCCGTTCGAGACCGGATTCGATCTGACCCTTCGACCCGCGCGCCTGGAACAACCGCTGCACTGGCGGCGTTCCCAGCTCATTTTCGTCAATTCGATGAGCGATCTCTTCCATAAGGAGATTCCCGCGGAGTACATCCATCGCGTCTTCGACACCATGGAACACGCAGACTGGCACGTCTATCAGGTGCTCACCAAGCGCAGTTCCCTGATGCGCCGCTTTGTCCGAGAACGCTACCCGGATGGGATCGCACCATCACATATCTGGCTCGGCGTCTCGATCGAAAACGACGCGGCTCTCACGCGGCTGCGGCATCTCAAAGAGACCAACGCATCGGTCCGCTTTGTCTCATTCGAGCCACTACTCGGCTCGGTGGGCACATTCAATCTGGAAAACATCCACTGGGTAATCGCGGGTGGGGAGAGCGGACCCGGAGCCCGCCCGATTGAGCCGGATTGGGTTCGAGAATTGCGGGATCGATGCGAAACCCAACACGTGGCGTTCTTCTTCAAGCAGTGGGGCGGGCGAACGCCGAAATCGGGTGGGAATACGCTGGATGGAAGACAATGGATGGAGTATCCGGAAATTGAGCGTGGGAGACCTTTCCGTTCAGGGTTACGTGCCGGAGGCGCGCCTGCCTAAGACATAGTGGAGTCAATGGATGTTGGCTCCAGAGTGAACGACAAACAACGCCGGGACTGTGACAGCCCCGGCGTTGTTATTGATGATTCGACTTAGATGGGTTTTGCAGATGGGCCGCCGAGAGCCGCGCGACCACTCATCTGCGTCTTGTCGTTCACCATCCCTGGAGCTTTGTGCCGCTTATATTCCGATACACGACCTCACGATGTTACGAATATATCGTCGAGCTTCAATCTGAAGCCCGGCAACGTGGGCGAAGTCAACACTTCACTTCTGCTGTAGACTTCCGCAACCTCGAATCCTGGATCGCCAAGCAGAAGGACCATTACGTCCTCTTCGGCGGTGTCCACCATCCAGTACTCTTTCACGCCATGCCTGGCATAGAGGGTGCGTTTGAATGTCCTGTCACGTGTGGCCGTGGAGGGCGAAAGGATTTCGACGACCAGATCCGGCGCACCCTGTATATTCTCAGGAGTGATAATCTGGCTGCGCTTTTTGGAGACGAAGAGCAGGTCGGGCTGCACGACGTCCGTGTCCGACAGCACCACGTCAAATGGCGCATGATATACACGACCCAAGTTGGTTTCGGATGCAAATTGAACCAATCTCCACCCCAGCTGGGCGGAAACACTCTGGTGAATTTCTCCAGGAGCGGGGGTCATTATCAACTCTCCGTCTAATAGCTCATAGCGTTTGTCTTCCGGCGTATTCAGATAGTCCTGGAAGGTAAATTTGACTACAGGATTGGGGATAGCCATGGCTGCCGTCCTCTCTCCATGATCAGATATGGTGCCTATCTCAGTTGAAACAGATGGGCTCCGTTGTGAATTGGATACTGCAATCTTTCCGAAGTAGACTTCATCCTCATACCGAAAATGCTTGAGCATCGAAAAATTACCGTCGAACCTGCATGAAGTCAAGTCGAACGCATGGAAATAGTGTTTTAGGACGTAGACGCTTGGATGACGTTGATCCAGGCGATGATACCGTCAGATGTGGAACCTGTTGAAGAACCTATGTTTAACGCGGTCGTCGGGTTGTCCGGATAGGAATGGTTGCAAGACGGGAAGAAACGCCGCGTCCCCTCACCGCTTCTCTCCGATTTCTATAGACTCGAATGTTCCGTCGTCGTTGGCGCCGAGTTGAGGAAATTCGTTAAAACTCTCCACGCTGAATGCCCTGATCGAGACACCTGACTCTTCGAAATATGCCTACCAACTGTAATGCCAGCGTATTCCGGCGCAAGACTAACGAGCCGCTCCGAAGGTAAATTCGGAAATATCCGGCAAAGGGTGGTATGGACCGATTCAATCCGTCTCTTCGCCGGCGCCGTCCTTTTCCCAGATCTGCCCGAGCGCATATTCCTCAACCCACGTGTCGAGCTCTTCGGCCTGGGGTCGCTCAAACTCCGTCGCTTCCTGATTTCGTTGCACGACCACGATGTCGTCCGGCTCGAAGCTGTCCACGAATGCGCTGGACTGCGTGCTGACCAGCACCTGGGCATGCTGGCTTACGGAACGAAACAGGGAGGCGATCACGTCCACCGCGCAGGGGTCCAGTCCAAGTTCCGGCTCGTCCACCACAATCAGGGTCGGCAGTTTCTCAGCAGGCTGAGACAGGAGCGTAATCAGACAGATGGCGCGCAAGGTGCCGTCCGAAAGCTGGTGCGGGCCGAAGACGAGATCGGACTCGCGGTGCCGCCAGTTGAGGATGATGTCTCTTGTATCGGCGGGCTCCAGATCGAAGTCATCGAAGAACGGCGCCACCTGACGGATTGAGGTCACAATGCGCTGGTAATCGGCTTCGCTGCCGGACTTGAGCGCGTAAAGCATCGCCGCGAGGTTGCCCGCGTCTGGCTTGAGCCAGCGGTTGTCTCCCATATAACCGTATTGACGCGCCCTCGAAGTCGGCGATGTATCGTGGAAGTGATAGACTCGGCAACGATTCAACAATGCCCTGAGGGTTCTCGCCGTGGGCTCCCCCCGTTCCGCCAATTCTCCAATCTTCGTTTCCAGATGCCCAACGCCCAGTTCCACCGTCTTGGGGCTCGGATAGCCTTCCTGATGGAACGCAACCGTTTCTTCCGCGAATATGAGAGAGTCTCCCGCGGCGTGGAAGAGTCTCATCTGGTAGGTGTCCATTCCGTTCTCCACCTCGAATACCATTCTCGCTTCCAGCTGCGGGGTCACTCTTGGGCCGAAATGCAGATTTCCCCCGGCCCGTCCCGTCGCGCCGATGTGTTGCTGGAGGCGTCCTCCCATCAGTTCATTCACCAGCTTGAAAAAGGCGATGAGATTGCTCTTGCCGACTCCATTGGCGCCAATGAGGACGTTGAGCGGCCTGAGTTCCAATTCCATTTCTTTAATTGACCGGAATCCCTTGATCTCCACATTTTTCAGCGTTGTCATTTCAATTTCCTCACTAATCAGGCTCTCGAAGCATCTGGAAGAATGCTATTCGTGTGGAACCTTTGTCGTCCTGAAACCCTTACGTATCCTGTATTCGTCATGGGGAGTAAGATCTGGACCGTGTGATTTCGCCTGAGTTGAACACCCGTCAGCTTTGAAGGCGGTACGTAAACCGACCAAACGATTGCCCAAAGACTATGTACACATATATGAGGTCTAATCCGTTCGCTCAAGGATCCGCACTTCGGCCTGCAATCGTTGACCCAGTCGGTCTCGTTCCAGCTCGAGTTCGTAGCGGGATTGAAGATTGAGCCAGAACTGACCTGTGGTTCCGAAAAATCGCGCCAGGCGCAGCGCGGTGTCGGGCGTTACGGCGCGTTTTCCATGCACAATCTCGTTTATTCTACGAGGTGGAACAGATATATCTTTCGCAAGACGATATTGACTGATTCCCAAAGGATTCAAAAATTCCTCAAGCAGAATTTCTCCCGGATGAATCGGTGGCATTGTGGCGGCAGGCATAATGCCCTCCTAATGGTAATCCACGATCTCGACGTTAGCTGCGCTATCCGCCTTCCAATCGAAGCAAATGCGCCATTGCTCATTAATGCGGATACTGTATTGGCCCCTGCGATCTCCGGAAAGTCTCTCCAGCATGTTGCCTGGCGGCGAACGCAAGTCTTGTATTGTAGCGGCTGCATCCAACAGAATGAGCTTCTTCAGGGCAGAGCGCGCTAACGCTCCAGAGAATCTCCGCGTCCGCTGTCGATGGAAGACTCGCTCGGTATCCCTGTCACGGAATGAATCTATCATTCTGTCGAACCAACGATAATAACGCATTGCGTTAATAATGTCAAGACCTCTCGTGTGACAGATTGGACGAGACCCATGCGACCTGCCGCGTACCGGTATTGAAGAAGCCCGAAGGGAATCGACATACCAGAATTTTAATCCGGGTATGCCGACCTACTCGACGATCTACCGACTCAAAACATGTATCGCATCCCGATCTGGACTTCACGGGGGTCGCCGAGGCCGGACTGGACCGTGCCGTCGAAGTTGAACAGCAGGCCCGCGGCGGAGGGGTCGCGGTAGTTGTCCGTATTGAGGAGATTGAAGATCTCCACGATAGCCTCCAGCGTGCCGTGACCGATGGTAAAGGGGCGGGTGAGGCGTACGTCCCACGAGAAGAACCCGTTTTCCTTGCGCAGGGTGTTGCGCGGGAGGATACTGCCGTTGGCGCAGATGCGGTCGGAAACGGGCCCCCACGGGTTTGTCGAATGCTTCGACGTCGCCCGGTTGTTGTCGCCGCAGGACGCTGAGACCGGTTGCGGTGAATAATAGCTCACGCGATTGTTCATATAGATGTCGACGGGCAGCACGGCCAGCGCCCATGCATTGAATCGGTGGCGCTGGTCGCGGTCGGACCAGCCCCATTCCCTATCCAGCCGGGTGGGGTCGACATAGCGGAACGTGAACGGGTCTCGTTCATTATCGTCGTCGGACCTGTCCCAGGACATCGTGTAGTTCGCCTGGAACTGCAGGTTATCTTTCACCATCTGCCGCAGCCCCAGACTGATCCCGTGGTATCGCGACCGTGCCGTACTCTCCACGACGGCCAGGTCGCCGATACCGTTGCCTCCCTCCGGCCCTAGGCCGGATGACCAGGGCGAACCAAAAGATGCGTCGTTGTGGTTGACGAATCGCGTGAGATTGTCGGTACGGGCGTAGGTATAATCGATGGAACCCACAAGCTCCGTCGTCTGAAACTCATGCTCGAAACCGGCGTTGAGACTGACGGTCCGCGGGTTTTCGAAGCCCTCATCGAAGACGTAAATGTTGGGTTGAAAGGGTCCTGCCGTGGGCGATGGCAGCAACTCGCCGAACGTGGGAGGCGGCCCCAGGACCGGCGTCAACTCGCTCGAACGAAAAAGGGATTGGCCTCTTGATCCGTTCGTGGAGCGGGTGCTTGCCAGATTCAGTCCCGGTATGCGGGCGTAGTAGATCCCCGCGCTGGCGCGCAGGAGCGTCCGGTTGTTACCGTGCGCGTCGTAAGCCAGGCCGATCCGCGGCTGGATCATGTCGACGTCGGAGGGTATCCTGCCGTTGGACGGGAACCTGTGGGCGCCCTCGTCATTGGTCACCGTCTTGCCGATGAAATCGGCGAAGAAGACCCGGGAAGGATCGGTAATCGGGTCCGGCTGGATCTGCGCCTCCCAGCGCAGTCCATAGTTGACAGTCAGCCTGTCTGAAGCCTGCCAACTGTCCTGCACGAACATCGCCAGTTCGTGCTGTGGAATGCGCTGTGTGCCCGCGTCCTCCACCGACAGCCCGCCCACGCCGGCCTGTTCAAGGTAGAACAGGACCGGTCCCGTGATTTGTGCGCCCTCCGGACATGCGCCTTGAATGCTGAAACTGCCGTCGGAGCACTCGACGTAGCGGTTGCCCTTCTCGACGAAGTTGAGAAACCCGCCCACCGAGTTGAAGATGTACCGGCCATTGGCGAACCCTATAAAAGTCTGCACGGATTCAACGCGGTTCCATTCGATGCCGGCCTTGAACAGGTGGCCGCCCCTGGCAAAGGAAATGTTGTTGAGCAGTTGGATGCGGGTGTCGTAATACTCCACCGGAATGAAGAAGGGCATCCCGAAGCGATAACCGTTTTCAAAGTCCATGCCGGTATCGGGGAAGGGGCGTCCGGTATAGGGATTTATCGGACCCTCGTACGGACGCGGACGGTCCTCGCGGGAGACCTGGAAGCGGAATTCATTGATGGTGGTGGGTGAGAGAAGCGATACCAGGCTTCCGTTGAAGGCGTGCGACCAGTCTTTCTCGATCGCATTGGCGCTGCGTGCCCACGAGTCCACGTCGAAGGTGCCGTTTTCCAGTACGGACCACGTGTAGTTGTATTTAAAGGTGGCGGAGTGACGCTTTGAGAGGCGGAGATCCACCTTGGCCAGAAAAGCACGGGCGTCGTTGGTACGGTCGATGGGGCCGTAGTCGCCCTTCAACGCCCCGTCGAACGCCGTGTCCATAAAGGCTCGCAGGAGGGGGTCCATGCGGTTCGCGTCGCTTTGCCGGGTGTCCCTCAACACCTGCTGGTCGTACGCGGCGAAGAAGAACGCCTTGTCCCGCTTCAGAGGACCGCCGAGCGTAAAGCCGAACTGTCCCTGACTGAATTTGGGCCTGCGTACGGTGCCGTTGTGCCTCGCGATCTCGGAGAGCGCGTCGTGCTTGCCGAAGAAATGCGCCGATCCGCTCAGCGTGTTGGTGCCCGATTTGGTGATGACGTTGACGAAGCCGCCGCTGGAACGCCCGAATTCCGCGTTTGCGCCCTGGGGGACAACGACAATTTCCGCGACAGCGTCCAGATTGAAGGTGAAGGCCGGACGCTGACCCCCGCGCTGCTCGCCGAAAAACGGGTTGTTGAAATCTGCGCCGTCCACCGAGATGTTGTTGTGGATACCGCGTTGGCCGCCAATGGTCAGTTCGTCTCCGTCCGGACCCTGGACGATGCTCACGCCGGGGGTCAGGAGCGTGAGGTTGAGAAAATTGCGCCCGTTGTTGGGCAGGTCCTGTACAGCTTCTTCCGGCAGGCGCGTGGCCGTCTCTGTCCGGGTGACGTCTACGGCGGGCCTTCTTGCCACAACGACGAACTCTTCCATTTCAATAATCATCTTGATCGTCAGATCAACGGTCTCTCCAACCCGGACCTGCACGCCGGTCTGCCGGGCTTCGGCCCATCCCTCCGCGCGTATCGTCACGTCATAGAACCCGAGTGGCAGCAGGGTGGCGGTGAACAAGCCGGCTTCCGACGACGCCAGGACTCTCCTGTAATTGGTACCGGTCTCTATGAGGATGACCGTGGCGCCTTCGATGGGATTGTCGAACTGATCGCATACGAAACCCCGGACGACACCCGTCGTGGCCTGAGATTGGGCGCCCGCCGGGAAGTTTGCCAGGCCGATCGTCAGTACGAGAAAAGACAAGGTTCGTGAGACGGACGGGAGTGGGCGGCAGTTCATAACGTCTAACCGTGATTCGTCATTTTTCGGGGAGGTTAATTCGAATATGTGCGAGTTAATAAAGGCGATTAGACTGCTGATTACCAGGATACACCAGGACACTGTACGTGAACGGAAAAAATGTCCTTCCAGACGACCATTTCGGCCCGTTTCGAATGGTTTCGTCGCGTTGCCGCGTTGCGACTTTCGCGGAATTGAGCCTAATTTCGTTAGGAATGAAACGTCATCTGAAGGTTCATTTCTTCTATTAGCCGGAGCAGCGAATGGATGAGATTGTGTTGGCCTTGCTACCGGGATTATAATGTAAACCAAAACCTGCACCTGGCAACTGAAGAACGATCATGCGGCAGCGATACACTCGATTTCAGGTCCACATAAAAAAGGCGACCTTTAGCCGCCTTGAGTACACCGTTCCAACCACCTGTCGTGCGCCTATGCTGCCGAACCCGGACGGCGCAACTCCACGCGCCCGTGTTCGAGCAGGGTGACCACCCTGGCCTCCGAACACTGCATCCTCTCGGCGATTTCGGTTACTGTCTTGCCTTCGTCCCGATAGAGGCGCACCACCTCGGCACGGTCGATTCCCGGTACGTATCCCTTATTGCCCTTCAGGCCGGCGTGTTTGGTAACCTGTATGTCTCCGGTAACCTCCACCTGGCAGGCCAGGCGCAGATTCCCCTTCAGCAGCAGAAAGCGCAGGTTCTCCCGCGCGCCCTTCACGGTGAGGCCGTCCTGCGGGATGACTTCAACCGTGCAGGTTCCGCACAACCCGTTGCCTTCGCAATTCACGAAACGGGTGATCCCGTTATACAGACCGATGTCGTTATCGATTGCCAGTTGCCGGAGGTTGGTGTGAGGTTTGCACTCGACCGTTTTGTCCCAATTGGTGAATGTAACCGTGCACACTTTCTTCCGTTCCGGCAGGCTTCCGATGAAAGTGGACATTGGAACCCTTAAAGAAGCTGTCAGCATTCAGCCGCCAGCTATCAGCAAAAAGCTCAGAGGCGATGATATCTTGAATCGACTTCCGCGCTCCTTAATTGCAACTGCGGGGGCGACCCTTGGCGTCGCCCGCGTCTCCCGTCCTACCTCTTCCTTCTCACGGCCTAAAAGGTATTGATTTTCGCCGTTAGACACAAGTGGAAAACGGCGCCGCGGGCAATCCCGCCGAAAACCGTTTGAAATGTGCGCAAACCGGTCAATTTTGGTATATTGGGGTACTTCTGCAGGGCATGCCCCTTCGACCAACGCTGTCATTGGAAACTACGAGGATGCGCAATCCCCATGGATGAAAAAGAAACGACCTCGACTCCATCCGGCGAATCGGCCGTGCGCCGTGCCGTCACCTCCCATCCAAGGCGTTTTGAGAACAGCAGGTACGTCTATCCCGTACTCTCGCGGCGCTCCGGCGGCATCTCAGTCGGCATCAATCTGAACCCGGACAAGATCTGCAACTTCGACTGCATCTACTGTCAGGTGGACCGCACGGTCGCGCCCGTGCTGCGCAAGGTGGACGAAGACCGGATCATCCGTGAACTTACCGCCCTGCTAGACGACACGCTCTCCGGCAGCCTCTTTCAACACCCTTCCTTCCGGGACATTCCAGACGGCCTGAAACGGATCAACGATATCGCGTTTTCCGGCGACGGCGAGCCCACAACCTATCCCCGGTTTCGGGAAATTGTGAAGAAGACCGCGGACGTCAAACGCGCTTTCGACCTGCCGGATGTCAAAATCACCGCCATCACCAACTGCACCCGCTTTCACGTCCCGGCGGTCCTGGACGCATTTGAAGTCATGCACAGGAACAACGGCGAAATCTGGGCGAAGCTGGAAGCCGGTACGGCAGAATACTACCATCTGGTGGAACGCACGCGCATTTCATTCGAACGCATTGTGGACAATCTGAAACTGGCCGCGAGAAGATGGCCCCTGGTGATCCAGAGCCTGTTCATGCGCGTTCACGGACAGCCGCCGCCCGACGCCGAAATCCTCGCTTTCTGCAACGTTCTGTCCGAGGTCCTGGAACAGGGTGGGCAGCTCAAGAACATCCAGATCTACACCGTAGCGCGAACACCCGCCGAACCGTACGTCGCCGCCCTGAGCGACGCCGAAGTCGACCGCATCGCCCAAACCACTCGCGAGATCCTTCCCGGCATCCCCGTCGAAGCCTACTACGGCGCCTGAACCGTATCATGATTACATGGATGGACAGGATTGAGGCCTCGAGGTTTCGATCAAGCGTAGTCATATTCGACGCCGTTCCGCGATCGTATTCCGGCTTGACATTCATTCCTGAATTGCACATATTATGTGTGCACTTTGAGGAGGTGCCATGAAAGCAACCATTCTCGACTTGAGACGACGCATGCGAGACGTCTTGCTCGCGCTCGACCGCAGCGAGTCCGTCACCATCTATTACCGTGGCAAGGAAAAGGCAATCCTGACGCCCAGCCGGCAGCAAACGGAAAAATCAGTGGAGGACCATTCAGCCTTCGGGATGTGGCGGGACAGGAGTGATATGGCCGACGTGGACGCAACCGTCCGGAATCTGAGAAAAGGCCGGCTGGATGATCTTTGATACCGACGTTTTGATCTGGGTCTTCAGGGGCCATCAAGGGGCTGCGCAACTTGTTGAAGAGCAAGATGAACGTCGGATATCGCTCGTTACGTACGCGGAATTGATCCAGGGTGCGCGGAATCGGCAGGAATTGAGGGAAATCAAGTACTTCCTGAAAGATCACGCCTTTCAGACTTTGCCGCTCACGGAAAACATCGGACACAGAGCAACAGTTTATATGGAAGAATATACCTTCAAGACCGCGCTTTCCCTGGCGGATGCCCTGATCGCAGCAACCGCCGTCGAACATCACAAGACACTCTGCACGGCAAACAGAAAACACTACCGCGCAATCAACGAACTCGATATGGAGACCTTTCGGCCGGGACAGATCGGCTGATCAGATTCTACGTAGCCCTGGGCCGATCTGCAGGAAACGGGATCGCCCTGACTCCTCGCAAATCCAATAAAGCAATCAAGAAACACAAAGAAGCCCAACGGCGTTGTGCGAGCCGTTGGGCTTTCTCTATTGCCGAGGATTGTGGAACCTCCCGGAGAATTCCTGTTACACATCGAAATCCTTCAGAATTCAATCTCCAAACCAGTCCGGGTACAGATCAAAGATCCTGATACAAAGCTCGCTCAAATTGGCAATTTTAGTTACGGCTTCGGAGGTCCATTATCGTCTGCATCAGACCCATTGAGTATCCGGCCGCGTCGCTGAAGTTCGCCCTTCCGGATTCTACGAGGATATCCATTGCTTCGCGAGAATATCTCGGACTGTCCGATCTCAGGAATGCCCTGCTGAATACGCTGGCGACGACATCGACGAATCGCTTTTGATCGGTATCGTCCTTAAGCAATTCTATACGCCCGATTGAAAGCGGTCGGCCCCTGTGATATTTCGAGCACAGTGACGATATTCTTCGATGCAGGGATGTAACTCTCTCTTCAAGGTAGACGCCAACGTCGTCCTTGGGAACAGACCAGTGATCGATAAACACAGAAACGTGCGCATCGTTATTACCGTCCTCGAAATATCCGGAAATTGAGTGAAAAAGACAATGGTCAAGAACTTGAGAATAGATGATTTGTCCGATTGAGCGGTCACGGACTTCCGGCCGATGTATCGCCCTGGTTTTTCTACCGAACCGCATATAATCCTTCACAATTCTGCGAAACTCAGGATCCGTCGTATCTATACCCGATACATTAATCGACAGTGGTAAATCCGTCAGAATTCTGGCTATTCGAATGACGCGATCGATCGAGATCCGGTGGTTTTTCATCGGCCTGTTTTTGGACAGTCCTGCCGCCTCGTTGCATCTGGCGAAGATTTCGATCTCTGCCGATTGCTCGTACCGGACACCACAACCAAGAAACCATTCCTTTCGATGCTTGCCAACAATCTGTGGCGTTCCGGACTCATCGAAGAGGACAGTGACGTTTTTGGTAGGCATAAGTGATCCTGAGAATTGTTCTAACAAACATTGCTCTGCCGAAACAGGGAATTCAGGACACAACCGCTTTAATAGATCCTTTATTAATATTCAAGTGTTCACAAGAACATAATTTAACAACAAATATCTGTAAAATATAAAGTTGACTATCCCACCCTTTTATATCCATCTGTTTCCGACGATGATCTGTCGAACACAAATATCCTTCCTTAGTTCGTCCGACAATATTCATGCAGCTTGCGAGCGTGCTCCCTGGTTGGCAATCAAGCCACAGCGACGCAGTTCCTGTACAAGATCTGAACCTTCCGTAGGCAGTTGCAAAAAACCAAATCCCGCCTGAATCTACTGTCAAAATCAGAACAGGGCAACGCACCCTTAGCGTGCGTTGTCCTGTTTTTTTGTTACACACAACCAGAATTCAGAGGATGGAGTTCATTCCGGCTCTTCATCCAACAATTTACCGAACGCGTCGAGATCGGATACCTGAACCGCAGCGCGGTGCAACGCCTTGAGTCGCTGCGCGTCGTCGACGTTCCCGACCCGCGTGACGTATGGATGCGACGCAGGGAGATCGAACCGGACCTCCAGGACGGCGAGGATGCTATCACGGAGTCCTTGTTCGATCCCTTGCTCGATGCCCTGTCGGGTGAGGTATTGGGCAAAGGATGATTCGCGTATGAGATCCATCATGCCCTCCTTCGAAATGATATCGGATATGGTTTCCGGTGCGAATACCAATCCGCTCAGCAGCGACATACCTGCGAGAAAATCCGCTCTTGCCGGCGGCGCCATCGGACGCGCGTGAGCGGTGTGCAAACAATGACGCAACCACGTCCGTGAAGCCATCCTGTCGGGTGGCTTCATCAACGGCGCGAAGGGGAGCAGTCCCTCGTGTGCCGCGTCGAGAACGCGTTGGCCATCCAACTCGCTAAGCCGAATTACCCGGTACTGCACAAGCACGCGTTGCCAGGGATGCGATTGCGAATACTCTCCAGGGTCCCGTCCGCCTGCATCGGGGCGCAGGTAGCTGACGCTGGACAAGATACGGAATGAATGCGGAAAGTGAGTTACACCACCAAAATAACCAAGAAATCAAATGAACCTACGGCAGGTCCGTACTGAACGGTCCATCTGGGCGGATTAGCGACATTTGAATTTCGGTCCGACGAAAAGCAGCAATTCAGTTACCACCAGACGGTCCATAAATCGACAAAGGCAACGTCGCGGAAGCCCATCGGTTGCTGACTTTCCATTGGGCTCTTCTCATCACGGCTTCAGTTTGACCAAACCTGCCAATTCCCTTCCTGCAATATACCCGCGCGGAAGTCTGGCGCCAGTCCATCTTTCGCCTGCCGAAGTCCTCCACCTTCGAAGCATCCTTGACGATCGCGGTACATTTAGAGTCAGCCAAATCTATACAGGTGCCCACTATTCTTCTCGTTCGCCCCAAAAAATCTCGTCGGTACTGGTGTTAATTAAGTAAGAATGTCGGTTCTCAAGCAGCCAGAGGAAAATGGGTTCGGAGCCGAGTGCCGCACGTGTGAGCCTCCGTGAATTCAGAAAGTAGAGGAATCGGATGGCAGAAAACGAAACCGCGTAAGAAACGCATAGGATTGCCGGCGTCATCGCGGAATGCGACCCGAACCACAAGGCTCCCGCGACCGCAAGAATTCCAATCAGCGTTATGTACCGCCGCACTGGGTTGACGGGGGTCGAAATGTACATAGCGATCAATGACAACGGAACACCAGCGATGACCCAGCCGTCGCCAACCAGGTACGCAGCAGGTAGACAAGCCACGGCGACCAGATAGGGAACCCAACTGATAATGGCCGAAGCAAACGAAAAAATCGGGCTGGACGGCATGAGTGCGAGCCTATTCGCGGCTATGTAATCCACCGAGACGAGAAAACTCCCTGCTCTAACTTCCTTCAACAGGTCGCAAAACGAAGCGATGGGGCAGTCGGGAACTTCTGAAAGATGCTTCCACTTAAGCTCTTGGAACAACTCGTGTTCGAATTCGGTGTTTGTGAATCCTTCCCGGCTCTCACTACTCTTCGTATCCTTGATGATTCAGTCCCCCACCTTCCGTCGAAGAATCTCGTCTTTTCGCCCTTCGAGCTTCACGTGCCGTGTATCGTTCCTTGTCTTTCAAAGTCGGTGGACTCTTGTGGAAACCATTCCGATCGCGTTGTAAGAGAAGCAAGTGTTGAAGAAAGCTCGTTTCGTAGGCCTTCCAATCCGACCAGCAGGAAATTGACATTATTGGACTTAGTGAGTAAATCCATTGCGAGCCGCAGACAGAGTTCGCCAGCACGCAGACAATCATCTGTGCAGACCAGCAGCTTCTTTGGGATAAAATGCTCGAAGTCGTTTCGTATTTCCTCATGGAGCCACTCGAGCAGATGCATTTCCGTGTCCGAGACGGAAACGACCTCGCTATGGACGTAGCGATGCATGAAGCACTGCGCCTGGATCATCGCCAAGAGGTCATAGAATCCAACCAGGAAGTCGTTTCGTTCCTGATTGGAGCCCCTTCGCTCGCGATTACACGGCGGAGAACCGGAGGCTGGCTCAGAGTATCTCCACGCCCTGCAGCATCCCTCGATTCTTTCCTTCTGGATTACCATCCAGGGATCGTTCCCCTTTTTGTACCAATATCTCCTATTCTTTTGAGGCCTTCCGAGGATGGGCGCGTTTGAAGTTCCGCGGAGCACTTCGACCATCATGCGGGAGAGTAGTTGGTGACTCTCTTTTGCGATCCGCATAGGACTTGGTTTGGTCGAATCGAGTTCAGCATTGATATGTCGAAGATTGTTTCGAATCAATTCGATATTGTCGATGTTCTCGTATTCTTCGAGCATCCGCAATACTCCCCGGGAATTTACGCCTTAATCCGAAGGTTCATCAACTGACGGGTGGGGGTTGATCATTGAGACTTCAAGTGGGTCGACTGCTTCGACGATTCGTGTACAAAATACGAATTGAAAAACATCGCCACCTGTACGTTAGCGAGATCTTGTCGACATTCAGGAATCTGAAAGGCTGTATGGCCTACTGAGTGTGTCCGTTATCGAGAAAAGGCGGCAGTGACTGAAATCCTTCAGGTCCCTTTTCTTTCTCGATTTCGAACCACTGCATCACCAATTTATCCCGTTCCTTATGACCCCTCTTGATACCTCTCTCAAATTGCCATTTCTTGAACGCCTCAGTAAGAACAAACACAAAATCCACCCCTTTCAGAATGAAAAAAGCTCAGCCCACGCAATGACGGTGTTTTGCCAGCCCTTGTGTGATTTTCGACTCCTTCGCCGACCCTTCGACAACCCTTCGGCAGGCTCAGGACAACGGCTCAGGGAGCGGCTCAGGAGGCGTACCGACGACAGGCTCGGGGCAGGCTAAAGGTCCCCCCACCGGCGCGCCTGCGGGCTGACGCCCTTGGCTTGCCGACTCCCCCTCAAGGGGGGAGTGATGATGAGGTGAGGGCGCGAAGTCAGCGTGCGCGAACTGCGAGTTCGCGCTACGGTAAAAAACACTGGTGACGCTCGGGAGGCGCTTACGGAAACGAGCGAGTTGAAGCGCGGGCATTTCGACAAGCTCAATGACCACGCGTCTTAGTCCCTCGGCCATTCGACAGCCTTCCTGTCTACGGCCAGATCTGCGGGAAGTGTTTTCCCTCCATCAACGCTCCGTCTTCGACCTCGACGAAGGGTTTCATCACGTGCTGTCCGGAGGCCACGTAGCGCGTCTCGTGGGTCATGTAGTGGATGGCGATGGCGCGGCGGGGGCGGTTGCTCGTGTTGGCGTGGGATCCGTGCCAGGTCAGCGCGTGGTGGTAGTGCACCTCGCCCTTTTCCACAGGACACCGGACGATTTCCACGCGGTGTCCGTTCCACTCCCCCGGCATGTCGTCGTAGTTCTCGACCGACCGTATGAAGTCGATCTGGTTTCCCCATAGATGGGACCCCGGGACCATGCTCATACATCCGTTCGACTCGTCAACGTCGTCCAGGGCCACCCAGGCGCTCACCTCCGTCATCGGCGCGAGAATGGGCCATAACGGCGCATCCTGGTGCCACATGGTGACGCCGCCGCGCTCCGCCGGCTTGTACTGGACCTGATCGTGCCACACGCGGAGCCGTTTCGCTCCCGTCAGCTGCGCCACCTCCTCCACGACCTTGCGCATGCCTGTGAGTTTTCGAAACGGATCGCTCGCGGCCCAGATATTGACGATCTGCCAGACGGGCGTTTCCGGATTCTGATTCAGATTTCGCAGATGAACGGGCTGCGGAACGTCCGTCCGGTCCCGGTCCGCGATCACACGGTCCAGTTCACGCTGCAGCGTCTCGACCTGCCCATCGTCCAGCAGGCGCCCGCCGTTAAGGAATCCTCGTTCGTGAAATTCAAAGATCTGTGCATCGGTCAGCATATGTCATATACCCCTTAAGGTTCGGCGACCCCGTGAAACCGCTTTACTGCGGACCGGCCAGGATTGGATGTACAGGGTGTTCCCAGGATCCCCCCGGAGTCATTTCATCCGCCGCGCCGGCCGCGTCCTTGCCTCCCGTGAAGCGAACGTAGTCAGGGATATATATCACGGCGAACGCACGGCGCGGCCTGTCGGTCAGGTTGGCGCCCGCGTGATGGAAATTGCAGCCGTGATGAAAGGTCACCCCGCCCGCGGGCATTTCCATCGCGACGGGTTCGGCCACCGCGTGCCCCTTCTCCGCCATCTTGTCCACGATGCTCTCTCCCGCCACCCCCAGCGCGATCGGTTCCTGCGGGCCCAGCTTGTGGGAGCCGGGAACAAAGTGAAGGCACCCGTTCTCGACCGTTACGTCGTCCACTGCTACCCAGGCCGATAGCGCGCCGTCCGGCTCCATCGGCCAATACGGCAGATCCTGATGCCAGTTGGTCGCGCGGCTTCCGGACCCGCCGGGCTTGACCATGGCGTGGTCGTGATAGATCCGCACGTGGCGGCACTCCGAGAGTCGCCTGGCGGCTTCGGCCAGTGCGTGGTTGAACGCATAGTCTTTCACGTCCGGAAAATCCGTCCAGAGGTTCACCATCTGGTTGAAGACCTTTTCGTACGCCTCGGAAGTCCGGCCGCCGTCCGGTGCACCGACAATTCGCTCCCTGTTGGTCTCGATAGCCCGGTCGATGGCATCCCCTAGCGCGGCAACTTCGTCTCTCGAAAAAAACTCCGGATACCTTATGAACCCGTTTTCCCGGTAAAACGCCACGTCGTCAGGCGTCGTGGGGCTTTTTTTCTTAGCAACGGACATTGCCGTCTCCCTGATTCGCATACGTCATGTAATCACTTGCAGGCACAAGAAAACCGCCGGCATTCGATGCTCCAAAATACTCAAAACGAACATCGGTACCAACGGTTTTTTGAAATATCGGGATCAAGTGACTCGAAACCGATCTGCTAATATGCGATTCGATGTCTGTCGCGAACCAGCAACCTGTAGCCCAGATAGATCAACAAGATCGGAACGGCGAGCTTGATCGCGAACCAGACCAGCCCCAGCGCGATTCCGATGAGTCCGCCCAGCAGAAACAGCGCAACCAACCCTCCTGCAGCCAGCAGGCAGAACCCAAGGAATTTGACCATCGAATTGTCCTCCCAAAGAAAAGCTATCAGCGATCAGCAGTCAGCGGTCAGCTAAAAACAAAATCAAAAGCCACATCTCCCCGGACCATCAGATGTGGGGAGACGTGAGACGGAAGACGTTAGAGATTTCCTGCCCTGTGAGGTTTCCTCTCGTGCCGGAGGCAAGTAAGAAATAAAATATCGGGCAAGGATTTCATCTACCGTCTACCCTCTTACCTCTACCCGCCTTTTTTCTACCCTCTACGTCTCACCTCTTGCCTCTAACCGGTTTTTCATCTCGCTCAACTGCGCGTCGACCCGTTCCTTCCGGGCTAACTCTTCGAGCCGTTCGTCCGCATCCGGGTTGCTTCCGGCGATTTCCTCGTAAACCTCGGCCGCCGCTTCATCGTGGTCTACCCGCCTGCAGAGCGCGTCGAAACGCTCAAACGCCTCTTCGTGAATCCGAACCGAGGTACCTGCGGCTGAATCGATTCCTCTTGCCGCGCGGCTTCTGGCGACGAGGTTCCTCTGACGCGCCCTGGCCTCGTTGAGGCGAACCTTCAAACGCGCGCATTGCCGCTCGAGTTGGACGGTCACGTTCTCTGCCTCGGCCAGCGCTTTACCAAGCTCTTCGGCTTCCGCCTCCACCTCGGCCTTTCGCTCGAGCGCCAGTCGGGCGAGGTCGTCGTCGCCCCGTGAAACGGACCGCTCGGCAGTCCGGTCCCAGGCCTCGGCGTCCGCCCTCCGCGCCTTCACCCGGCGTTCGAGCAGTCGCTTGCCGGCTATGGAATCGGCCACGGCGGCAACGGCATCGTTGACGGCGTTCTCCATTTCCGTCATCATCAGACGCGACATCTTTTCCGGGTCTTCCATCCGGTTCAGCAGATCATCCACGTCCGCTCTGATGATATTCGCGATCCTCGACAGTGTCCCTGCGGCCATGCCGGTCTCCTTTCGGTAGCTGATCGGGTATTTCCACCCCGGGATGTTCTTCTCCGTGTTGCCTGTAGACAGAACAAATGCCGTGCCAGAAACCGAATCTGTAAATAAATAGTGGTTTTTTAATAATATATCGCACAATTAAAAAAGACGCCGTTCGGGATCCTGGCGTTAAACGCCAACCCGAACGGCCGAATGCGCCTACAAAAAAAAAGGAAGAAGGAAGAAGGAAAATGGAAGAAGGAAGAAGGGTAGATCAATTTCCCATATTATGCCCTCGATGCCGGACTTTCGCTCATGGTTAGAAAGGAATGGTTCACGGAAGAGGGCGCGATACAGGTGCGGTGCGGCAGAATGCGTTTCTCAAGTCTCCTTCTCACGATACCGCGGGGCCTCCGGCAAGCGATCTTGCCCCATGCGCGGGCTTGCCTCCGGAGCGGCGCGCCTGAATGAGTTCGGAAACCACGCTGATGGCGATTTCCTCCGGGGAATCCGCGCCAATGTCCAGTCCGATAGGCGCGTGAATCTCCTCAAGGCGCTCCCTGCTGATTCCCTTCGCCTCCAGTTCCTTCCACATCAACGCGATCTTGCGCCTGCTGCCAATCATGCCGATGTAGGCGGCATCGGTCCATACCGCCTGCTCCACAATCGGCTTGTCGTGCTGGTGTCCTCTGGTCACCGCGATAATATAGGACAGATCGTCGATCTGCAGGTGTTCGAACGCCGTTTCCATTTCCAGCGTGAGCGTCTCGTCCGCCATGGGAAATCGCTCCCTGTTGGCGAACATGGGACGGTCGTCGATAACGACGATTCGAAAGCCCACGGTGAACGCGATACGGGCGATGGCGAACGAAACGTGCCCGCCTCCAAAGAGGTAGAGCGTGGGCTCAGGGCAGATCGACTCCATAAAGACCTTCAGCGGGCCTGCGGATTCGTCCGCGTCCAGCGAAACCACCTCGAGCAGGTCCTCGGGAATCGTCTCCATTTCAGCGACTTCGCTAAGGATTGCGGCGTCGGCGTCCGGCCATCCCAACGACCCCACCGACGTCCCGTCGGCGCGGACGAGCAGCTTTGCACTCCATTTCGACGGATCCCCTCCGGACACGAGGGTGGCCAGCACCGCCGATTCCCTGGCTTTGCGTACCTTGGCCACCGCCTCGAGTACAGTCTCGGAACGGCCCCTGAACAGCGGCTCCGTGAAGATTTCGACGTTGCCGCCGCAATTCAATCCGTTTTCGCCGGCGTGTTCCTCGGTGAGTATAAACCGCTGAAGCGTGGGTACGCCCGTATCCATCACTTCCCGTGCTTCGGCCCAGACATCAGCCTCGAGGCAGCCGCCGCCCACCGTCCCTACGATCTCGCCATCGGGACGCACGAGCATTTTGGCCTTCTTGCTCATCGGCAGGGAACCCTTGCTGGAGACAATCGTTGACAACGCCGCATTCTCTCCCGACGAAATCATATCCAGGGCTTCTGAGAACACGTCCTTCATCAGAACCACCCCCTTCAGAAGCTACTTGGAAAATAACATCAGAGACTACGAAACACGCGAAGAAACGAAACTACGAGAATACGAGACTACGAAACTACGAAAGGCGAGACTACGAGAATACGAGAATACGAAACTGCGAGAATACGAGACTGCGAAAGGCGAAACTACGAGAATACGAAAAACGCGAAAAAACGAAGAACGAAAGAAGAAAAGGCGAGACGACGAAATACGCGAAAAATCCGTGGCTGGAATCAACCTCGATTCCGCAAGAGCCACAATGCGGCACCGCGACGAAACCCTTCGAAACAGGCCGAAATGGTCGTCATGAAGGACATTTTTTCAGTTCACGTACAGTGTCCTAGTGTCCTGTCCCAGAAATAGCTTTACATAATCGTTCGACTTTTTCGAGGATCGATTGTGCGGTGGCGGTCCAGACGAAAGGTTTGGACGTCTCGTTGTAGTTGTCGGTGAAGGTTTGAATTCTGTCGATGAGTT
>CAZKDZ010000311.1:0-8434 GCA_964551635.1 uncultured bacterium | reverse complement strand
GCCGACGTCGGCGATACCCTCCCGGATGTCGGCGAAGTCCCATTCCCAGACCTGGGCGCCCGTATCGTCGCGGCCGCTAACGACGGGTCTGCCGTTGCCAATGTGGCAATGGGCGAGATAGGGGCCAAGCAGCTCCATGCCCATGCGTGTGTCCTCCAGGCCCACGCGCAGCATATTCGGAATATCGTAGATGGCGCCGATCCGGTCCGGGTCCAGGTCGCGCAGCAGTTCGATGGCGCGTGAACAGGTGACGGCTACGGTCCCCACGTGAATCTCGTAGAGGATTTTGACGTTATAGGCGCGTGCGGTCTCAGCGAGATTCGCGAATCCCGCCCTTGCATTCAGGAACTGCGGCCAGTAGGGCTGCGTCCGGTCGTGCCTGGGAGCGCCGATGCGGATCATGGGCGGGTTGTCCGGATTCAGCGCGGCGGCGCCCCGGAACAGCTTCTCAACGACTTCGGAATCTTCCAGCGTCACGTTCGGGGCCAGGGCGATCACCCTGATGCCGGTCCGTCTCTCGGCCGCGCGGATTGTTTCGGTTTTCTGAATGATGTTGTCGGGGCTGATATCGGACAGGTGACGGCCCCAGAACGAGGGTTCTTCGGCATCGTCTTCGGGGTTGAAGCGGCAGCGCAGCTCGACGCCGTCGTACCCGTGTTCGGCCAGCTTGTCGAAGGTGCGGTCCAGGTCCCAGCGAGGAAGCATGACTGACGTGCAGGAGAGTTTCATTTGGCCTCCGGCTTCGCGGACTGTTACGGTATGAATCGGGTTTTCGGCGTGATTGCCAGGATGAATTCGGTGAGCAGGGCTACGGTCCGGTCCAGGTCCTTCAGCGAGAGAATCTCCACGGGCGTGTGCATATAACGAAGCGCTACACTGACGAGGCCCGTGGCCACGCCGGCGCGCGTGAGCTGGATGGCGTTCGCGTCCGTTCCGGTCCCTCCCGCCGCAGCTTCGATCTGATAGGGCACATCGGCCTTTTGCGCCGCGTCAACGAGGCGTTTGAAGACAACGGGATTGATGTTCGCTCCACGGGCGATGACAGGGCCGGCCCCCACCTTCAGATCGCCGTCCCGTCTTTTGTCGACGTCCGGATGATCGGTGGCGCACGCGACGTCCAGGCCGATGCCGAGATGCGGGTTGATTCCGTACGCGCTGGTCCTGGCGCCTCGAAGTCCGATCTCCTCCTGGACGGTGGCAACGGCGAACAGGGCGGCTCCGGACGTTTTTCCGGACCGGGAAACGCAGCGCAGGGTCTCCGCCGCGACGTAAGCGCCCATCTTGTTGTCGAAAGCGCGGGAGGCGGCCAGGTCCCCCCGGATAACCTCGAAATTGGGATCGTATGTGACGGGATCGCCGATGTCGACGACTTTACAGGCCTCCTTCCCGTCCGCTGCGCCGATGTCGATCCAGAGATCGTGGATCTTGGGTGTCTTCTTCCGGTCTTCATCCGTCATCAGATGGACCGGTTTCTTGCCGAATACGCCGGGAATGGCGCCGGAAGACGTGTGGATGCGGACTTTCCTGCCCGGGATGATATTCGTGTCGAAGCCGCCGATCGCGTTGACGTAGATAAATCCGCTGTCGTCGATATGGTTGACCTGGAATCCCAGTTCATCCATGTGCCCGGCCAGCATGATTCGCGGGTTGCCCTTGGCGTTGTGGACGGCAATCGCGTTGCCGTGGGCGTCAACGGTGACTTTATCCGCGTATTTCTTCGTTTCCGCCGTCCAGACGTCGCGGACGGGGCCTTCGTACCCGGATGGACCGGGCGCATTGAGCATGGATTCGAGAAAAGCACGAGAAGATTTACGCATCGCTTTCCTTTCTGAATACGGCGCGTTTCCGGCATTGCTCGATGACGCGAATCAGTTCGCGTGACTCCCGGGTCTTGACGTGGGGTTCCGCGCTTCCCGTCAACGTTTCATGGATGTTCGCGTAAAAATCGAGTTGGGCTTCCGAGCGGATCGGCACCGTCTCTTCCCGCCATGGGAGACGGTCCTTGTTGTCATAGCTGCGCCCGGGAGCCGCGCCGTCGAAGACCTTCAGTTCCGGGGCCTGTTCGGGATTGTAATACCGGATATGAAACGCGTCTTCCGACTGGACGAGGGTTCCGTAACGCCCGCACACGTGCCACGGCGGGAGCGGCAGCGCCGCCGCCTGATTGATCTCCAGATCGAGGAGCTGGTTCTGACGGGTCCTGAGCCAGACCTTGACCACGTCGTCCGCGTCTCCGCGCGTCGCAACGGCCCAGAGATTGCACTGCATATCGACCACGGGCGTGCCATCGGAGATGTACAGCAACTGGTCGATATAGTGGGCGCCGTAGTTGTTGAGCATTCCGCCGCCGTGTTTGCGCAGGCTCTGCCAGTCGCTGCGCCGTACGTAACGAGTCAACGACCGTCGGATGAGGTAGATCGGGCCGAGGACTCCGCTGTCCAGGATCCTTCTGAGAGTTTGGGTTTCAGCAGCAAGACGATGCGGCTGGTAGACGAGCACGAGGCGGCCGTGCCGCTGGGCCTCTTCGATGATCCGGTCGGCCGACCTGAGGGTGGTGGTCATCGGCTTTTCGAGGATGACGTGACAGCCTTCGCTGAGCGCACGCCGGGCGTGGCGTTCGTGGAGTCTTGTCGGCGTGGCCACGACCAGTATGTCAGGACGTTCTTTCTTCCAGAACGCTCCGGGAGTCCTGTATGACCGGCAGCCGGATAGCGCAGCCGCCTCCTCGAGACGATCGGGGAGCGGGTCGATAACGGCGACGAGCTGGAAACTCGGCGCATCCTTGAGTTTATTGAAGTGTATGGACCATCCGGCCCGGCCAAGTCCGGCTATCGCCACCTTCAACTTTGTCGCCATGGTAGTGCTTTCCTGCGGCTTCCGCAAATGGGAGGAAGTTGACGCCGTTGCATTCTCTGTCTATATTCCTGCGAACGGCGTAGAAGATAAATCCTGCGACCCAAATGTCCACAGAAATCACGAGCGGGTTTCGCTGGATCCGGGTGTGGAAACCTCGTGGGTTTTTTGTGACCCAGCATCGCTTTGCTCAACCGCGACCTTATATCTGGCAGGGAACACGCGCACCGGTTTGATGTACCGATCACTCCCCCCTTGAGGGGGAGTCGCAGAAGCCGAGCCGTCCCCTGAGCACGTGGTCCCTGAGTCTTGTCCTGAGCTTGTCGAAGGGGGCGGCGACAGCTGATGCGGTGGGGGGATTCCAACGTATTACCGTATACAGGTAAGCATGATTGAACATCCACGCATATTGCGTTGACTTCTTGATGTCAGGTCTACAGTGAATAAGGGGAGGTCCGCGGTGGGAACCGGGTCGGAACGTCCGGGTGCTTCCGAGGGGGTCAGATCGACAACGATGCAGGCGGCCATTCTGGGCATGCTCGTTGTGAATGTCCCGCTGCTGCTGGTCAGTTTCGGGATGGGATACGCGTCGCGTTTCGACCTGATGTCGGTGTCGGTGAGCGCCCACCTGAAGGTGGGGCTTCTCGCCGCGTTTCTCACGGTCCTGACGCAGACGACGACGATGTTTTATTTTATGGGAACGGGTTCCGCGATCAAGGCCGAGGTCCGGGAGCGAGGCCTGAATGCGGAGTTTCTTGCCCGCGCCCGCGCGTTCAAGGGCAGTTTCTTCTATCTTCTGACGCTCGGTATCCTGCTGATTATGGCGGCAGCGATGATCGGCGGAGGCGCCCACGCCGACCTGCTGTGGAGCGGCGGCGAAGGGGGCCGTACCTTCTATCAGATCCTGCACGAGGTCCTGGCGATTCTGAGCCTGCTGGTGAATATGATCGCATTCGCCCTCACGCCTTACTATATCCGGAAGAACAACCGGCTGCTGGACGACGTGGGAAGCACCCGGGCCGCGACGCGGGAGTAGATCGCCGCGTGAGGGAACGTACCGCCGCCTGCAAGCGAATCACGGAGGGATTATGGACAACCAGGAGGTTGCGGAAGTCCTGGAAGAGATGGCGACGTTGATGGAATTGAACGGCGACGGCGGATTTCGCATACGCGCGTACGCCAACGCCGCACGGGCAATCGATTCCCTCGGTGAGCCGGTTGCGGCGCTGGCGGCGGAGGGAAAGCTGGATTCGGTCCGGGGCATCGGGAAGGGTCTCGCGGGGCGGATCGGCGAACTCGTAGAAACCGGGCATCTGCCCGGCCTGGAGGAATTGAAGGCATCCGTCCCGGAAGGATTGATGGAAATGACTGAGATTCCGGGTCTCGGCGCCAAGAGAGTCCGCGCGATCTACGAAGAACTGGGAATCGTGGACGTCGATGCGCTATCCAGAGCCTGCGACTCAGGCGATCTTGAGGCAATGAGCGGATTTGGCCGCAAGACCGCCGAACGGATCGCCCACGGCATTCAATATATACAGAAGCACCGGGGCCGGTTCCTGTGCGATTACGCGGGCAATGACGCGGAAGCCATTCTGGCGTTCCTCGAGGACCGGGCGAACGTGGACCGGGTGGCCGTGGCCGGATCGATACGACGCCGCATGGAAGCGCACACCGAACTCGATCTCGTGGCAAGTACAAAGGACCCCGATGCGCTGTCCGGTGCATTTACAGGTTACGGAGAAGTGGATGAGGTCGTCGATGCCGGAGAATCGCGGGTGAGTGTAGCGTTGAAGTCCGGCATGCGGGCAAACCTGTGGATGGTGGAGGGTCCGGGGTTCGCGACGGCGCTGCATCGCGTTACCGGAAGCGAGGCGCACGTCGCGCAAATATGCGACAGAGCGTCCGAATTGGGACTGAAGCTGGACGAGCACGGTCTCTTCGACGGCGAACGTCGAATCCCATGTGAAGACGAGTCCGCGTTATACAAAGCGCTGGGACTGTCCGAAATCCCTCCGGAACTGCGCGAGGGAGCCGGCGAAGTCTCGCTGGCCGGAACAGGGGGGCTCCCGACGCTGGTTTCGCGCGCGGATCTGCGAGGTACACTTCACGTACACACGCGGCACAGCGACGGCAGGGCGGAGTTGAGGGAGATGGCGAAAGCGGCGGCCGATCTGGGTTACGAATACATAGGGATATGCGACCACAGCAAGGCGGCGGCATATGCCGGCGGCCTGACCGAGGACAGGGTCCGCGCCCAGTGGGAGGAGATCGACAGCGTTAACGATGAACTCGATGACATCAGGGTGTTGAAGGGCATCGAGGTGGATATTCTGGGCGAGGGACGGCTGGATTTCGAGGACGAATTCCTGTCGGAGTTCGACGTCGTCGTGGCGTCCGTGCATTCCAGATTCGGCATGACCGAGGCCGAGGCGACTGAGCGGATCGTGCGCGCGGTACAGAATCCTCATGTACATATCCTGGGACATCCCACAGGGCGATTGCTTCTTTCGCGAGAGGGTTACCCGCTGGACCATCGTGCGGTAATCGACGCCGCGGCCGCGGCCAACACGGCCATCGAGCTGAATGCCAATCCACGCAGGCTGGACATGGACTGGCGGCATATCGGATACGCGCGTGAAAAGGGAGTGAAGATTTCCATCAATACCGATGCTCACAGCATCAAGGGTCTGGAGCAGATGGAATACGGTCTGGGCGCCGGCCGGAAGGGCGGACTGACGGCCCCGGAAGTCCTGAATGCCATGGCTTTGGAAGATTTCCAGTCATGGTGCGCGGAATCGAAATAAGGGGGAAACATGGATGGACAGGATAATCAGGATCAAAACCGACCAGGATTAACAGGATTAAAAACCAGAGGCAGGATTAAGGAGGATTAGAAACAAAGAGCAAGATCAAAACCGAATGCAGCAAAAAGGCCAGGAACAGGGCCTGGTAAAACTCTGTATTCGCCACACCGGACACGAGCGTCTTGCGACCTAAGGAAATCTGCCCTCTTTCACGAAATGATCCACCAATATCCGGAGCGAGGGCAGGATGGCCTCGCTCCCGGGAACGCCGATTGGCACAACTGCTCCGTTACAAATCTTCCGGTTCGGTGCACTCACTGTGGTGAGGCTGTGGAAGAAGCTTTTCGATGCGTGGTCACTGCCCGTGCTGAGCGTGTCGAAGTAGGCTTGTCGAGGTGCCCGTGTGTCGACATCCGATAGGTCCCCCAAACCGCCCTGCGCCGACTTTTGCGCCGTCAGGTTTACGTGTTTTTCGGTTTTATTGATTTTCGCTTTTCATCCTGCCTATCCTGTATATCCATGTTTGATGCCTTTGTCAGCCATTCGGCGACAGTCATCAACTGTAACTGACAGGGAGGTCGCGTGACACGCGAGGAGATTTACGATGCGGTTCAATCTCTGGCCGTTGAAAAGGACCTCTACGCCGCCAGCGAGTTTGTGTTCGGACTCTGGGAAGAGACGGACATGGTGAAGGTCTTCGAAGACCTCCTGCTCGATTGTTATTGGAAAGCGAAGTCCATTGAGCATGTGATCCACTTCGCCAATGCCGGTATCCACTATTGTCTCGCTCAGGCCTGCGAATACGATGAGGGCGCCAATTCCGCGAGGGAGCTTCGGTTCGCCGCCAAGCGGATCGCCACCAACGCCGCGTCGTTCACCTGGATCGGCTGGGACGAACCGGACGTTGAGATTTCGCCCGAGCAGATGCGGCATGGGCTCGCCTTCGCCCGGTACGCCGTTCGCCAACTCCATGAACTGGAGCCGACCGGCGCGCAGCTTGCCTATACATACTGGTTTCTGGGCGCACACCTGATCGCGGACGGTTCGTACGCGGAGGCGCTGACAGTATTTGTAGCCGCAAGAGACCACAGCGCGTCGGACGACAGGAATCCGGATAGCCGGACCATGAACGAAGGATACATCGGGTTGACGAAGATCCTGTCGGGCGACAACGAAACCGGCGAATCGGAGTTCGACGCATCAATCGCCGCGCTGGAGTCCCGCGACAACGAGGACGCCGCATTCTACGCAAAGCAACTCGCGAACGTCCGGGCGTTCTTCGAGAAGCGCAAGGCGGCAGACGCGGAGGCCGGACGACGATAATGACCCCACCCACTTGCCGTACCCCATGCCATTTCTCACACGAAGGCACAAAGACACAAAGACGCAAAGGGGAAACCAAAAACCCATCACTGTCGCATTTTGCGACAGTTTGCTCGGCGTCGGATGCCTGAAGATCGGTCGGAGGGTAGACGAGAGACGTAGGAAGACCACACGGCGCCTCGCCGGTCAGGTCAGGCGCTGCCGCTTGAATTCATCCCCTGTCACACCTGTCCAAAAACGGGTTTGATTCACTCGGAAAGTCGCGAAAGTGCGCAAAATGCACGGATGGAAAAATCGTCCAAAGCCATTGGCGAAACGCTAAGCCCACACCTTCGCCTAAACTGTCATCCAGAGGAGGCCTGCGTACGAATTCGGCGAAACATGCCCGTTACACGTAAAAGCAGACTGCCATGTAGCGCAGGCCGACGAAGGATCTACTGCAGCATGGGATCGTCCCAGTTCGATTTGCACGTGGCGATACTTGAGAGGCAGCACGTCCGCCTCCAGCGCGGGACGGAAGCGGCGAAAGAGGCTTCGACCCTGCTTTAGAATGACATGTATTGCAACTAACGTGAACCCAGGGCAACCTGGATTTCGTTATCCGGGTCAAACCCGTGCACAATCGCCAGTCGAATCCATTTTTCGAACCTCATCTCCAGGAATCCCCCGGTTCTTGGACAGCGGTGATCCCCTGTATTTGTGCGATTTGTAGAAAAGCAATTGCACAGAATTATCAGGTTTGATGCATCCGCTATCAGACCCGGATACAGTCAGTAGCGCCCGCCGACGCTTCTTTAATATCGTAGATTTCGGTACGACGGATGATTCTCCAGGAGGATCCAATGGCTGCGAGAAATTTTACCGCGGTGATTACAAAAGAGGATGATTTGTATGTTGCCGATTGTCCGGCATTGGGTACGGTTAGCCAGGGCGCATCCCCGAAAGAAGCGTTGGAAAACCTTAAGGAAGCCACAGCGCTTTATCTTGAAGAAACCGGTGGTGGGAACGATGAAAGCGAACTTACGTAGGAGGGGATTGACCTGAAGGAAGTTTAAGGCGCGGAAATATTATATCGAGTATCGGTGCACGTGAGGGTTTGTCGGCAAAAACGACAAACCCATTCTTATATGAATTGCGCCCTCGGAGGGCGTGTTCCACGAAACCACGATCCACAAGCACTTTTGCTGCTTGTGTCGAAACATAGACAAGACTATCTTCAACTCACACTGAGTCGCAAATACAAGCATGGAGTCATGGTTACTGTCGCAAAATGCGACATCTCTTCGGACGCGACGTGGAAGACTATGGAAAGTTCGGAACATGTCAATAAGAATGAGACAACTCTTGCGTGAATTTAGTGAAGCACGTGTTGCCATTCGAGAGTGTTCTTGGGTTGGTTGATCCAGACTTCGTTGGGAACGTGTGGCGGTCTCGGTTTGCCTCTGACAAATCGT
>CAZKDZ010000310.1:0-42035 GCA_964551635.1 uncultured bacterium | reverse complement strand
TAATTTTAAAACAGCTTCTTGTCAACGGACTGTCAAGCCTGGGCGAACCGGGCCGTGGACTCTTCACGAATCCAATCGTAGCCTTCAGCTTCCAGTTTCCGGGCGAGTTCCTTGCCGCCCGACTTGACTATCCGGCCCTTCAGAAGAACGTGCACGAAATCCGGAACGATGTAGTTCAGCAGCCGCTGATAGTGAGTGACCACGAGGACCGCGCTCCCGGGGTTTTTCCTGTGAAGCGCGTTTACGCCGTCGGCCACGATTTTCAGGGCGTCGATATCCAGTCCGGAGTCGGTTTCGTCCATGATGGCCAGCCTGGGTTCGAGCATGGCCATTTGAAAAATCTCGTTTCGCTTTTTCTCGCCGCCGGAGAAGCCCTCGTTGACCGCCCGGTTGAGAAAGGACTCGTCCATTTCCACGAGTTTGAGCTTGTCCCGGGAAAGGGCGAGGAAATCCATCGCGTCGAGTTCCTCCTGGCCGCGCGCCCTGCGTAACTCGTTGAGTGCCGTACGGAGAAAATAGGCGCTGTTGACCCCGGGAATCTCCACCGGATATTGAAAGGCCATGAATACGCCGGCCTGGGCGCGCTCTTCCGGGTCCAGATCCAGAAGGTCTTCGCCTTCGTAGGTAACTTCGCCCCGGGTGACTTCATATTCTTCCCGACCGGCCAACACCTGGGCGAGGGTACTCTTGCCCGACCCGTTGGGACCCATAATGGCGTGGATTTCGCCGGCATGGATATTCAGGTCGATTCCGGCAAGAATTCCGGTGCCGTCTACGCTTGCGTGCAGGTCTTTGATTTCTAGCATTCTCATTCCCTTGGGTAAACTGTTCCAACAAGCTGTGCTGGAGAACCTATGTGACAGGCCATTTGTTCAGGCCGCCTGGAGAGCCCTGGATGTAATGGGAGTTTCGCTGCCGGTCGCTTCGTGGCTTCAACCGACGCTGCCCTCCAGACTGATGCCAAGCAGTTTCTGGGCTTCGACGGCGAATTCCATGGGGAGTTCGGCCAGCACCTCCTTGCAGAAACCGTTGACGATCATGGACACCGCGTCTTCGGTGGAGATGCCGCGCTGGTTGCAGTAAAAGATCTGGTCTTCGCCGATCTTTGAGGTGGATGCCTCGTGCTCGACCTGGGAGGTTGTGTTCCTGACATCGATGTATGGAAACGTGTGGGCGCCGCACCGGTCGCCGATGAGCATGGAGTCGCACTGAGTAAAGTTTCGGGCGTTCGACGCGCCCTTCATCACTTGCACCCGTCCTCGATAGGTGTTCTGACCGTTCCTGGCGGAGATGCCCTTCGACACGATGGTGCTGCGCGTGTTTTTGCCGAGGTGGATCATTTTTGTGCCCGTATCGGCCTGCTGACGCCCGCTGGTAACGGCCACCGAGTAGAACTCGCCGATGGAGTTGTCGCCCTGGAGAATGCAACTGGGGTATTTCCACGTGATTGCCGATCCGGTCTCGACCTGGGTCCAGGAAATCTTGGCGTTGACGCCGCGGCAGGCGCCGCGTTTGGTCACGAAGTTGTAGATTCCGCCCACGCCGTTTTCATCGCCGGGATACCAGTTCTGAACGGTCGAGTATTTGATCTGCGCATCGTCGAGGGCGACCAGTTCCACAACCGCGGCGTGGAGCTGGTTTTCGTCTCTCTGGGGGGCAGTACAACCTTCGAGGTACGATACGTAAGCCCCTTCTTCGGCGATGATGAGCGTTCGTTCGAACTGGCCTGTGTTGGCAGCGTTGATGCGGAAGTAGGTGGACAGTTCCATTGGACACCGCACGCCCCGGGGAATGTAGCAGAATGAGCCGTCCGTGAAGACGGCGGAGTTGAGTGCGGCGAAGAAATTGTCGTTGTACGGCACCACCGAACCCAGGTATTTCCTCACCAGTTCAGGATGGTCCTGAACGGCTTCGGAGAATGAGCAGAAAATGATCCCCAGATCCGAAAGCTTGTCTTTGAAGGTAGTGGCCACGGAAACGCTGTCGAAAACGGCGTCGACCGCCACGCCCGCCAGTATTTTCTGCTCCTCGAGAGGAATGCCGAGTTTTTCGTACGTTCTGAGGATTTCGGGGTCGACCTCCTCGAGACTCTGGAGCGTTTCCGCCTGCTTTGGCGCAGAGTAGTAGATGATTTTCTGATAGTCGATATCCGGATAGTCGACCATAGCCCACTGCCGGCTCCGTCCGCGACGGGTGGGATCATCCATGCCGAGCCAGTTCCGATAGGCCTTGAGACGCCAGTCCAACAGCCAGTCGGGCTCGCGTTTCTTCCGGGAGATGAAGGCGATTATGTCCTCATTCAATCCCGGAGGTGCGGCATCCTGTTCAATATCCGTAACGAACCCGTACTTGTACTCTCTCGTTGCCAGTTCTTCGAGTTCCTGAACTTCCTCGCTCATCCCGCGCTCCTTCCACGACTTGAAAGGGCATTAGTTTTGTTGTAGTTTATGTTACACCACGATAACGTTTCCTGAATTCAGGCTTAACATACCCAATCCGCATCCATGTGTCAAGATTAAAAGTGTACGAAAAAGTCAAGTTTAACCCGTGCCGTGTCACGCAGGCAACCGCGCGGGCGAGGGATCGATGTTCGAGGGGTGCTTTTCTCTTGACAGAAGCGACCGGATTTAGCTAATTTATCGCCGTCGCTTTCGAATGCGCGAAAGGTACGAATCAAGGCCGGCGCGCATTCTTGCACGCGCCTGGCGGCGCCGTTCCCCGGGAGGTCCGGAACCCATGCTGGATCAATACGCCAATGTACTCATTTTTCTTGGTATCGGCGCCCTCTTCGTCGTGGTCAATCTGTTTATCGGCAGCCTCATCCGGCCCCGGAATCCCAGCGCGGAGAAACTGAGTACATACGAGTGCGGGGAAGAGCCCGTGGGGGGGGCGTGGATTCAGTTCAATATCCGTTTCTATGTGATCGCCCTGGATTTCATCATCTTCGACGTGGAGGTTGTCCTGCTGTATCCGTGGGCGGTTGTGGCGAACGATTTCGGCTGGTACGGCTTCGGCGCGATGTCGATTTTCGTGGTTGTACTCTTGCTCGGTCTCGCGTACGCCTGGCGGAAAGGGGCTCTCGAGTGGGTGCGGCCAAAGGTGTCGCAGCGGCGGGCGCAGGTGCCGGCCCCTGCGGCCGGAAGCCGCGTCGCCTGATTGGTTGATCCGGTTCCGGTTTCCTGCAGGCGCCTCGTTCGAGCCTTTCCGTCCGCAGCGCTTCACAGGATTCTTCAAGAAGCATCCCACGGTATTCCATCTGCGCAGTCTGGCTGACCGCTTCAGGAGGCAGGCCCGTTTATGGGAAAGCTCACTGGTCGTTTCCAGGATAACGTCATTGTGACGTCGGTCGACTACTTCGTCAACTGGGCGCGACTGTCCTCGCTTTGGCCGATGACGTTCGGATTGGCGTGTTGTGCCATTGAAATGATGGCCACCGGGGCGTCGCGGTACGATTGGTCCCGTCTGGGTATGGTCCCGCGCGCCACCCCGCGACAGTCCGATCTGATGATTGTGGCCGGTACGGTTACCTTGAAGATGGCCACTCGCGTGAAGAAACTTTATGACCAGATGGCCGAGCCCAGGTATGTGATGTCGATGGGTTGCTGCGCAACGTCCGGCGGCCCGTACTGGCAGCACGGGTACCACGTCTTGAAGGGTGTCGACAGAGTCGTGCCGGTTGACGTCTACGTCCCGGGTTGTCCTCCGAGGCCGGAAGCCCTGCTCGAGGGCGTACTGAAACTTCAGGACAAGATCCGCATCGATTCCATCGCGAAAGTGAGCTGAACAGGTTCGGCGAACCGGTGTTCTGTCCCGGAAATGGATTGTCTGGAATCGGCAGTCGAGACGGGATGAATCGGCGGCCGAATGGTCAGTGCCTTTCAGGACGGGGTGCCAACACCGGTATCCCTGTGGGGGTGAACGATGACGCCGCAGGAGATCTTCGAACGGCTGAGAGAGCAATTCGGCGACCGGGTTCTGGATCTTACCGAAAATGTGGATCCGTTCATTCGGGTGAACGCCGAGGCAGTCGCCGAAATCGGTCGTTTTCTGCGAGACGACGAGTCGATGCGATTCGAGTCGCTGATGTGTCTGAGCGGGGTGGATTATCCGGAACACCTCTCGCTGGTGTATCATTTGTTCTCATCCACGCACCGGCACAAGATTACCCTGAAGGCGGAAATGGGAAGAGAGGATCCCCGGCTGCCAACCGTGGAGGGTGTCTGGCGGGTGGCAAACTGGCACGAACGCGAGACGTTCGACATGTTCGGCGTTGTTTTCGAAGGTCATAGCGACCTGCGGCGAATCCTGTGCCCCGACGACTGGGAAGGGTGGCCATTGCGCAAGGATTACCAGGTTCAGGAATACTATCGCGGCATCCGGGTTGAGGTATAGACTATGGCAGAGAATTCACGGGCGGCGACAGAGGTGACGGTGGAGCGGCCGGGGCTGCCGACGGTAGCGGAAATGGAGGACGATAACCTTGACAGCGAGTTGATGACGATCAACATGGGGCCGCAGCATCCCAGCACGCACGGGGTACTGCGCCTGGAGATCAGGACGGACGGAGAGATCGTAGAGGAAGCAAAACCCCATATCGGCTATCTCCATCGCTGCTTCGAGAAACACGCCGAGAATCTGCCGTATCCACAGGTGATCCCGTTCACGGACCGGATGGATTATCTGGCGGCGATGAACAACAATATGGGGTATGTTCTGGCGGTAGAGAAACTCCTGGGGCTCGAGATTCCGGAACGAGTGGAATACATCCGGGTTATCATGTGTGAGTTGAACCGGATTGCCAGCCACCTGGTTTCTTTCGGGACCTATGGAATGGATATCGGGGCGTTTACGCCCTTTTTGTTTGCCTTCAGGGAACGTGAGGATATTTTCGACCTGTTCGAAATGACGTGCGGAGCCCGGATGTTGTACAATTATATCTGGGTGGGCGGGGTCTCTCACGATCTGCCGCCGGGTTTCGTGGAGCGCTGCCGGCATTTCCTTGCCGCCTTCGAAGGAAAACTGAAAGAGTACAACGACCTGCTGACGTACAACAAGATCTTCATTGAGCGCACGGCAAACGTCGGCGTTCTGTCGTTGGATTCGGCGTACAGCCACAACATTACCGGCCCGAACCTTCGGGGATGCGGGGTGGAATGGGACCTGCGCCGGGACGAACCGTATTCGATATACGATCGGTTCGAATTCGACGTGCCCCGCGGCGCGGGAGAGATGGGGACTCTGGGGGATTGCTGGGACCGGTATATGGTGCGCATTCGCGAGATGGAGCAAAGCGCGAGGATCGTGTCTCAGGCGCTCGATCAACTCCCGGAGGGCGGTGACGTACAGGCGGCGGTCCCCAGAAACGTGCGGCCCCCCAAAGACGCGGAGTGTTACGTTCGCAGCGAAAACCCCAGGGGCGAACTGGGTGTATACGTGATCAGCGACGGCTCCAACGTGCCGTACCGGGTGCGCGTGAAATCGCCCTGCTTTACGGTGATGAGCGTATTCGACGAACTCGCAAGGGGCCACTATCTGGCCGACATCATCGCCATCATCGGAAGCATCGATATCGTGCTTGGCGAGATCGACCGATAGAGGTTCACGAGGAGTACCCGATGCTCGAGTTAGCGGAGGTTCTTGTAAATCAGGTGGGCTTCCTGAGCGCCGTGCCGATCGGCCTGGTGTCCCTTGCATTGGGGCTGCTCGCCGGGATCGTGGTGGTAACGCTTGTCGCGGTGCTCGGGCTCATCATGGTTTACATGGAGATGAAGATATCCGCCCACATCCAGGACCGTCTGGGACCGATGCGAACCGGGGGCTGGCACGGCTGGGCCCAGCCTGTTGCCGACGGTGTAAAGCTGCTCCTGAAGGAAGACATCATTCCTGCGGCGGCGGACAAAGGCCTGTTCATACTGGCGCCGTTGCTGGTCTTTGCCGGAACCCTGGCCGTCTTCGTGTGCATCCCCTTCGGCGGCGACCTGATCGTGAGCGATCTGAATATCGGTATATTCTATATTCTCGCCATTTCGTCGCTGGGCGTACTGGGCATCCTCATGGCCGGCTGGGCGTCCAACAACAAGTGGTCCCTGCTCGGCGCGATGCGCTCGGCGGCGCAGGTCGTGAGTTACGAGATTCCGGTGGCCATGGCATTCTTGAGCGTGATCCCTCTCGTGGGCACCCTCAGTACGCAGGAACTGGTCGCGGCGCAGTCCGGATCGCTGTATCATTGGTTCGTGTTTCGCAATCCGTTTACGTTTCTCGCATTCATCCTTTACTTTATCGCCTCGCTCGCGGAGGTCAATCGCACGCCGTTCGATATACCCGAGGCCGAGTCCGAACTGGTTGCGGGCTATCACACCGAATACAGCGGCATGAGGTTTTCCTTCTTCTTCGTGGCGGAATATGCGGCAATGGTTGCCGTGAGTATGGTTGGCGCGGTGGTCTTTCTGGGTGGCTGGCAGGCGCCCTGGGGCGGTTCGTTTCCGGCCGGTCCCATCTGGATGATCGGTAAGGGTCTCCTGCTGGTGGCGGTTCAGATGTGGATCCGCTGGACGCTTCCCCGGCTGCGCGTGGATCAGCTGATGTTCGTGGGCTGGAAGGTATTAACGCCGGCCGCTTTTCTCTGCATGCTCGGATCGGTTGTGTGGCACTTCGCCGTCCCTGCGTGGATGCAGGAAATCTCCAAGGTCGGGTTGATGGGCGCGATGGCAGTCGTGCTTGCGTTCCTGTTGCGTTCGGCCGCGCAGGGATTGATGCAGGGACGGACACAGCGTGCCCAGACCGCATCGTAGCGGGGCGGTAAATCTCTAACGACTCTTCCTCTACAGGTGATGCAATGGGATCGTATTTCAGGAATCTCTTTCAGTCCGCCGCTTCCATCTGGGTGGGCCTGAATATCACGTTGAAACATCTGTTCACGCCATCGATTACCCTGGAATATCCGGACGAACGGTGGCAGATGCCGGAACGGTCGCGCAACCAGCTGTTCAACGATATAGATGACTGTATCGGCTGCGATCAGTGTGCAAGGGCCTGTCCCGTGGATTGTATCTACATAGAATGTGAAAAGGCCGGTCCCGACGAGGATCTGGGCCTGACTTCCAAGGGGACGAAAAAGCGGCTCAAGGTCCTGCGTTTCGATATCGACATGGGTCTTTGCTGCTATTGCGGCCTTTGCACGTATCCCTGTCCCACCGAGTGTCTGGTGATGACCCCGAATTACGAGGCGTCAGTCTACGATCGGACCGATCTGGTCTACCGTTACGCTCGACCGTGGGATTACGAAAAGAAACCCGCCGACGCTGCGTCCGGCGGGCGTCAATAGACTCCGGGACTGGCTGTCAAATGGAACTCTCAGCGATAGTGTTCTACCTGTTCGCCGCCGTCACAGTGGGATCGGCGGCCGCGGTCGTGTTCGCAAGCCGGCTGATATACGCTGTATTCGCCTTGCTGTTTACGTTTTTCGGCGTCGCTGGTCTGTACGTATTTCTCGATGCCGATTTCCTGGCCGGGGCGCAGGTATTGATCTACGTTGGCGGAATCCTGATTCTGTTGCTTTTCGGTGTGATGTTGACCAACCGTATATACGACCTGAATCTGCTGGCCGAACGGGTGCAGTTCCTGCCCAGCGTGGTTGTCGCAGGCGCCGGGTTCGCACTGCTGGTAATGGTAATCCTGAAGACGTCGTGGCCGCTGTCCGGGGGTCAGGCGCCTGCTTCCAGTACATCGGAGATCGGCAAGTCGCTCATGACAACCTACGTCCTGCCGTTCGAGGTGGCCGGGATGCTGTTGCTGGCTGCCCTGCTCGGCGCTTCAATGCTGGCGGGAAAGGGGCAGGAGGAGGACGAGGGGGAGTTATGATCGCCCTGGAGCACTATCTGGTCGTGGGGGCCATTCTTTTCTGTCTGGGAATCCTGGCCGTCGCCACCCGCCGCAACGCAATCAGCATTCTGATGGGGGTGGAGCTCATCTTGAATGCCGCCAACCTGAACCTTGTTGCGTTCGCGCGGTTTTCCGATACAGGGCTGGAGGGACAGGTGTTCGCCGTGTTCGTGATTGTTCTCGCCGCGGCAGAGGCAGCGGTTGCACTGGCGATCGTTCTGAATATCTACCGCAATTACCAGATGGTCAACATCGACAGACTGGATTCACTGAGCGGTTGAGAAGTTGTCTTAGAATTACCGGTGAGTTCCCGGGCGCGAGCGAAAAAGCGGCGGTTATGAGGCGCGAAGGGCGTGCAGCGCCGACGGGAAAACCCGGCTAAGAGAGTCGAGGGTCGCGCAACCTCGATACATTGGATACGGGCGGGTTTGACGAACGCCGACCGGCGCTTTTGCAGCTGCGCGAAGACCGCTGGGAGTTTTGAGACAGCTTCTGAAAGTTTCGGGGGAGTGAATGCCCTTAGATCTGTTTTTCATCCCTGTGCTGCCACTGGTGGCATTCGCCGTGCAGGCATTTTGGGGTCGCCGCCTTCCGCGCGGGGGCGACTGGGTACCCCTCGCTGCAATCTCCATTTCATTTCTCCTCTCACTCCGGTATTTCGTCCTCGCGCTTTCTGCCTACGATCCGGGCTGGCGGCTCGAGCTCGATTCGTGGGTCTGGCTGGATTTGGGCGCCGCAAAGATCAGCGTCGGCCTGCTGGTCGACAATATAACCGCAGTCATGTTGATGGTCGTCACGGTCGTCAGCGGTCTCGTGCACCTCTATTCAATAGGCTATATGCATGGAGACCCCCGATATTCCCGGTTTTTCGGTTTCCTGGCGATCTTTTCGTTCTCGATGCTGGGACTGGTTCTGGTTGACAACTTCCTTCTGCTTTATGTGTTCTGGGAACTCGTGGGGCTTTCATCCTATCTGCTGATCGGATTCTGGTATGAGAAACCCTCGGCGGCTGCGGCGTGCAAGAAAGCGTTCCTGGTAAATCGCGTTGGCGACCTGGGCTTTTTTGTAGGCATCATGATTGTATTCTGGAAGGTCGGGGCATTCGACTTCGCGAGCGTCTACGACGGGGTTGCCAGCGGGCACCTGAGCGGAGGCCTGCTTACGGTTGCGGGGCTGTGTCTGTTCTGCGGCGCGGTTGGCAAGTCGGCGCAGTTTCCTTTGCATGTCTGGCTCCCGGATGCCATGGAGGGTCCAACTCCCGTCAGCGCGTTGATACACGCCGCTACGATGGTTGCCGCAGGCGTATATATGGTCACTCGGATGTTCCCGATCCTGACGCCCGACGCGCTGCTGGCGATCGCTTACATCGGCGCGATCACGGCAATTCTGGGCGCAACGATCGCCGTGGCCCAGTACGACATCAAGCGCGTACTGGCTTACTCTACCATCAGCCAGCTTGGATATATGATCATGGGCCTGGGCGTGGGCGCGTACGTGGCGGGGTTTTTCCACCTGATGACGCACGCGGCTTTCAAGGCGTGCCTCTTCCTCGGATCGGGAAGTGTCATCCATGCCGTGGAACATGCGTTCCACAAGGCGCACAACGAAAGCGATCCGCAGGATATGCGAAATATGGGCGGGCTTCGTGAGAAGATGCCGCTGACGTTCTGGACGTTTCTGATCGCGACCGTAGCTCTGGCAGGGGTGCCGCTGACCTCCGGATTCCTGAGCAAAGACGCAATACTGGCCGGAGCGCTGGGCTTCGGCGGTTTCACCAGGCCGGTACACTTCCTGCTGCCGCTGCTGGGATTCGCGGCCGCGGGTTTGACGGCGTTTTACATGTTCCGGCTGGTCTTCCTCACGTTCTACGGGAAGCCCCGGGAGAAAACCCTTGTCGAATACGCGCACGAGTCTCCCCGCGTGATGACGGTTCCCCTGATCGTGCTCGCGGTCCTGAGTGCCTGGATTTTCTATGCCTGGAACCCGCTGGGCGGCGAAGGCTGGTTTCAACATCTCGTGAAGCGGCCTGACGCGGGTCTGCTGGCGGGCGGCGGCGAGCCGTTGCCGATCGAACCCGGAGCAGAGGTCTATGCCGCGGGTTCAGCCAGCGACGCCGCACACGCCGCTCACTACCCGGCGATGGTCCTTTCGTTGCTGGTCGCCGGCGCCGGCATCTACACGGCTTACAGGAAGTACTACAACCGGCGGGAGGAGATGATCGCCCGGGAGACGACCATGCTTCAGTCGGGCGGGATCTTCCGGGTGTTGAACCGAAAGTGGTACTTCGACGAACTGTATGAAGCCAGCTTTGTCCGGGCGGTTATGGTTGGACGAACCGTATTGAACTGGTTCGACGCTCATATTGTCGACAGGCTCGTGAATCTGTCGGCCACGTTGACCCGGGGTATATCGTTCATCGACCGGCTGTTCGACGAATGGGTGGTCGACGGGCTCGTGAACGCCGTCGCAGGAGTGATCAGGTGGGCCGGCAGCGGGCTGAGACGCATTCAGACGGGACGACTCCAGACCTACGTCGTTCTGGTTATGGGTGGTATTATGGTCCTGATGGTGATCAGATTGATGGTAACGTGACTGGATGCAGGGACTTCGGAACAGCGCGCTGAAGTTCGTTGCGCCGTATCCCGGCCGCGAACCGCAGACCGGCAATCGGTAACAGGCGGGCCGTTCTTCCGTCCGCGATTTGTCCTACGACGTCGATGAGGGAGGTAGCCGACAGATGGATCAGTGGACTCTTACGCTCTTGACCTTCGTTCCCGTACTCGGTGCCGTGGTAATTCTGCTGATGCCCGGCAGGGCGGTCGATGCGATTCGAACCGTAGCGCTCGCTGCGACCGGGCTCTGCCTTCTGCTGGCCATCTGGCTGTTTCAGGATTTCGATCGGTCCGTACCCGGCATGCAGTATGAAGTGCGGCTTCCCTGGATCGAATCGTTCAATATCCAGTATTATATGGGCATAGACGGCCTCAGCGTTTCGATGGTGCTGCTGACGGCGTTGCTGGGATTCCTCTGCGTACCCGCATCCTGGTCCATCAAACGCGGGGTTAAGGGTTATTTCGCGCTCTTCCTGCTGCTTGAGGCAGGCATGCAGGGTGTGTTCGTGTCGCTGGACTTCTTCCTGTTCTACGTATTCTGGGAAGTGATGTTGTTGCCGATGTACTTCCTGATCGGGATCTGGGGAGGGCCGCGAAAGGAATATGCCGCCATCAAGTTCTTTCTGTATACGCTGGCCGGGAGCGTCTTGCTGTTGCTGGTCATGCTCGCGTTTTACTTCAACGTCACCGATCCCGTTACAGGACAGCATACATTCAATATGCTGGTCATGATGGACCAGGCCAACCACTCCGAATGGCTTCGGGCCGGAATGATGTTCGGGTATTCTGCTCCCGTAGTGATCTGGATCGCCATGTTTGTCGGTTTTGCCATCAAGGTGCCCCTTTTTCCGTTCCACACCTGGCTTCCAGACGCCCATGTCGAAGCGCCTACGGCCATCAGCGTCATTCTGGCGGGGGTGCTCCTGAAGATGGGCACGTACGGTATCCTGCGATTCAATTACCCGATGTTGCCCGATGTCACGCGCGATTTCAGCTACTTCCTGGCTGTGATCGGGGTCATCAACATCATCTATGGCGCACTTGTCGCAATGGCGCAGACGGATCTGAAGAAACTTGTGGCGTATTCCAGCATCAGTCATATGGGTTTTGTCATGCTCGGCATGTCGTCCTTCACGCCCCACGGAATCAACGGGGCGGTATTTCAGATGTTCAATCACGGCACGATCACGGCGATGTTGTTTTTGCTCGTTGGCGTCATATACGATCGGGCGCATCACAGGTATATCGTATATCCCAACGATTACGAAGATCCGGATCTGCGCGGGAAGCTGGGTTTCGGGGGGTTGTGGTCGCACATGCCGGTGTACGGCAGTCTCACGATGGTGGCATACTTCGCCGCACTGGGTCTGCCAGGTCTTTCAGGGTTCATCAGCGAAGCGCTCTGTTTCCTGGGCGCATTCCAGGTCCACCGCACCATGACGATCCTTGGTACCCTGGGCGTCCTCCTCGGAGCGGCGTACATGCTTTGGGCATTTCAACGTCTGTTCATGGGTCCGTTCAACGAACGTTGGAAAGATCTGCCCGAAATCAACGGACGCGAGATTTTCAGCCTGGCGCCGCTGGCGGTCATCGTTATCGTCCTGGGCATCTATCCCTCGCCGGTTCTGGATCTGCTGGCCCAGTCGCTCGGAGAGCTTGTCAAGGACCTGAACGGGCCGGTTGGTGTTATGTCCGTGAAATAAGTTGCCAGAATTCGGCCGTCGAGTCGCCCGTCTCGCAAGACGCCTGAACGCAGGCGACCTGCGTTAGGTCGGCGAGAGAAGGCAACGCCGCAAGACGGGATGAATCGGCGGTAGAATGGTGAGGTATTTCAGGGACATGACACTAGGTCCGCGTTGCAGCCGTAGGTTCGTGAATGACATTCGACATTGCGGGACCTCGCTGCGTTCTGAGCCCGACTCGATGGGAGGTACGTTCTCTTGGCCGAGGCCATCAAATACGCGATCGCGGTGAATCTGGACGGCCTGCAATATATCTGGCCTGAGATCATCATTACGGTCGCAATTATAGGCATCGTGACCGTCGATCTGATCCTGACCGCGAAGAAGAAGGCATTGTTGACGGGCCTGACGCTTCTTGTTCTTGTGGCCTGTCTGTTTTCGATCGCGGACCTGTACGACGAGCCGCCCAGGTCGTTGTTCATGGGAATGATCGCCCTGGACGGTTTCGCCCTGTTCTTCAAGCTTGTTATCGTGGCCACGACCATCGTGGTCACGCTGTTCGGTCTGCAATCGCGGGACATCGACGCCGACCGTATGGGTGAATTCTACGCGCTCTTCCTCTCTGTGGGACTGGGCGGCTTTCTGATGGCAGGTGCGACCAATCTGCTGATGATGTATCTGGCGCTCGAACTTGTCAGTCTGCCTTCCTATGTACTGGCGGGTTATCAGAAGAGGGTCCGGCGTTCCAATGAGGCGGCCCTGAAATATGTCGTATACGGCGGGGTGTCTTCCGGCATCATGCTCTATGGATTCTCCCTGATCTACGGCCTGACGGGAACACTGGACATCTATGGGATTGCCGCGCGCCTTGGGACTACGGCGCCTTACGAATTGACGCTGTTTCTCGGCGCGACGCTCGCGATGGCCGGGTTCGGATACAAGGTGGCTTCGGTTCCGTTTCACTTCTGGTGTCCCGACGTCTACGAGGGTGCGCCGACTCCCGTGACTGCGTTTTTCTCGGTCGCGCCGAAGGCGGTCGGATTCGCCATGCTGGCGCGGTTCTTCTACGTGGGTCTTTCCGCGTTCGACGGTGCTTCGGGCACGGGTGTCGCGCTGGGTGTGGCATGGCCGCAGCTGCTCGCGCTTATTTCAGCTTTTACGATGACACTGGGCAATCTGACGGCGATCTGGCAGCGCAACCTGAAGAGGCTGCTCGCGTACTCCAGTATCGCCCACGCCGGCTACATGATGATGGGTGTGGTGATGTTGTCGTCCGCGGGCCTGAAGGCAGTGATGTTTTACGCGGGCGCCTATCTGTTTATGAATCTGGGTGCGTTTCTGGTTGTTTTGCTGTTGGCCAAAAAAATCGGAAGCGAGGATATCGGGGATTACAGCGGCCTGGGTTGGCGTTCCCCCTGGATTGCGCTGGCGATGTCTGCATTTCTTTTCTCTCTAACGGGACTGCCGCCGACCGCAGGCTTTGTCGGAAAGGTGTATCTGTTTGCCGCTGTTATAGATGGCGGACTCTACTGGTTGGCTGTCGTGGGCGCGCTGAACAGCGCCGTTTCCCTGTATTACTACGCAAGAGTCGTCCGCGCCATGTACCTTGAGAAGCCTCGCAAAGATTCACCCGTTATCATATCCCCGTTCGCCACGGCTACACTGGCGGTTTTGTTTGTGGGTACGCTGCTGTTTGGCGTGTACTGGGCGCCACTGGCCGATCTGGCCGAAACGTCTACCGCGATCTTCCTGAACGGTGGTGATGCCGTTCAGGCCATGATGCGGTAATCCGGTGTGCCGGGGTGAGGGGCGGATCCGATACGGACCGCATCACGCGTGCCCCGGTTTTTCCAGCACAGACACAGCAACAGCCCCGCGGTCCATGATCGCGGGGCTGTTTTCTGAAAGTCCGGATCTGTACGCTACCCCCAGGCCTTTCCGCTGGCGCTTCTTTTCTTCTTTCTCAGATCGCTTTTCTCGACCAGAAATCCGAGCAGATTCTTGCGTCCCAGGGTTCTGAGGTAGCTCAACAGAGAGATTTCAGCTTCCTTAGCATTGAGCTTGTGGGTGTCGCACAATCGCTTGATCATTGCGGCCACGGACGTGCGGCCGTCACACATATTCCAGACCTGGGAGCCGATCTCATCCAGGACCAGCGTTCGTTTTTCGGGCACCCAGAATATCTTGGAAAGGATCTTCACTTTGGTGGTATCCGCGCGCCTCAATGTAATGGTCACTTCGTCGTCGTTGTTCGTATTCCATTCCAGCTGGCTGTTCCGGGCTGGTTTGGAATTGAACATCGCCTCACGACTGATCTTTGGCTGTTTCTTCAAAGAGAACAAGGACATACGGCTTCCTGTGGTACGGGGACAGAGGAGGGCCGCCCGTCAGGATTTCGTGAGTTCCGGAAGGGCATCCTGGTGGCAGATCACGGAACTGCGGGCATCCTCGATGTCCGCAGCATCCTTCTGTTTCTTGTAGTAGGTGTGTACAACGTAAATCTTGTTCACATGACTGCATGTCCAGACGCGGGCTTCCATATTCAGACGCGGTCTGACATTCCAGAACGGCAGCGGCATCAGCAATCCCCGCCAGCGGCTCTTGGGTTTTCCTCGAATTTGCAGACCGGAATGATCGCCAACTCTGGTCTCGTGGACATCGAGATTGACCTGGCGGAGGCTCTTGCGGAAAAATTCCTGATACCACTCCAGAAGCGTGCGCCTTTTCAGGAGTACCCGGGCAAGGCTGAGCCGGTCGACCTGAAGCATATTCCGGCCGTGCTGAAAACAGAGTCGAAGGTGTCCGGATTTGAGCTCGTAGGTTTCCAGCGCAAACAAGGGAGGCGATGAACACACGAGATCATATAGCGCCCAGGTCCGGTGGCCCTCGGGGGAGGTATCCCGAATCGAATTCAGAATCCTGCTGATATTGTCTTGTGCATCCTCGTCCGGTCTCGTCCGTACCCTGACGAACAGGAGCCGGTCGGACGGCAGACTGTAAAACACCAGCGCGTGGACGAGGTACTCGGCCTGCCAGGCAAAAAAGACTGGAGAACGCGCATCGGGCAGATCAATCCACCCGGCCTCGGGACTGCGGTTGATGTCGATTCGTTTTTTTTCCTTGCGGGCGCTCTGTGCAAGTCCATCGACAAAGCGGTCCACAATCGGCGCGACCCGCTCGTCGCCCCGGGCATCCTTCCACTCGATTTCCAGTCTGGCAAACGTGGGGTCATCCAGACGAACGCTGCCTGCATTGAAGTCGCCGGTTATCTTGCCGGGGTTCCACTCCAACGGCACCTCGAGTTTCAGCCCGTGCCATGCGAAAAGGGTCCAGTCTGAGTAACGCAAAGGCTTCAAGTGACGCCACCCTTTTTCTGGCAGCCCGTTGAAAAAGCCCATCGGGGACGGGACGCCGTATCCCGCCCGGCGAGGGATTTCAGGTACGGACTGCCGTAGAATCAATGCACCGGATGGATAAATATACGTAACCCCGAACACCTGTCAAGCACTTTATGTTCATCTAAGTATAGGTTTTGCAGTGAGTTGCAAATGAACTACCGGGTGGCGACATGCGGATTTCCGGTCTGACGAGAGCCATCGTTCGATAGCAGATCGGCTTCTCTTGCGGCAGTGTCAAGTTGCCGCGCCCTTCAAAACTGATATTGACGAATGAACTAATGTTCACTATATTCAAATGAGCAGTGCCCGGGTTCACGGACGGGATCGAGACGAACAGGACGGTTTTTCGAATTCTGAAAAAGCGCTTGGCTCTTGAGGAGATGCGCAATGCGTCAGAAGCTGACGGAAAGGCAGAGTGAAATCTACGAGTTTATCGCCGGGAAGATTCGGGATGGCGGCGCTCCTCCAACAATTCGGGAGACGATGGACGCGTTTCGCATCGCTTCCACAAATGGCGTGAGAACCACGCTGGCCGCGCTGGAGAAAAAGGGATACATCCGGCGGCGCCCAATGTTGTCCCGAGGCATCGAGCTTACGGACTTCGTGGAACGCGACATTCCCGGAAGACCCGAAACGCGGGAGGTGCCGGTAATTGGACGTGTGGCTGCCGGAGAGCCCATTCTGGCATCTGAAAATGTCGAGGGTACTGTGGCTGTCGATCGTACTTTTCTGCCGTCAGAGGACGTCTTCGTTCTTCGTGTCAGAGGAGAGAGTATGCGCGACGCAGGCATCCTGGATGGAGACTACGTGTTGGCACGCCATCAGGAAACGGCGAGTCCCGGAGAGATCGTGGTGGCGGTGATTGGGGAGGAGGCAACCGTGAAGCGGTACTTCCCGGAAGCGGGCCGGGTACGGCTCACACCGGAAAATGAAGCGTTCGAAGCCATTCTGGTACATCCTGGCCGCGAAGAGTTCCGTATTGCGGGTAAGATTGTTGGGCTGATGCGTCGATTCTGACACAGCATTTGCCCACCGGTCTTGAATGTCCGCCTCTCTCGACTTCGAGAGTGGTATTTTTCGTATCTATCGTTTCGTTTTGACTGGACAATTCTCTCCGGTGTACCGCCGTTGATTCTCCGGTGTTCAGTCGGCGCGAACCAACCACCGGATTTCGGAAATTCCGTCATGGCCCTGGAGGTGATCCGGTTTGAAAAGGATTCCGGAGAAAGCGTTTCCCGGGCAGTTGTTCGGCTACGCCCGCCAGTTCCAGCGACAGCAGTAAGGAAAGCACGCTGGCGGCCGGCATTTCCGTAAGGTCGGCGATCGTATCGACGTGGGCCGGCACGTCGGACGAAAGACACTCATAGACCTGGCGCTCCCGTTGGGAGAGTTCCACGGGTACAGGAGCAGGCTTCGGACGAACGTTTCGGGTGGGGATTTCTGCCAGTTGCGGACGGATTTCATCCAGAATGTCCTCTACCGATTGGACCAGAACCGCGCCCTGCCTGATCAGCCGGTTTGTGCCGCGGCTTCGCCCGGAATGAACCGGACCTGGAACGGCGAAGACCTCCCGGTTCTGTTCGAGCGCCAGCCGGGCGGTGATTAACGCGCCACTGCGTTCACCCGCCTCGATTACCAGGACGCCAAGGCTCAGCCCACTGATGATTCTGTTGCGGCGAGGGAAGTTGTGGGCTTCCGCGGATGCGCCCATTGGGAATTCTGAAAGCGTGGCGCCGGTTTCGTTGATCAGGTCGAACAGATCCCTGTTCTGCGGCGGATACGGCCTGTCCAGTCCGCTACCCAATACCGCCACGGTATATCCTCGTTCGGCAAGCGCGCCCCGGTGCGCGTACGTATCGATGCCGGTGGCCAACCCGCTGACCACGGTGAACCCTCGACGAACGAGTTCTCCCGACATCTGATAGGCGACATCCCGACCGTAGGACGTGAATGAGCGGGAACCCACAATCGCAACGGTGGGATGCGCACAGACGTCTATTTTCCCCAGCACGTAGAGGATTGGCGGCGGCGCGTAGGTTTCTCTGAGATAGCCTGGATAGCCTGGACAGTCCAGCGTCAGCAGATGCACACGCGCATCTTCAGCGCGACGAAGCTGCTCTTCAGCCCAGGACCGGTCACGATCTCTATGGATCGCGTCAGCAAGTTCCGGACCGATTCCCGGTACAGTACACAGGCGTTCACGGGGCGCCCGCAGTACCTCGTTCGGTCTGCAAAACTGGCGCAGCAATGCGGAAAACGCGACGGGGCCGAGCCCGGCGACCGAATGAAGTGTCAACCAATCCAGAATGTCTTTGGACATTTTTAAGGGAACGGGCCTCCGCGCATCTGCCATAGTAGGTGGCCGGGTGTGGTGTCTGGCAGGTTCCGTCCAGCTATATGCAAATGGAGTGCCAGAAAAAACGGGGGAGTTGCGGCGCAGGAGGCGAGGGGAGTTGAACGGGACTTTCAGAAGCGATATCGGGATCGAAAGAAACTTACAGGAGGCTGAGGAGGAGTATCGTTCGCCTGGCAGGGGTGGGTGAAGTTCTTGAGGGATTATTGGCAAGAATTGTTCGGGCGGTTCATTTCGACCAGCGCACCGAGGCGCCTCACGAGTTCGGGAATGCCTTCACCCGTCACGGACGAGAAGCGAAGGTAAGGGTCCGATCCACATTTGCGCTGGAACTCGTCCGAGGGCAGCGTGTCTATTTTCGTGAGTGCGGTGAGCGACGGTTTCAGCAGCAGCGTGGGGCTGAAGTGATGGAGTTCGTTGCGAAGGACTTCCAGGTCCCGATCCGGGTTCGACGATGTGGCATCGATAAGAAACAACAGGATGCGAGTACGTTCAATATGGCGTAGAAACCTGTGTCCGAGACCCCTTCCCGCGTGAGCGCCTTCAATCAGGCCAGGAATGTCGGCAACCACATAGCTTTCAAAGTCATTGTACGAAACAATGCCGAGGTTCGGCTGCAGCGTCGTAAACGGGTAATCCGCAATCTTTGGGTGCGCGGCTGAAATCCGTGAAAGCAATGTTGACTTGCCCGCATTCGGATATCCGACCAGACCGACATCCGCGATAAGCTTCAGTTCCAGCTCAAGACGCTTTTCCTGTCCCGGTTCACCCGGAATGGCGGTTTCCGGGGCCTGGTTCGTAGGGGTTGCAAACCGCGCGTTTCCTCTGCCCCCTCGTCCACCCTTGACCACGACCATCCGTTCATCGCGCGTGGTGAGGTCGGCCAGCGTTACCCCGGTATCGGCATCCCGGACCACCGTGCCGGGAGGAACCCGAATCGTGGTGCAGGCGCCTCGTCGACCCTTGCATTTCTTGCCTGTTCCGGGCCTCCCGTGCTCGGCGCGAATGTGCCGATGGAAGCGATAATTCACAAGGGTATTCAGGGCGGCGTCCGCTACGAAAATCACATCCCCGCCGTTTCCTCCGTCGCCGCCGTCGGGGCCGCCACGAGGTACGAATTTTTCGCGCCGGAAGCTTTTGCAACCGTTCCCTCCGTCGCCCGATCTTACGGTAAGTGTGGTCTGGTCGATGAACATGTTCAATTGGCTGGCACACACAGCCATCTGTATGAAAAACCGGGACCGCCTTCAGCCCGCAGTGGTATTGCCAAAAAGGAGACGAATTCAACCGGAGCCTGGATAAGGCACAAGGACGCAGGTCTGCAGCAATTCGCCGATCACGCAACGGACGCTTCAGACGAATTTTGCTTTGAGTCGTTTCTCAACCGCTGGCGGTACGAAAGCGGTCACATCGCCGCCAAATCGCGCGATTTCCCGAACAAGGGTGGAGTTGAGATACGCATATTCCAGACTGGGCATCAGAAAGACAACCTCCAGGCGGGGTTCCATCTGACGGTTGGCAACCGCCATTGCAATTTCCAGTTCGTATTCGGTGGTTGTGCGCAGACTGCGTACAACCGTGAAAACACCGCTCTTTCTGGCAAAGTCAACGAGCAATCCACCGTACTTCGTGACTTCCACGTTCGGACACTTCGACGAGACTTCCTGAATCATGTGCACACGTTCATCCGGCGAAAACAGAGGGCGCTTTTCAGGATTCAGGCCCACGGCGACGATCAGCCTGTTGCAGATCCTCGCCGTTCGTTCGATCAGGTCCAGATGACCGAATGTCACCGGATCGAAGGTGCCGGGATAGATCGCCGCTGTCATAGTTGCTCCTTTGCGAGGTTCATATAAGCCAGACCTGCCGCAATACTGAACCTGGACTGGTTCACCAGGAAACGTCGCTGTGATTCCCGGAGAGTCTCCGTGGTACAGTTCGAAAAGGGCAGGAGGGATTCGAAATCTGGCCCTTCGGCCTCCTCCATGCGTTGGCTGAGGGACTCAATCTGATTCTCTTCTCCGCACAGCAGTACCCGGTCAAATCCGGACTTGCTCCGTCCGGACTGATGTCGCCTGTTGAGCCAGCGGCGCAATATACCGCCGGTTTCTTCCACGCTCGAGCGATTGTGCGAGGTCTCAGGCGACAACCCGTCAGGCGGCGCCGAGTCTTGCAGGCAGGCAGCCTCCGCCGAAACCAGATTGCCCGATTCCATCGCGGCGAAATAGAGCCAGGGATGTCCGCCCATGACAATGGCTCTGGATCCAGCCCGACCCGTCGCCAGCAGACAGGCGTAATACAGCCCGATCGGTTCGGCTTCCAGTCGATACTTCCGCACAGGAAGCGATGAGAGCATCTCCGAACAGAACTCGAATACCTCCTTGCGGATTGCGATCCAGAACGCAGTTCGCCCCACGGCAAGATAATTGACGTCATACCTGTCGATGGGGTCGACCAGCGTTTGCGCGGCCTCCCAGGTAATGTGTTCCTGTCGATCGTCGGGCGAAGCGAGTTCCAGCGGAGTCTTTTGCAGGTGAAAGAAGCCGCCTCCCAGTGAGAGTGCCACTGTCCCTGGTACTTCCTGGACCTGCGCGAATGCATGTCGCAGACCCTCCGAGATGCACTGCCTGACTCGGAGTCGAAGAGGCCAATGTGGTAGAACGGGCGTGGTCAGGCGCGACTCGAAGAGCGCACAAATCCGGAAGCCCGCCGGCGTGCGTTCGAGACTCGCCAATCGAAGCAGGTCACCAGCGATCTGAATCCCCGTCGCCCTCATCATGGGTTGTCTACCGTAATCTTCGAACCCAGTCTTTCCAGCGTCTTTTTTCCAATACCCTTTACTCGTGACAGATCATCCACGGACCTGAACGGGCCGCGTTGATTACGGTCGTCCACAATGCGACGCGCGATTTTCGGGCCGATGCCCGGCAGGCGCGTCAATTGACCCGCTGAAGCCCGGTTCAGATCGATCGGGCCGGTGTGCTGTTCCACCGATGCAGTTTCTTCAGGGCCGTCGGGAACAGGTACCGCACCCTTCTGGACGTGGAAGTCGGGGAGGTCGCGGTCGCTGAACCGTTCAACCAGATTGACCGCCCCGCCGATCAGCAATGCGGCGGTCAGACCCAGCAGTACGTACCGTTCTTTGCGGTTGAAGGAAAACATGCGATCTCCGACGAAGGTGATGGGAACTGGTGGAGGTTGAACGCCCGCGGGGAATATCAATTGAAGCGTATTTCTCCCCACACCTTGAACTCCCAGACCCTGTTGTTCAGGTCCCGGAGCTTGTCCTTCCGGTTTTCATGTCGAAAGCGGGTCCCTCCCGTAAACTTGCTGCTGAATTGATACTGACCTGCAAGGCTGGCGTGCCAGCGATCATCGCTCTGGCGCACGACAGCCTGTTCCGTTTCGGTAGCGTCCGCGCTTCGGGGAATCTCCCGTTTGAGGCTTGTATTGGTGCCGTACTCCAGGGTAAGGTCGAGGTTGCTTTGCAATTTCCTGACGAACTTCGAGCTGAGTGAATATCTGAGGGATGCGGTGAACTGGGACGTTTCGGTCAGGGTCGTACCAATCTGGCGCTCCTCCAGCGTCGGCTGCACCAGGGTCGTGTCGGCCGCCACGTTACGCTGGTACCTGAGGTCGCTCTGACGACTGCGGTTTCTGCGGAGAATCGTGCTCATTCTGTTCTTCCACCGGGCCTGCCACGCGACAAGGGGCCTGAACTCCGTTCTCCGGGTATCGTTAGTCAGGACATGGTCATCCAGCCCCCCGTCGCCCCTGAAGATGCGGTTTGTCTTGTAGTTGAAGCTGAGACTCGAGCTGGTGAACAGCCACCTCAGAACCGGAAGTTCACCAAGACCTCGCCAGTTTACGCCAAATTCCGGGAATTCGAGCTTCTGTTCCTCCGTATTGGCATTACCAAAACTCTTCGTATGATTGAACGTCAGATTCGTGCTGCCTCGAAAACCGGCCGGAAGGCGGACACCGCCCTTGAGAATCGCATTATCGGTGATGTTTCTGGTGTTGACGCGTGTGACGCCACCGGATCCGTAACGGGGCGAGGTCGTAGTGTCTGTGAACCCGAGTTGGAACTTCAACGCGGGTCGGCGACGCAGGCCGAAGAGATTGAATGTGCGTCTGCGATTGACGTTGAGCTGGACTTGTTCCAATGCCCCGCCCATCTTTCCAATCACCCGGATTACGGAAAACCCCGTCCGGTCCTTCGACGGACGTGCGAGAGGTCGAAAGAGACCGGGCAGGTTCAGGCTGAACCTGCCTCCGACACTGCTGTTGTTTCCTACGGTCATACCACGGCGTTCGTTGCCTATGGGAGTACGCTGGCCCCCGGTTTCAAGGCGCTCACGATAATTGGAGGAGTAATCTGAATTGATATTGAGCCATTTAGAAACCCGTGGCGTGAAGTTGAAGCGCACCTCCTGATTTCGCGTGGTCTCGCGGCCAAACTGCAGCCTGGCGAAATCGAACGAATTTCGGAGGTCGCGGTTTACCCCGAGGGTATAGTTGGCGTTCAGGCTCCGAAAGGGAGCGAGTTTTATAGCGAAGCTCTCATTGACGTTGAACGTTTCGTTCAAAACCGCGATGACATCGGACGTATCTCCTTCGACGGCGGAGAAGGAGCGTCTGTTGATGTTCTTCCGATCAAAGCGCAGGTTATAACGAAGTGTTGACGGGAGATAGAAGAACCGGACCTCCTCGAAATAGGAACCCAGCCCCGGGATCCAGGTGAGGATTGTAACGCCCTTCTGTTGCGACCAGTTGACGTCATAGCTGAAACTCCCGTTGAAATTATGCTCTTTGTTGGACCGGCGACGCGTGATCGCGCCGCTGACCGCGTTATTGCTCAGGAGGTTTAGTGATGCGTTGATCCGGTCGAAGAATAGTCTGGCGACCCAGCGACGGTCTGTAGCCGCCGCACGTTTACGCAGGGAGACATTGAACCGTGTGGAAGCGCGGACCGCGCTCTCCCTGCTCTTCTGCTCTTCGGTCAGTACGATGTCTGAACCCTGTCGGATTCGGGGCACCGAGCCGTTCCGGAGGTAATTGAACCGAACTGGAATGACGGTGTTCCACCTGTCGGGAAGGAATTTATTCAGGTTGAATGAACCGTTCATGCTGACCTGAGTTGTCGTATTGCCCGAGGAGCGCCCCTGAAGATCCTGGAAGTCGCCGCTCCTGCGTTCCACATTCAGGCTCACGTTTCCCAGGTCCGCCAGTGTTGTCTGAACGTTCAGCAACATGGAGACGGCGTTTTTCTTGCGGACGCGATCGACACGGAGTTCGTCCAGCCAGATTTCGTTCTCTCCCTCCAGGGGAAATTCCCCCGTGTTCCTTACGCCAACCACAAATGACTTGATTTTCGAAAGCGCGGGGTTGCCGCGCACCGTATAGGTTCCGCCGTGCAGGTCTGCGCGTATCTGACTGGATTCGCTGTCGTAATCGGCCAGGATCTCTCCTGTCGGGAGGGAAATCCTCAGGGTGTCGGACTCCTGCCCGATCGCCTTGAAGTCCGTGAGTCTTGCCTTGATCTGCGACAGCACGTCGAGCTCGATTTTGAATGTGTTGTTTTCCGGAGACCATCCCCGGTAGATGGGCTTCCTGAACTCATAGAAGTTTAGCGTGTCTTCGCCGATGGGTGAAAACCTCACGAAGAGTTCGATCGGGCTGAAGCTGCCGGCGACCGAATCGGGTCCGGCGGGAAAATTGGCCTCATACGATGTTGACGTTGGATTCCCGCCGTGTACGAACATGGTCATCAGACCGTATCGGGTGTAATTCTCTCCCTCGGTAAAGGTTCTAGACGCCGACACGCTCTCGCCGGGAAACAGGTCTTCAAACCGGAGAACGAGAGACCTTTCGAGGAGTTGCCTTCCCGTCTGGGGATCAATCTCGCGTTCGAGTCCGGGCGGAAGTTCATAGACCTGGTTGTCCGTGCCGATGGTGGCGACCTTGAAGTCCCCCGACTGATGTCCCACGGGGGCTTCATCTTCGAGCCAGTCGCTACCTACCGCGGCGATCGTGTAGATGTCGAGGGAGGTTGTATCGTCGTGTTCGATCCAGATTCGCGCGAAATCAAACACCGCGGCAAACGTGGTATCAGGATTGCCTTCGACCGCACGTGGCGCATTGCTGCCGCGCAGAGGAATGCGCAGAAGCCTCCACGGCCTGTCGGAAGGATCCGACTGGCTGCCCACGACGAGCACGGAAGGGCCGTCGTACTCGCCCGTCAGCGGGTTCCAGCCCCGATCCGACGCCAGGTCAACGCCGTAGTGCAGGTAGTGGTTTCGCGTGTCCAGGATGCCGTTTCGGTTGAGGTCTTCGGAATCGGGTCTCTGTTCACGCTCGGAATTGTTGTTCTGGGTGCCATTGATGCCGGCCGGGTACCGGAAACGGAGGTCCTCCTGGTCGTCGTCCACGTCCTTGAAATTGTCGTCCGACGGATCGTCGGGCACAGTCACTCCGGGGTAGATCAGGCGGAAGACCGAATCTTCCTGGGCATCGGTCAGACCGTCCAGGCCAATGTCCTCTTCCGGAACGGCCACGTCGTCTCCCGTGGGAAATCCGGGCAGGGGTCGGTCTTCGGTGCGAAACTGCCCGGAAGGCGGTGGGTTGAACGTAGCGTGGTCGAGCAGCAGGTCCGCACGCTCGGAGATCTCGCCCAGATCGATATGCAGCCGGCCGGAATTTCCCCGGATCCAGAGTTCGATAAACTTGGACCGTGAGAAGTCCATGCCAAACAGGCAACTCGTGATGCCCGCCCAGGAGTTTTCCGGAAGGCCGCCGGCCGGGTTTCTCGAGGTCTCGGGAAAGCCGTTGGTGCGGTGAGGCTCGAACCGGACGCTCAGTACGTCGTCGATGATGCTGCTCTCCACGGGAATATCGTCACGGCTCGGCTGGATTTCGTAGATGGTTATGCGGTCCCGATCCACCAGATTGTACCAGGTGAAACGTCCTTTCGGCAGTGAGAGCGGGAGTCCGTCCCTGGTCGGGAAGCTTCCCGCGGACCAGTCGAACTTAAATGTCGAAAACGACCTCCTGCCTTCGGCGCCTTCGAAATCATCGATGTACGCGACGTTCTTCGTATTCGGATTGGGAAGGCTCTGGGCAATTTCCATGTCCACGTTGAATGCCGATGGCGCCTGGGTGGAGATAAAGGGCAGCCGGTTGGCGAAGTGGGTGAGGATCTCCGGTTTGAAGCGGAAGCGGCCGTTCATATCCCAGATCAGGGTTCGAGCAGGCTCTTCTCCCACACGGATTCGCTGTCTTGTGGCGCTTTCGCTGCCGTAGAGAAGGCTGACCCCCACCATCGAGACGTTGTCTCTGAACGGGTGCTCCGCCCGGATGCCAAGAAGACTCTTCTGCCCGCCGCCCAGACCGAACTGGCTTTTGGATCCGTAGTTGATGATCAGGCTGGCGGAAGGGTCGGCCGCGAGGTCCGCAGCCTCGCCGACCAGCTCGATCTCACCGAGACCGTAATTGACGTTGTAGTCCCGGCCGCGGGTCAACCGCTGGTTATTCAACAGCACCTCCTCGCTGTCTTTGATCAGGCCGAGTCCCAGACTGAATCTGGTGGCCCTGCGATTTGATCGGATTCGCAGGAAATATTGTCCTTTTTGGGCACGGGTGGTGTTATTGGTCGTGTTGTAGATCTCGGGCACGCGGGCGTCGTCCGCCAGCGACTCTGCGCCGACACCGCGTTCACCAAATGGCTCGAGGTCCGGAAAAACCAGGTGGCCGGTCAGTAGATTCAGGCCGGGTAGATTTGAACCTCCGTCAATGTCGATAAGATTGTCGGGAGGAGAGGATTCCGAGGCGCCGTTTGTATGTCGGTCCAGTCCGAAGATCTGAAGGTAGGGGGTGCCGCTCTGGTTGTCCACCGCCTCCTGGCCGGGCACGTCTCTCAGGATCTCCAGTTCGAAACCCTCAGGTTCGATTTTCCGATTTCCCAGGAAATACACGTTTCGCCACGCCAGGTCCCACGTTGGAAATTCCGGCCTTTGCTGGCGGGCGTGTATGAGTTTCAGCCTGATCTTCGTTTCCGGATTTGAGGGGTCCTGGATGAAATTGAGGTCGCCGAAGGTCCGGCCGTCTGCCGTCCGGTACGCAACGGCGAGCGTGTGACTTCGCTGGACTCTCCCGACGGTCATAATCAGATACCCTCTGGCGTCAACCAGAAATTCGGAGCGGTCCAGTTCGTGAAAAAACCCCTCTTCGATGCCACCGCTTTGTGCGCCGTCCGCACCGGCATCGGGCTCCGGAGCCGCTCCGCCGGTCCAGAAAGCGTAAGCGGCTCCACGGCCTGCTCGCTGTTCAATATCATTGCGATCGTTGAAGTCGTTTAGAAAAACCCGGACGGAGTTGATGTCCACGAGGTCCGGTCGAGCGGGTTCGTCGGGGAATCTCCTCCGATATACCTGGTCGAGAAAGAAGTAGCGGTTTTCTTCGTAATCGTAGTCACTGATTCTATGCGCGATCTCCTCAGCCTGACCCTGGAACGATTTCCGGTTGCTGGCGCCACGGTCGTGGCTGGTGACCACCGTTACGTCCAGTCCGCCCAGTCGCCCACGGCCCTTGATCCCAAACAGACCGCTTCGGTTGGGCGAACTGTAGCCGACCAGACGGGTACCCGGCAGACTGAGGGAGGTACGGCCCGCCTCAATCTCCTGGATGATATCGTCTTCGTCTCCATCGTAGCGAAATTGAAGGGACTCGCTGATATCCGTCTGTCCGCGACTGTCCTGCTGCAGATTCAGTGAAATGCGGTCGCCGATCGTGCCCTGTACGTTTAACTGGGATTCCTGCTCGAAATTTACCGTAAATCCCTCTGCTGCGCGCGCGCGAACGGTCTGAGCCTGTCCGCCCACGGTCGTATTCCTTCCCGACAGGTCGATGCGCCGTGATCCGGTAATCTTGATATTTGTGTCACCCTCGCCCGTAATGACACTCAATGCCTTCGGCACCTTTACCGGTATCTTGATATCCACGAGCGCCCCGCCCATACCCCGGCGGGTTTGTACGGGAAGACTGAGTTTTTCCGCAACCACGCGACGGAAATCGGCGTCGAATTTGTACGCGGACAGCCTCTTGATGGTGATGACTGCAGGAATGCCATGAACGACGTCGCCCGCGGCGCGATACACCATAAGTGTCCCCGTATCCGTGTTGAGCAGTCGGGTGACCGTCTGGGTGAACTGCCGCCGTTGTCGAAAAAGTGGCTGAAAGGCGGTGGAACGGGAATACGTCAGCTTGACCGGGGAACGATGAAAGACGTGCGCGGGGGTTGTTCCGAAAGAGAGTTGGATGCCCGGTTCGGCGTGCAGCCTGTCCGAATCGGACAAAAGACTCGTGCTGAGCGCAAAAGCGAGGATCGCGTGAAGCGGAAGTGTCGTTCCCCGTTGTGATTCTCTGGAGATGTATGGAATCCGCATGCGTGAATTGGAGTGGCTTGTTCGAGGACGGCCCTGCACGTCGTGGTCAGGAGTAAGGAGACAAACTAATAATACCGAACACCGTGTTAAAGATCAAGGGAAAATCCAAACAGGATGACTCATAAGTAAGACAATCATAAACAATTAGTTAGGAAGAAAAATCTGCATGCCGTACAGGCAGCGGGTCCAGAAAGAGCTACCGAAGAAGAAAAATTCCGGTATATTCTTGCGTCTTTCCGTGTCAGGATCTTTAACTCTTTTGAAAACACACGGTTCCATGGAGATGGAGCATGGTGCTGTCCAGGTACGTTTTGAAAGAGCATTTCGTGCCGTTTGTGTTCGGTTTCTCCGTAATCATGTTTCTCCTGGTCATTGACCTCATCCTTCAGAAGATGGACCTGATACTCGGTAAGGGCATCGCACCTGGCGTGGTCCTGGAACTGTTTCTGTTGAATACCGCGTGGATGATTGCCCTGGCAGTCCCGATGGCGGTACTGGTCGCCACGCTGATGGCCTTCGGCCGGCTGAGCGCCGACGGTGAGATCTCGGCCATGCAGGCGCTTGGAATCGGTGTCTACCGCGTAATACTGCCGGTGTACGTGCTCGGTACAACACTGGCGATCGGGCTGGTTGTCTTCAATGACAGGATCCTGCCTGAATTCAACTATCGCGCCCGATTGCTGATGGGAGACATCCAGCGAAAGCGCCCCACGGTAGCGCTGGAGGATCGGAGCGGTATCTTCATTCAGGATTTCGCCAATTACAGGATTCTGATTGGTGATATCGACAGACGGACTTCAATTCTCAGGGATATTCTGATATATAAGTACGAAGCCGGAGGGTATCCGGTATCCATTTCGGCCGAATCCGGCCGGGTTCGAATTGACAGCGAGAGTGACGAGGCGCTGGTAACGCTGGAGAACGGCGAATGGCATCGGGTGGACCGGGCGGACCCTGACGTCTATATCAAAGCGCGATTTCGGAAAAAAAACCTGCGCCTCGGAGAAGCCGGTCGACAACTTATACGCACGATGTCGCATTACCGGACAGACAGAGAGATGGGCTTGAACGCGATGATGGAAAAAGTGGATGCGTACCAGCGGGAGGCGTCTGCATTGCAGGCCGAAGCTGCTGACAGCGCAAGTGCCGCGCTGGGGCGCCTGCTCTTCGGGCCCGGCATCGAACGACGGCCCTTTGGAATCGTCTCGGACCTGGCCATGAAATTGCGTACCGACGCCGCGATTGGGCATCACAAACTCCGGCAGTCGGACCGGTACCGGGTTGAGATTCACAAGAAACTCTCGATTCCTGCTGCATGTATTGTCTTCGTTGTCATAGGCGCCCCGCTTGGAATTCGGGTACGAGGGAGTGGTCCGGCTGTCGGGGCAGGAATCAGCATCGGTTTTTTTCTTCTGTGGTGGCTTTGCCTGATCAGCGGGGAAACCCTGGCTGATCGCGGATATGTCCCACCGTGGATTGCCATGTGGAGCCCCAACTTCATTGTACTCGCCTGCGGTTCATGGCTCGTATTCGGAACGGTTCTCGGGTGGCGTTTCGGTCAGTGGAGGGGGAGTTTTTGCGCATCTTGAGCCGATATGTACAGAAACAGTTCTTCATATACCTGGTTTTGTGTTTTTCAGGGTTTCTGGCCGTTTTCATCGTTGTGGATCTCGCCGGCAGGCTCAGCGGCTTCATAGACAGCGGCGCGAGCGGCGGCACGATATTCGTGTATTATGCGCTCTCCACTCCTTATATGGGTATCCTTATCTTGCCGATGGCGATGTTGCTGGCCAGCCTTTTCTGTTTTGGCAATCTCGCGCGCTTCGGCGAACTTGCCGCAATGAAGTCAGCGGGCATCTCACTCAACAGCATCGCCGCACCCGTTCTGGGGGCCGCACTTCTCGTGTGTACAGCATCATTCTTTCTGACCGACCGGGTCATGCCCGGAGCGAACCGGAACCGTACGGCAATTGTTGAGGGCAAACGCAGGACCGTCTTTACGCCAATTGTGTCCCAGGTTGTCCTTCAGGACGTCGACGGACAGATCCTTTCCGTTGGCACCTACTTCCGCAATGAAGCGCGTGGGGAGCGGGTGACGCTGGACAGGTATGAGGGGATGCGCCTGATCGAAAAGTTGCGCGCGGAGGAAATGCGGTGGGAAAGTGGGGGATGGACGTTTCTGCGTGGCGAAGTGAGAAGGTTTTCAGTAGGTGGCGGAGAACAGGTAACCCGGTTCGTGTCAATGCCGTCGCGCGACGTCACCCTCACACCCGAAGACCTCAGCCGGGACGTTCGTTCAGCGGATGAGCTGAGTTTTATCGAACTCACCCGGCTTATCGAGCGGAAGCGTCGAATGGGCGATGACGTTGTTCGGGTACAGGTCGCACGATACATGCGCGTTTCATTTCCTTTCACCGGGTTTGTAATGGCTTTATTCGGTATTTCACTCTCGTCCCGTACCCAGCGTGCGGGCAAGCCACTTCTCGTAGGAATCTGTCTGTTGATCTCGTTTGTCTATTATGGGTGCATCCAGGCTGGCAGGGTAATGGGCTGGAATGGAATCCTGCCGCCATTCTCGAGTGCGTGGGCCGCCAATTTGCTGTTCTTGGGTCTGGGCGCAATCCTTCTGATCCGGACACAGAGGTAGATGTCGAGCCGCCGGGTATACAAAAAGAGGACACATCGACAATGCGTCCTCTTTTTGGGTTCATACCTGGCGGACAACCCTAGTTTCGTGAGAGACGATGCCGCCGGTTCTCTTGATTGTGAATGAATTTTCGAGGATTCATCGGGTGTTCCTTGTCCCCGTTCCTCTTCGTCACGGCATAATGCAGATGCGGCGCCGTCGCACGTCCGGATCTTCCCATTCTTCCAACCACCTGCCCGCGTTTCACGACCTGACCCACGCCAAGCGACGGTTTCTTCACGAGATGGGCATACAGCGTCCGATAATCCGTGCCGTGGTCGATGGATATGTACCAGCCGAGATACCTGTCTTTACCAACGGACTCCACCCGCCCGTTGGCCGTGGCCAGAATTTTCGTACCGGACCGACCGGCAATGTCGATGCCTTTATGGAACTGCCTGGCGCCGGTAAAGGGATTGGTCCGATAGCCGAAACCCGAGGAAATCCAGCATCCGGACTCGGGCGGTACCGGAAGAATGGAAGGTGTATGCAGACGGGCGATCTCGTTCTGGTTGAGGATTGAGTTGATGTGCTCGAAACTGGCTTCGAGAAAACGGGCTTCCCGCAAAAGCTGGTCCATGTCGGTATTTGCCCTCGTCAATCTCTCGCCGATGTCGCCAGTCACCTGGCCATCCCACTCAGGCGCGCCCGTGTCATATCCGCCCACGCCCATTTTCCGCACCTCGTCTCCCGGTTCGGCCAGATTGACCCAGCTGCGGAACTTGCGGTCCATTTCCGTAAGGTCGTTTACATCGCCCCGTAGCCCTTCCACTTTTTGCTGCAACCGGCTGACCTGTTTTCTGAGTACGGTATTCTCGGACGTCAATGCGAGAAGCTCCATCTCCTGATGCCGGTTTACGAAATAACCCAATGCATAAAAGACGACGGCGAGAGCAAGACACCCAAACAGCATTGCGGCCCCAAGCCCCCAGACGGTGGGGCGAGAGGCCCGGACCTGGCGCATCTGGTCTCTATTGTGGGGTATGACCATCACCGTCAGGTTTCTCTTCCACATAGACGAAACCTTTCGTCGGTGTCTTACAACCATAAATAGACGGCAACCTGAGTTTTGTTCTGACAGTGCAGAATTAAGGACTTTTCGGGAATTAAGTCAAGACAAAACGAAACCGATCAGAGTCGTGCCGCGTATCCTCACCCGGCGCGCCAGCGCAACGCGTGAATGCGAACGGACGGCCCGAGTCGGTAATCTTGGAAAATCGTAAGTCATACCGGCGCAAATAGTTCTGATGGTCCGATCCGAGCGCCGGCGATCCCGAGGATGGAGACCTTTCCGGCCAATGAGATTCGACCATTTGAGGGAGATCGATCCGGACAGCGATGTTGGCTACGCGGACATGATGTGGTCGATTACCTCGGCCTTCAGCGTGTCTCTAAGCGTTGGCTGATCGACGCAGAAGATGCGAACGACCTTGGCCTGTGTTTCGAAGTTGCCGATCAGGTACTCCTTGAGCAGGGAGACTTCCGGATCGTCGAACCGAAGGGGGTCGGCCTTGTCAAGTGGGATGTGGGATCCAAAGTAGACATTCAGGTTGACCTCGGGGCTCTTCCCAAGCCGCGGGATATCGATCAGAATCTCGTCGCCGCTCAACTCGAGCCCGGTCTTTGCGCCGAATTCCCTGCACAGTTCGATTTCGAGAATCCGCCGGTCGGCGGGCTGATAATACAACCTCTCAAGTTTGGCGGTCAGGCCCTCTTCCTTTTCCCATGGGAAGAAGACCCGTGCAACCTTGTAGAGTTTTCGACGCTTCAGACGCCCGATCATGCTGCTTCGCCGATCGATGCCCAACCGATCCATCTCCAGTTCCAGGCGGTGAATCAGATCGGCTTCCGTCGCCCTGTTGAAGTCACCTTCGCCAAGGCTGGAAGCAGGGTGATGCAGCAGATCCTGGACCCCGCGTTTGAACATTGCATTGGCAGACCGCACGGCGTGGTGCCAATATACGTTACGGTACATCAGATAGCTCGTGAATATGAGAGCTTCCACGGCGGAGACACCCTTGTAGGTGATCGCGGGCCTCTGTCCCGCCGGATCGAACGTGATTGAACCCAGCAGGCGGTCCCGGTTGACGGACTCGCCGAATGGCACCCCGCAATAACGCGCATCTCTAAGAAGGTAGTCGATCTTGTCAGGGTCCAGTGTGCCGCTGAGAATATGCGCCAGGCGCAGGTCGGCATCGGGGATCGCCACGCTGCTGTTGCGGTAGTCAATCACGTTGGCTACCCGAAGCGGGTCCGTCTCCGCCTTCAACAGGGCGGCGTTGACTTCCGTGGATGGATCCAGGATGATCTGCCGGCCGCGTTCCTCGTGGTCGGCGAAAAACATCTGCATTTCCTCGAGTACGTGGCAGAACGGATAGTGGCCGATGTCGTGCAGCAGGCTGGCCGCCAGCAGAACGCGAGCGTCTTCGATATTGATATCCGGAGGCGGGTCCGCCTGCAAAAGTCGACGAAGAAACTGGCCGGCAATATGGTAGACGCCAAGTGAGTGTTCGAACCTCGAGTGGCGCGCCCCTGGATACACCAGAAGCACGTGGCCAAGCTGGGAGATGTCACGCAGGCGCTGGAATTCTTCGGCGTCAACCAGCGGGACCATATAGTCGGGAATATGGATATGTCCCCAGATGGGATCCCGGATGGCCTTGCCTGAATCCAGAAACCGGAGGTCGATCGGCATCGAAGATCGCTCGTCGGGTGAGGGCCCGGTGGTACGTCATCGGGCACAAGATTCTGGGCGGGCGTACACCGTACAGGCTTTGTTCTTTCTCGGATCGTTCAAAATATCGGTATCGGCATTGCGTAAGTCAAGCCTCGCGCCGGTAACGGAACCGGACGTTGTGCAGGCATTCGAACCCGTGAAATTCAAGGTACAATCCGCAGGCCGGATGGAGGAAGGATGAAGACGCCTGCAGCCAGGAATGCAATCCGCTCAAGTCATCGAGTCGGGGCTTGAGGGAAGTTCTTGGCGTTTTGGAGAAGATGCCGATGTGTTCACTGAACACGTGGTGGGAGAGCCCGCTGCCTCAGACACGGGCCGCCGTGATCGCAGAGATGGCCGGCGTACTCGACGGTTTATTCGGTGGAGCAGCAAGGGACATTGAGCGCGTGCGACCGGACGGTCTCGATGCACTGATGAGGACGATTCTGTCCCAGAATACGAACGACGAAAACAGGGACAGGGCTTTTGAGACGATGCGTGCCCGGTTTCCGGAGTGGGACGACGTGATGGTCGCGGACGAAACACAACTGAAGGACGCTATACGCGTGGCGGGACTTGCGAACTCAAAGGCGCCGAATATGCAGGCGTTCCTGCGCTGGCTGAAGCAACAACATGGGGATTTGGACCTTGATTTCCTGCGGGATCTGCCGAACCAGGCCGCGGTGACCCTGTTGACCGAACATAGAGGCATCGGGATCAAGACGGCCTACATCGTACTTGCTTTTGCGTTTGATCGGGATCTGTGCGCCGTTGACACGCACGTGTATCGCATTCTTCGCCGGGTGGGGGTTGTTTCAGCGCGTAGCAGCCGCGAAAAGGCACACCTTGAACTTGCGCCTCTGATCCCGGAGGGCCAGGCGCGGTCTTTCCATATAAATATGGTTGAATTCGGAAAGACGGTTTGCAACGCCAGGAATCCGTCCTGTGACGCGTGTTCCGTGTCCCGCCTGTGCCGGTACTATCACGAAATTCAGGGGGAAAGCGCTTAGTCAGGAAAGCCGTTCCGAAACGGGCCGAAATGGACGTCGGAAAGGACAATTCTTCCGTTTACGTTCCGTGACCAGGTGGATCCTCGTTATCCGCCGTTCTGTTGTCTGTAGCAACTTTTACAGACTCGATCCAACGTTCCCGAACAGTGACGCATCAAGGTGAATCGATTCGGATTCGCTGGAGATCGTAGGAATCGATATTGTAGGGTTCGAAGGTGTCGTCATCTCCGGGCGTGTAGACCGCCAGGTACAGATACTCATCGTTGTTGTCGATGGTGATGCCTCGCTCCCTGAGGTTTCCGGCCGCAAGAAAGTAGCGTTTCTCCAATTTGGTCTGCGTGTCGAACTCAACCACAAAAACTCCCGCCTCATCAGCGTCTGTTGGCGCAACGAACAACCGGCGGCCGTCGCGGCTCAGCGTGAGCCCGAGTGCGGGCGACTTGATTTCATATTTCCCGGTCAGGGTCAGATCGTCGGTACTGAATGCCCAGAGGTCCTTAATGTGGCCGCGGTCTTCCGGATCCGCCAGCCCAAGATAGAGGTGTTCGTTGAGGGGGCCAATGACGAAGTCGTTGATTCTGGCTGAGAAACTGAATCGGGTGGAGGTGGTCTCCGTGGTGGGGAATTGTCCTGAAGCGTCGTATTTCAGCACGTTGTTTCTGGCGGCAACAAACAGCTTTCGGTCCCCGTGGCTCATTTGCAATGCGCCGGAGCGCACATTTCCGCTTGATTCGATGTTGTCCACAATCGAAACTGCGATCAGCAGCGGTTCATCCAGAGAGGAAACATAGACAATCGAGTCGGTTCCGCAGGCGATGTGGGAAATGTCATTGAGCGAAAAAGGAACCGTCTTTTCAATGGCGAATGAATTCAGGTCGATTACCTTGAGGTTCGATTCGCCGTTCAAACCCACCACCAGACGGCGTTGGTCCGGCGTGATGTCAATGTCGACGGGGTGGGAACCAACCTGAAGGCTGCCGTCGACGGACATCCTGCTGCCAAGGTGGATACGGAGAATCCGGTTGTTTCCGTAATCGGCCAGATACAGATAGGGCTGATTCGGGTCCATGACCATATCGGAGATGTTCACGCCGAGTTCGAGGATTTCGAAATCTTCGATCTCGTAGAACTGCTCAGGCTCTTCGTCGTCAAGATAGAGCGAGCAGCCCGACACAAAAAGGGTTACGCACAGGGCAAGAAAAACGAACCGGCCACTTTTCTTTACTATTCGGCGCATGTCGGATCGCCTGAGAGTCCGTTGAATAATGTCGCTCTGCAGGCGAGGTCGAGCCAATTTGGTCGAAGACAAGGCGCGCGACCGAGTCCCATCCTGCGATTCGGCGAGAGAGCGCAACGCAGGTTTTCGACCGCAAGGGCCGGCCGTAGCCCGGATGGACTCATCCAACGGGTTGCTAGAGCGAGAAAGCATATGACGTGCTCAGCTCGACCAGATAGTCCGATGTGAGCTGGCTCTCGTTCACGTTTTGAAATACGACAACGGGCAGGTGAAATTCAACGCTTAAATTGTCCAGTACGTTGAACCCCAATTCGGGCGAAAGATACATCCACTTTCCTCCGCGTTCTCTGGTTATCTGTCCGTACTGATATCGGTCCCTCGAGGTGATTAGGTTTTTGAGGCTCACGCCGCCGTACAGCCGGTCTCCACTCTCGTATTCCAGAGAAAGGCTTGCGTGCAGTTCGTTTCCGTATTTATAACCATAGATGTTCTGCCTTGAAGTGATGCGCGTGAACACGCCTGCTGAAACCGTGAGGTTTTCGAAACGATGGAAACCATTGATCGCCAGAATCGGATCCACACTTCCCGACCCGATCTGCAGGTTGTCGGAGAAACGCTCGCCGTACTGGTCCTTGGCATCTACGGATCCGTTTGCCAGCTTCAAGCCAATGCCGAAATTAATCCCGGGAAAGCCCGCCGAGAGGAGAGGGGCGTAATTCAGCATCACCACGATATCGCCGAGGCCGGAAGCATTCCGGACATACTTCCCACCCTCATATTGATTGGGATTTTGACCGCGCAACAGCACCTTTTCGTTGGTAACGGAACGAAAGGGTACGGCGAGGGCGAGACCGATGCGCCCGGTAACGCCCAGCGAGGCAAACAGGGTGGTTGTGGCATTGTCCGTTCGCTCGCGATTGACGTTCGGTATTGCGCGAGACCCGTAGTGCGGGTCAGAAAGGAATTCGTAGTCGTAATGCACACTGAGCTTCAACTGATCCTGTACGGCCAGACTGTTCTTCATGAGGCTCCCGCCCGGGAGCACGGGCCGTCGTCAGCTGACACCGCCCTGAGCGTGTGCGGCGGGCGCAGCCATAAATCGCGCCAGAAGGAACAGGAAGAGTACCGCGGACGTTCGCATTCGGGGATTCCTTGATTCGTATAGTTGTGGACTTGCCGGAAGCGTCCCGGATTCCGGGTTGAAATATACCTTACCCGCCTCCGGATAGCAAGGCGGATTTTCTTTCCTGAGTCTGCATAGAGCTCAAATTTACAGATCTTTACATAGCTATTCGTCGCGCTGTTTTTGCTTGACACCACAGGGAGATTGGGCTATCTTTATCCACCGATTTCCAGCAGACGGCTTCGTACGCGGGGCTTGTGGCTCCCGTAGCTCAGGTGGATAGAGCAACTGCCTTCTAAGCAGTAGGTCGCAGGTTCGAGTCCTGCCGGGAGTGTTTTTGCATCAACCTGTGGTGGGTGTAGCTCAGATGGTTAGAGCGCCTGGTTGTGGCCCAGGAGGTCGGGGGTTCAAGTCCCCTCACTCACCCCATTTTTCGCTTCGCTGTCTCTCGCCTTTGGTTCCCTTCGGGTCTTGGAGCCAAAGGTTTTTTTAGCGTCCGTAATTTCCAATGCTTCCGCTCAACCACCTCCGACATGAGCCGTCACAGGCTGTGATTATCGGGCTGGATGGTACTCCCTGTAGCCTGATCAACCGGCTTGTCGCCGAAGGCCGGATGCCGAATTTCGCAGCGCTGCTTCAAACCGGAAGCCTGGCGGAAATGGACTCGGTTCTGCCAACGGTATCGTCGGTCGCCTGGGCATCGATGGTTACCGGCTGCAATCCAGGCAGGCACAATATCTATGGCTTTATAGATCGTGTACCAGAAACACATGAAATGTACATTCCCACGTCCAGATCGATGCGTGGCAGAACCTGGACCGAGATTTTCAGCCGGATGGGCAGGCGTGTCTTTTCAATGGGCGTACCCACGACGTACCCTCCGAAGCCGGTGAACGGAATCCTGATTTCCGGGTTTCTGGCGCCAGACCTGAACACGGCTACCTATCCCGCCACGGTGGCAAGCGAGCTGGAAGCGATGGGATATCGGATAGACATCGACGCCTGGCTTGCCCGCAGTGACCGGGAGCGGTTTCTGGACGATGTCTTCCAGGCCATGGAACGGCGGTTCGAAGCGATGTTTCGCTTCCTGGACCGGGAGCCGTGGGGGCTGTTTGTCGCCCACGTTCTGGAAACGGACAGGTTGCACCATTTCATGTGGGGACTGGCGGAAGACGGCAACGAGTCGTATCTGCCCTGGTTCCACAGGTTTTATGCGCGGGTTGACCGTGCCATCGGTGAAGTCTCGTCCCGGCTGGACGATAACGCGCTGCTGCTGATTGTTTCCGACCATGGTTTCTGTAAGTTGAAGTATGAAGTGCATTTGAACCACTGGTTGCACCAGGCCGGTTTCCTGCGTCTTCACGGACGAAAGGCCAGGGGGCTTCGTGATCTGGCGCCCGGCACGCAATGTTATTCGCTGCTGCCCGGGCGCATTTATCTTTCTCTGCGTGGCCGTGAGCGCGGAGGCCGCGTGGAGCCCGGCGCGGAATACGAAGCGCTGAGACGGGACATCGCCGACGGTCTGATGCAGATCCGGAATCCGGCAACCGGTGAACAGGTGATCCAGAGAGTCTTCAGGCGCGAGGAACTCTATGCCGGCGATGCCTTCGACCTGGCGCCGGATCTGATCGCCATGCCGGCGGAAGGATACGATTTGAAGGGTGACTTCGATAGCGAGGTATTGATGGACAGCGGTCCGATGAATGGCACCCATACGTTTTCGGACGCGATGTTTTTCATCAATCGCAAGGCGGACCTACCGCTGCGGATCCGGTTGATCGACGTGTTTCCGACGCTTTTTGACGCCATGGGTCTGGATTTCCCCGGTGACGTCGACGGGCGGTCCGTCATTGCCGGCCGTTTGAACTGAGCGAAGGGTGGAGGGAACGGGTGTGCGTGAAACGCGCCGTCCGCACCGGTTTTTTACACAATATTCCTCAAGGGGACGTTTTGATAAGACTGTTGCTGGCTTTTTTTGGAATGAGTGTCGTGGCGGCGGGCGCGCACGCCGACCGGGAACACGTGATGGACACGAGCGAAGAGAATATGAAACGGATTGCAGCGTCACTCGGGGTACGTTGTACCCATTGTCACACCGCGCGCACGCCGGATGGTAAACCTGACTTTACGGCGCCTTCGTTGTTCAAGCAGACAGCCGTCCACATGAAGATACATTTCGTGGACGGCCTGAAAACGCAGGACGGGAAGGCGCTGGACTGCATGTCTTGCCACCAGGGAAGTGCCCGTTTTATACCGCGGGACCTCGCCGACGCCAAACCCACCAATCTGTCTGAGCGGATGCCCCGGCGGGAGATTTACCGGAAGATGAAGGCTATTGAGAAGGCGCTCGGGGTAAACTGTGAATTTTGTCATGTCAGGCGGGAAGACGGGCGCCTCGCGCCGGAGCAGCCCACCCGACACAAGCTGATGGCGAAATATATGATGGACCACTACGAGGGATCGCTGGTCACATCGGACGGGACGCCGGTCTCCTGTGCAACCTGCCACGCCGGCGCGGCAGAATTTCTGCCGCGTTCCCCGAGGGAATGAACGCGTCGAATCGGTACTGAAAACAAGAAGGGCCGGACGATCTGTCGTCCGGCCCTTCTGCACGTTGTCACGCGGCGCTGCTATGAACAGCCAACCGAATTTCCGCAATTCAGACAGCGATAGCACGAACCGTTACGTACTGTAATATGACCGCAGGTATCGCAAAATGGAGCATCCCCCATCATCTGCGAGAGCTGACCGTCCAGAACGACCGTATGAGGATGCGCGTGCGCTTCCGTTTGGGATGACGAGCCGTTTGATGCGGTTTGCTGTGATCCCGCGCTCGCCGTGCCATTGGATGCCGGATTGGCTTTTGGCTCGGGGTCTGTCGGCGGTGAAGTACCTGGCGAATCGGCGCGAGCGCCCGGGACTTCGGAACTTTGTGCAGAGAGCGAAACCATCTCGTTTTCCAGATCGTGATGATCGTCGATATCGGATGCGATATCTTCCGGCTTAACCTGCAGAAAGTCGGTCCGGCCAAGGTATTCGTAGCCCAGGACGCGGAAAATATAATCTACAACGGAGGTCGCGAATTTGATATTGGGATGATCGACGGTTCCCCAGGGATCGAAACGGGTAAAGGTGAAGCGGTCCACGAACTCTTCGAGAGGCACGCCGTGCTGAAGACCCTTGGAGACCGCAATAGCGAAACAGTCCAGCATGGCGCGGAAAGGTGCGCCTTCCTTGCTCATGTCAATGAAGATCTCGCCGAGTGTGCCGTCCTCGTATTCACCGGTGCGAAGGAAGACCTTCTGATTGGCGACACGCGCTTCCTGCGTGAATCCGCTTCGTTTTTTCGGGAGCCGGCGTCTTGTCGGCCGGCTCGCCAGCGTGACCTGCGCAGGCGCTGACGCAACGTGGCCGACTTCAGCGGATTGCTCGGGAGATTCTTCGGCCTCGGCGGCATCCGCTTCCGCGTTGGATTTTGTAGCCGTACTCAGGGGCTGAGAGAGTTTCGAGCCATCTCGATAGATGGCCACGGCCTTCAACCCCAGTTCCCAGCCTTTGATATACAGGTCTTCAATTTCTTCGGCTGTGGTTTCATTGGGGACGTTTACGGTTTTGGAAATGGCCCCGCAGATAAACTTCTGCGCGGCGGACATCATACCCAGGTGGGCCATAGGCGCGATAAAGCGCCTGCCATGTTTCCCACACTTGTTCGCACAGTCGAATATAGGCAGATGTTCATCTTTCAGATGAGGCGCTCCCTCGACGGTCATACGTCCGCAAATGAATTCGTTGGCTTCGTCGATTTGAGATCCGGTAAAGCCGAGTTCGGCAAGCAGGTTGAATCCGGGCGCTCCGTATTGTTCGGCAGAGAAGCCCAGGCGTCCCATCAGACCGTCTCCCAGAATCCAGGGTGTAAAGGCGAATTCCAGCTCGAGGACGCCGGGAAGCGCACCCTCCGCCTTTGCCAGATCCGCGGGACTGAAACCCCTGGCCTTCAACGACTCGACGTTGATATGCGGTGCGCCGTTCAGGGAGAGCCGTCCGCTGAGGTAGGTGAGGATATCGGTAATTTCGTCCTTGGAATAGCCAAGCCTATCGAGGGCTTTCGGCACGGCGTGGTTGACGATTTTGAAATAGCCGCCGCCGGCGAGCTTTTTGAACTTGACCAGGGCGAAGTCCGGCTCGATGCCGGTTGTGTCGCAGTCCATCAGCAAGCCGATGGTGCCCGTGGGCGCGATCACTGTGGCCTGCGCATTACGATAGCCGTACTTTTCGCCCAGTTCTACCGCCCGGTCCCAGTCTTCCTGCGCGGCGCGAAGCAGATCGCGCGGGCAGGCGCGGGCATCGATATTGTGGGCAGCGTCTCTGTGCATGTTCATGACGTTGAGCATGGGGCCACGGTTTTCGTCGAAGCCGGGAAATGGCCCCTTGTCGGCTGCCATTCGGGCGGAGGTAGCGTATGCCTGTCCACACATGACTGCGGTGATGGCGGCGCAGATCGCCCTTGCTCCCTCGCTGTCGTAGGGCAATCCCTGAACCATCAGGAGTGTACCCAGGTTGGCGTAACCGAGACCGAGGGGGCGATAATCGTGGCTGTTCCGCGCGATCTTCCGTGTGGGATACGATGCGAAATCGACCAGGATTTCCTGGGCAATGAAAAAGATCTTGCAAGCATAACGGAAACCGTCTATGTCGAAGGTGCCATCTTCATTGAGGAACTTCATGAGGTTGATAGAGGCCAGGTTGCACGCCGTGTCGTCGAGGAACATGAACTCCGAACACGGGTTGGAGCCGTAGATACGTTCAGTGCCGGCGCACGTGTGCCAGTGGTTGATGGTGGTGTCGTACTGCATTCCGGGATCGGCACAAGCCCAGGCGGCCTCCGCGATTTGCCGCATAAGATCACGGGCCTTGTGTGTTTCGTGGACTTCCCCGGTCGTGCGCAATCGGGTGTGCCACTCGCCGTCATCTTTACAGGCTTGCATAAATGCGTCCGTGACGCGAACGGAATTGTTGGAGTTCTGGCCGGAAACGGTCTGGTACGCCTCGCCGTTAAAGTCCGAACTGTAGCCGGCGGCCATAAGTGCGGCAACCTTCTTCTCTTCCTTTACTTTCCAATTGATGAAGTCGAGTATTTCCGGGTGATCCATGTCCAGGCAGACCATTTTGGCGGCTCGTCTTGTCGTCCCGCCCGATTTGATGGCTCCGGCGCCCCGGTCGAGGACTTCCAGAAACGACATCAGACCGGAGGAGACGCCTCCTCCAGAGAGCTTCTCCATTTTCCCACGAATCCTGGAGAAGTTCGTGCCGGTGCCCGATCCGTATTTGAAGAGCCGGACTTCACTCTTCAGCAATTCGAAAATGTCCATGGTGTCGTCCTGGACGGACTGAATATAGCAGGCGGAACACTGCGGATGTGAATAGGAGTCTTCGGTTTCCGATACGCATTCCCTGTCCCAGTGCCAGTTGCCGCCGCTTCCCTGAATGCCATATTCGTGGTACAGCCCGCAGTTGAACCAGACCGGCGAGTTGAAAGCCCCCATTTGATGCACGAGGTGGTAGGCAAGTTCCGCCTCGAAGGTGTCCGCGTCTTCCGGCGAGTCGAAATAATCTCCCTGGTCCTCCCCGGCCACGCGGATGGTGCGGGCAACCCGGTGCATCACCTGTCGCACGGAAGTTTCATGTCCGGTATCGGGCACGCCCCGTTTCCTGAAGTATTTGGATACAACGATATCCGTTGCCAATTGGGACCATTCGGCCGGGACTTCGGCGTGGTCCATGCGAAAGACTTCTGATCCGTCGGGGTTGGTGATTACGGAAGTTTTCTTTACGTATTCGACCTGATCCAACGGATTCCGGCCGGGTGTCGTCTGCCTGCGTTCAAGCTTCATATG
>CAZKDZ010000309.1:0-44220 GCA_964551635.1 uncultured bacterium | reverse complement strand
TGTCGAAATGCCCGCCATTCAACAGCCCTTCGACCCATCGACAGACTCAGGACAACGGTTCACGTGAAATCTCCAGCGGCATCGATTCCTGATTTATGCCGATCCGTCATCGACGACTGAAAACTGCCTTTCGGTGTTTCTGGACTTCATTTTTCGGGCATCGTATATTTCGCCATCCGGCGTCGATCGAGCGGCCAGGTGAAGCCGGACTAGTGCCGCCGTGTCGTTGCGCGGCTCGTGTTCTATCGGTGGGATGCGGAGCCGCGATCGTTTCCAGGAGTTCGTCCGATGTCTGACGGAGATCTCACAAGACGGGAGTTTCTGCGAGGTGCCGGGTTGGGTACAATGGCTCTTGCCGCGGGATGTGATTCGAATTTATGGAGACGCGATATGGGTATCGAACGTATTGACTGTTCGAGGGAAACACGATACTGGGAGGGAGAACGGCCGTTTCCGAGAGGCGTGGCGCACCCGCTGTTCTATACCCGGGACCAGATCGAGCGCGCCCGGCGGCGAGTGGAGTCGTACAGCTGGGCGAAGCAGTTCAGGGACGCGCGTTTACGCTGGATAACCCGCTGGGGGATTCTGGAAATGCCGGACGAGGCGATACGCGCGGGCATCTCCGAGCAGGTCAACTTTCCGCTTCCTCGCTGTCCCGTGGACCGCCGCAAGCGAAGCTGGCGGATCCATTTCTGGGAGTGGACGTCCGAAAATCCGGGCCAGGTCAGGTGCAAAATCTGCGGGAACGCGTTCCCGGGACCGGAACATCAGCCGGTGGGGGAGATCGAGGTCGTTGGCCCGGCAGGCGGGGCCGTCCGATACCGGTATTGGGAGGATGAAGAGGGGATGCGATATTTTTTCGATAACATGCTGTTGAACTACACTCAGTACCAGGTGGTCCGAATGGCGGGTCCGCTGGCGATGGCTTACGTGTTTACCGGAGAGCCGGCGTACGCGGAAAAAGCGGCGGTGATATTGGATCGGCTTTCGGAAGTCTACAAGGACTACCCCGTTCACGGCCTGGGCCGGTCTTATCTTCACGCCGACCGGAAGGGTTTCTACGAGAACCACTTCTACAGAGATCCACCCTTCCCATTCGTGTCCGCTCGCATGGGAAATTTCCACGCCAGCCCCTTTTCGGACGCATACAACGCGTTCCGACTCGCCCAGGTTTACGACCTGGTTTCGAACAGCGGCGCGATCGAGAAACTCTCAGAGGTCGAGGGCAGGGATGTACGTACGGCAATCGAACGGGACCTGCTGTATGAAGCGATTCGCCACACGCTGGAGGTCCCGCACGGTTCCACGAATTATGACGGAGGCAGGATCAACGGCCTGGCGCTCGTGGGACGCGTTGTTGGCGAGCCGGACTTCGTGGCGGAAGCGTACGGGCTGTATCGGACGTTGATCGATAACTGTTACAATTACGACGGGTACTGGCACGAGGATACGGTGAATTATTTCAATATGATCACCAGCGGAACGTTGCGCGTGCCGGACGTAATCAGCGGGCCCGGCGGAATCGACGTCTACAAAGAGATGCCGTTTCTGGAGCGGATCTTTACGGCGCCGATGGGACTGTTCATGCCGGACGGACGCACGTTCATGGCCAACGATACCTGGGGAATCAGTACAGGTTTCGCGCGCGTTTCGAGCCGGATTGCATCGATGGGCAAATTCGTGGAAGCGGCGGATGAGATCAGAGGTACCTCGCGCATTCCAGTCGCCGATGTTGAGTACGCGCTGTTTCGAAGGACTTCCGAAGCGGACAGGCGCGTCACGGAAAAGGACCTTCTGGCGCTGGTGCCTTCGAACTATCTGCTGCCAGGGGCGGGCAATGTCATCCTGGGCGTGGGGAGATCCGCAAAGGCCATCCGGGCGACGTTGTGTTACGGTCCCTGGGGCGGGCACCACCACTACGATACGCTTGCGATGGGCATGGACGTGTTCGGGCATGAACTGCTATCGGACGTCGGATACACCCATACGCGCTACCGGGAGTGGGCGACAACGGTTGGCAGCCACAATACCGTGGTCGTCGACGGGCAGGAGCAGACACGGGATAGCGGGCGGCTGTGCTGCTACCGTCCCGCTTCAGACGAGAGCGTGGGCATGGTCTGCGCGGAGGCCCCGAGCGCGTTCGAGAATACGGAAGTCTATCGCCGGACGTTGATGCTGGTGCCAACGGGGCCGGAGAGCGGGTACGTGGTGGATCTGTTCGAGGTGAAGGGCGGGGACGTGCACGACTATCTGTTGCACGGATCGGCCGATTTCGATCAGGTGATTTCGGCGGCGCCCGACCTGAGCCAGGCGGAAGGCGAGATGGTATTGAGCGGGGACGGGACCCGCGGCGCGCTTTACGGATATTTCCATCATACGCGGGGGACGGACGTATCCGAAGACTTCATGGTCCGGTTCGAAGGAGAGGGCACGTTCGTTGATGTCAGGTTCGTCGGCGTCCAAAGAGGTCGATTGCTGGTCAGCGATGCGCCGTCCATCCGCCGGACTCAGGAGGATGACGGCAAGCTGGACGATTTCTGGCTTCGTTCGGTATGCTTACGCCACAGGCGCGAATCCAGCCTGTTCGTGTCGGTCATCGAAGCGCATACCGGTGAAGGATTCGTGCGGGATGCAGAGCTGGTTGCGCGGGACCGGTCTGGCGTGGTGCTGCGGGTGCAGGAACGGGACCGGGTACGAATCATTGCGATAGATTCCGCGGGAGCGGGATTGGCCACAACCCTGCCCGATGGAAGGCGGTTCGAACTGATGGGTCGGGCGGGTGTATTGAGCGAGTCCGCCGCGAATGTCGATGTCGACGTAATCGACGGGTCGTCATTGAGAGTGGGCGAAGCGGAGGTTCATCGGATTCGCGGCTACGAGGGGACGGTCACCGGGCTGGCGGGAGATATTACAGGTGAGCCTGGACGCAGTGAAATCGTGCTGGACGCAGCATTGCCGGAGGATGGATCGCTGGACGGCAAGGTGGTCTACGTCCGGCATCCATCGGAACTGGAAACCGTGTACCAAGTGAAGCGAATCGAGCGCGAGGGCGGCGGCAGCCGCGTATTCCTCGCGGACATGCCCAGGTTCGTCAGGGGCAGGGGAAAGGTGACATCCGGAAAGCGATCCAGGTTCGAGAGTGACGTCGACCACCCGAAGGAAGGGTCGTATCCAGGATGCCGGCTTCGGATTGGGGACCGCGTGTTCACGATTCGAAAAATGCGACGCCGCACGACCTTTTTCGTAGAGGAAACGTTTGATTTTTCGAAGGTTATCGGCGAATCATTCGAAGTGTATTCCACGGCCGCCGGGGATCACGTCAGAATCGTGGTTTAGTTGCCGTTATTCCGTCAGTCTGCCGGATTGACTCCAGCGAATCCTGGATCCAACTGCCGCGCATGGTATGCGCCTTGCCCGGTTTGAATTGACCCACGTATCGGATCCGACCACGAACAGTCGCCAAATGGCGTGTCAGTTCTCTTCTTCCTCATCGGCGTAGGCGTGGCCGCCAAGGATCGCCCGGACTTCCGCTGCTGAACCGGCATTGAGCAGGTCCCCCATACGCTCCTCCTCTTCCTTCTGCAGCGCGCGCACGTTGCTGAGAACCGCCTCCAGTTTGTCGGCGGGGAACTTGCACGCGCCGTTCTCGTCCATATGGACAATCTCTCCAGGCGCGACGTCCATCCCTCCTACGGAGACGGGCACGTTCACGGCGTGAACCGCCATGCCTCCGTGCCCCGCCGTGACCCCGCTGAGCATGTACTGAAATTTCATCGGGCGGATTTCATCGATGTCCCGGGAGGGACCGTTGGAAATGGCGCCCACGCACCCGACGGCCTTCATCGCTGAGGTCATGTTTCCGCCGGCCAGGCCGACCTTTGCCGCGAGTTCGGGCGGAAATTTCTGCTGAAAGACAAGGACGGTCGGTTTTGGCGAAGCGTCCAGTGCGTCGATCACGTCCAGAAACGACAGAGAGGTGTAGTCCGGATCCGGCAGCCCGAAGACGCACGTTACCGCGTAACCCACCGTGCGGCCCAGTTCGGGATACATACACCGTATGGACTGGTCCGTGTACCAGTTTTCCGTCCAGGGATTGTAGAGGCTCAGGCAGAGCGGATTGCCGGGATACGTGGCAACGACATTCGTGATCGAGGGGGTGTCGAAATTTTCCAATTCTTCCAGCATTTCCTGTGAGTCAGCCATCGTAGCCTCTTTCGTTTCTTGAGTGGGACTAAGGAAGTCGCGGCAGAGCTTTTTTGCCTGTCACGTGGAATCGGTTTTTCCCTGCGATACTCGAGGCAGGAGTTGCTGTGGCTGTACGATGCGGCGCCGCTGTGGTGTGAGTCTTTTCAGGAGTTCCGGTGACGGCTGATAGCCGTGGCGGAAGTTTCCCCATGAAGGTCCGTAGCGGTAGACGACCACGCGCCGGACGCCAGGATTGGACCGCCGGGCGGACCCGTGTGAGATGCCGTCCACAAACAGAAGCGCATCTCCCGCGGCCATGAGAATTTCGACGGCGCCTTCGATGCCTTCGACAGTGGCATTCCTGGACATCCGGTGCCTGTCGAAATGCGGGTGTTTGAAGTTGGCCTTATGGCTTCCCGGAATCACCATGGTACCCCCGTCGCCGGGTCCGATGTCGGTCAGCGCCATAAGAATATTGATCTGGCCGCACATAAAGCGCCCGCCGTGGTAGCGAAACTGATTGCGTAGAATGGGCGGAAATCCGCCGGAATGCAGTCCGATGGCTTCGCCGGGTTCACGAAAATTGGCGAAGTTTTCATCGATGAACAGGGGGCCGTGGTGGTAGTCGAAACTGCCCTCGCCTCCCACGAATCGCTTCACCTTTTCGAACCAGGAAGGATGGTCGATCAGGTTCTCGAATGGCTCCCCGGCTTCGTAGATCTGCTGAAGGTTCAGTCCCGAGGTGTCGTCGCCGTATGTATGGGCTTGAACGTAACCGTACCACTCCCCCGGCGCGAGTGATGGAATCTCATCCAGGCAGGCATTGAGTTCGCCAATTTCCTCGCCGGTGAGCGCGTTCTCGAGATGCAGATAACCGCGAAGATCGAACAGATACGTCTCAAGGTCCGATTCCATGAATGTCCCTATGGACTGATGCGAAGCCAGTCTTCGGTCGTTTCGCCGGCGTCGAATGAATCACGTTTTCCGTGCGGTGATCATGCTCGAGCCGTTCGGTTGCCTGACACGGCGGACGTCCGCAAATCCCGCTTGAAGCAGCCAGCTTCGGTACTCGCTTTCCGTGTAGGCGCGCCCGCCGCGGTAGATATTAACGAAGACGATGTTGAACAGTGCGGCCTCCCGAGGTGAGCAGCGGCAGTCGTCCAGGATGCCGTTGCCCAGGATGTAGATCGCGCTCCCGGGGCTCAGTGCAGCGCCTATATGCGCCAGCGCCCGGCCTGCCTGGCATGGTGCCAGGGTCTGGACAAAGGCCTTGACCACGGCGACGTCGAATTCACCGGGCACGGGTTTGCGGGTGACGTCGAATGCAAGGGTGTGGATCCGTTGGGCTCCCTCCGCCTCGCAGATGAAGCGTCTCGTAACCGGGATCACTGCCGGAAGATCCACAACGGTTGCGCAGAGATCGGGACACGCTTCGACAGCGCCGGCGGCCAGGCCCCCCGATCCCCCTCCAACATCCAGAAGGCGCCTGCACGACGAAAATCCGAAACGAGCAGCCAGGTCCCGTCCGGTCGCGAGAGCCTCGTTGTGAAGTCCGCGAAAGAAGGCGAACAACTCACCAGCGGGCATGTCCGCAAAGCGGTGTTCAACCTGGGGCTGCCCGAGCCGAATCGAGTCCGCGGTCCTGAGGGCTGCCGGCCACAGGTTGGAGAGCAGGTGGTGGAGGTTGCCTACGTATTCGGGACTGGACGCAACCAGATAACGCCGTGCCTCTCCGCCGTTGACAAAGCGATTGTCTTCAACACGCAGCAGGCCCGCTGCCGCCAGTGCGAAGAGCAGTGGGGAGAGAAGGTCGGTCGATACACCGATCGTCTCTGCAACCTGCCGTGCATCCAGCGGGCCGTCGGCCAGGGATGTGAAGACGTCAAGCTGCATTCCCGCCAGAAGCGCAAACGAAGCATAGGCATTCTGAATCAGCCCCGTAATGGTTTCCGATGCAGGGTGTTCCATTGGACGTTTTCAACGTTCGATTCGGACGTTTCCATTGTCATCCACGGCAAGTAGCGGAACATCGCCGCCGTGGTTGGAGCAAGGCCCGAACATGACCGCGCGCTGCTCGTGGGTCATATCCGCCACGACGTCCTCGCCCCAATAGATTTCAGGGGGTGCGAGTTCCCTGGCCGGGCCGCCCCGTACGGAGGACCTGGAAGCGTATTTAAACAACACTGAGCGGCGCGGGCGTTCGCTCTGCCAGGGACGTGTGCCATGCGTCTGCGCGCCGTCCATGAAGAAGAGGACGTCGCCGGCGCGCATGGCCGGCTGAACGACGGTACCCATATCGTCGTCGCATGTACGGACACCCGCTGGCATCGGATATCCGGTTTTGTGGCTTCCGGGGACGCAGACGAATCCGCCGTCACCGGGATTCACGTCGGCCAGTTGCCAGCTTACCGTGACACCCCCGCAGTAGGATTGACCGTTCTGGTGGTTGTAGGCTACGTGCGGTCTGTGCGGTTCGCCGGCGCCGTGCATGGTCAGGCCTTCGGTGCCCTTGACGCCGGATATCAGCAACGGGCCGTGATCCAGTCGAAAACCTGTACCGCACATCACGTTCAGGCGCAGAACGACTGCTGGGTGGACCAGCATCTGTCGGAACGGTTCGCAGTACGGGCGTTCCAACTGTAGCAGGTCATGCATGGTCGGGCGCCCGGTGCCCCGCAGGGCGTGAGAGCCGCGTGCTCCCAGATTGTCGTCGGCAATTCGCATCCGGTCCCGGTGTACGTCGATCGCTTCGTTCGCAGCGGCGATCTGATCGGGATTCAGTACGTTTCTAACAACGATATAACCCGTCAGATCCCAGAAGTAGCGTTCTCTTGCATCCATCGCGTTCTCCAGCGACAATCAGTGGCGATGTACGTGGTCATTCAGGCGATCGAGGTCTTGTCGCCGTTGGATACGAGCCGCGGAAAATCATTTCCGGTATGGACGCCCGGACCGTAGAGAACGGCCCTTTGTTCGGGGCTCAGGACCCGGACCCAGTCTCCCCAGCGGGACTCCGGCGCAAAATGGCGCCCCGTTGCGCGGGCTGCGGCTCGTGAGGCATATTTGTAGAGTACGGAACGGCGTTCGTGCGCGCCCTTCCACGGCAGGGTTCCGTGCGTGGCGGATTCGGCGAAAAACAGTACGTCACCCGCGTTCATCACGGGCTGCACAACCAGGTCCATGTGATCTTCCACGGATCGCACGCCTGCGGGGGTGGGCTCCCGCGTCTTGTGGCTTCCGGGTACGATGCAGAAGCCTCCGTCGTCTTCGTTGACATCCGCCAGTTGCCAGGCAACCGTGACGCCCCGGCAGTACATCCTTCCGTTCTGCTGGTGGTACCATACGGAAGGACCGAACGGTTCGCCCGCGCCGTGCAACTGGTGGCCCTCGGCCCCGGATTCCGCGCCGATCAACAGGGGGCCATGGTCCAGCCGGAAGCCCTTTCCGGACATTTCATTCAGGCGTGAGACCACAACGGGATGGACGAGCAGCCGGCGGAACGGCTCCCTGTAAGGCGCGGGCCAGCCCAGCATTCCCGTGAGTTCCTTTCGCCCCCGCGCGCCTTTCAGGGCGGATGACCCGCCGGCGAGGCCGCCTGTATCGACCGAACGGGTGGATACGCGTTCCCCGAAGTGATCGATGGAGGCATTGCATTCGGCAACCTCAACGGAATCAAGTGCGTTGCGTACAACCAGGTATCCGCTCAGGTCGAAGAAGTATCGTTCCTCAGCCGACATTTCGTATCTGCTGGAGCCCATCGTGCCTCCTGAAACAACGATAAACGGTCGTTGGACTACTGCGAAGCCCTGTCTGCCTGCACCTGCCGGCGCGTCTCCCGCTCCTTCTCCCAGTCCTCCATCACCTCCGCTGTCCGGCGCAGGAGTTGCTCATCCTTCGCAGTACGGACCGATTGCGGGTCTCTGTCCGTCCAGTTGTAGTAGCCTCTTCCCCGCTCCAGGCCCGTTGCGCCATTGGCGACAAGCTTTTGAAGATAATCGAGCGGCCTCTCCCACCCGCCCAGGGTCTTCCACAAGTGCGAGGCAACGCGGACGTGCATGGACAGGCCGTTGATGTCGCGTTGCTCCAGTGGCCCGGCGGTGGTGAATCTGGGCGCGAGCCCCAGACGGAAGGCGGCATCGATGTCCTCGGCAGAGGCGACGCCTGACGCCAGAAGGTCGACGGCCTCACGGATGAGGGCATGCTGAAGACGGTTGACGAGGAATCCGGGTACGTCCCTGTTCACGTGTAGCGGAAAATAGTCCAGCCTCTGCCAGATTCTGGTGATGCGGTCCATCGTCTCGTTCGAGGTCTGTTGGCCGCGGACGATCTCAGCGACGGGTACGATGTGAGCAGGCTGGACAAAGTGAGAGCCGGCAATGCGGTCCGCGTTCCGGGCTCTTTCCGCGAGTTTGGAAATGGGCAACCCGGAAGTGTTGCTTACAAGGGGAGCATCTGTTGCCGCGAGGGCGTCCAGGCGATGGAAAAGCGCCTGTTTGGACTCCAGGTCTTCCGTGATGGACTCCACGACGAAGACAGATTCGTCAACCGCGGCCTCGAGATCCGTGGTGGTGTGGACGCGGTCGAGTAAGGCGTCCGGAGAATCGCCTCGAAGCCGGTCATGCCGTCCGAGGTCCTCCGCGTACCGCTCAAGGTTTCTCCGTGCCTTGTCCAGGCTTTCCGGCCGCCGGCTGATCAGCCAGGTTTCTCTGCTTCCGAGCGCCAGAACGAGGGCGATCTGACCGCCCATCAGACCGGCCCCGACAACGGTGGACTTGCTCAGGAAAAGGTCCATATATTGGAGTCGTGATTGAAGGTGGGCGGGATCTGTACGGAGAATCCTTCAGTAATTCGCCGGCAGACGCATCGTGCCGGAACTCCCGCCAAAGCTATAAGTCGACCCGAACCCGCGCGAGTGCTTCTTCTGCGACCTCCAGCGTCCGGTCGACGTCGGGTTCCGTGTGGGCCAGCGAGAAATAGAGTTTGCCGCCCGGATTGAAGAAGATGCCGCGCTTCATCATTTCAATGGCCAGTTGTCTCGCGGCGCGGGCGTCGGCCTTGAGCGTATCGGCGTAGTTTCGAATTTCGACATCCGCGAAATAGGGCTGTAACACGGGACCTTCACCCAGGACCTGAAGCGGCAGTCCCATCTTTGCGCCAAGCGCTTCCAGGCCGCGCCCCAGGCGGGCTGGGATGTCGTAGAGCCTCTTATAGACGCCCTCGGCTTCAAGCACGTCCAATGTAGCCAGTCCGGCGGCGGCGCTGACGGGATTGCCATTCGTGGTGCCGCTCACAAAGGTATACGGCGCCCTTCCCTTGCGGCGGGGATCGGCGCACGCGAGAACGTCCGCGCGGCCGCAGACGGCGGCCATGGGGTAACCGCCGCTAATCGTCTTTCCATAGACGGCGACGTCGGGGACAACGCCGTAGCGCTCCTGTGCGCCGCCCCAGGCGATGCGGAAGCCGGTAACCACTTCGTCGAAAACGAGGATGACGCCGTGATCGATTGAAGTACGGCGGATGGCTTCGAGAAAGCCCGGCTCGGGCCGAAGGGCGCGCTGAAAGGGTTCGACGATTACGGCCGCAAGGTCGTCGGCATAGGACTCGATCAGCTCTACGGCGGCTTCGGCATCGTTGAAAGGGGCGACCAGAACCGACCGCCCGACCGCTTTGGGTATCCCCTGGGAGTCAGGTACGGCGGCGGGTCCGTCCGTGGGACTCGGCGGTGTCGTGCTTTGCTGGGCGTAGTCGTGCGCGCCGTGCCAGCCGCCTTCGAATTTGAGAATCTTTTCCCGGCCGGTGAATGCCCGTGCCATTCGCAGGGCAGAAAAAGTGCCTTCGGTGCCCGATGACGTGAAGCGGATGGATTCACCGCAGGGCGAAGCTTCCACAATGCGCTCGGCCAGGCGAATCGCGGGTTCATTGAGTGCGTAGAAGGTCGAACCCAGCGCAACCTGCTGCTGGACGGCCTCGACCACAGCGGGATGGGCGTGACCGAGAATGAGCGGCCCGGAACCGAGGATGTAGTCTATATATTCCCTGCCGTCGGTGTCGTAGATGCGGCAGCCGTTTCCACGCTGGATTACGGTTGCGACTTCGTCCGGCATCCGAAAGCTGCCCAGACAGCCGCCTGCAAGGTACCGGTCAGCTTTGTCGAGCAGTTCGCGCATCGACTGATATTCCATAGGAGGTTCCACGGTCAATCGGGGATAGGTGTTGTTTGTACGTCTGGCGAAGACATAAGATATCCCCGCGGAACCATTCTGTCACGCCCTTTCGCAGCGCGAACGAAAGAGGTAGAAACGATCGGGAGCATACAGGCAATCCGTACGCTTGACGTGTGCGCTCCGGTTCGATAGCGGGAGTCGCGGCGCAACTGTGTGGGATGCAGAAAGGGAACGTTGCCCGCAGTACGGGGGGCGACGGCCTGACAAGGATACTGTCACGGCAAACAATCCAGCCGGAGGTCGCAATGGTCGATAATCTGTCTGAGAAGCCGAATGTCGTGGTGTTCTATACCGATCAGCAACGGTGGGATACGACCGGCGTTCACGGGAATCCATTGAACCTGACGCCCAATTTCGATCGGATGGCGCAGCGGGGCACCCATGTGTACAACTCATTCACCTGCCAGCCCGTTTGCGGACCCGCGCGTTCCTGTTTGCAGACCGGGTTGTACGCGACGACGACAGGTTGCTTTCACAATGGAATCCCTCTTCCTCCGGGCAGTCGGACCCTCGCCCACCACTTCAATGACGCGGGCTGGCGGACGGCGTATATAGGCAAGTGGCATCTGTACGGAAGGGGGGCGAAGGGTCCCGTGCCACCGGAGGGGCGCGGAGGTTATGAATACTGGCTCGCCTCGAATGCGCTCGAATTCACGTCGGAGGCCTATCGAACGGTAATGTACGACAACCAGGGAGATCCGGTGGATCTGCCGGGATATCGGGTCGACGCCGTCGCGGACGCCGCGATCAGGTATATTCACTCGAACCGGGAACGTCCGTTTTTTCTCTTTGTCTCCTATATTGAGCCCCACCACCAGAACCATATTGACGACTACCCGGCCCCGGACGGGTACCGCGAGCGATATAGCGGCCGGTGGATACCGCCCGATCTGGCTTCCCTGGGAGGGTCTGCTCATCGTCATCTCGGCGGTTACTACGGAATGGTAAAGCGCCTGGACGAGGCATTGGGAAGGATGCTGGACGCACTGAAGAGTACGGGCCTCTCGGAACGGACCGTCGTGTTGTTTACGTCGGACCATGGCTGCCACTTCAAGACCCGTAATGCCGAGTACAAGCGGTCCTGCCACGAGAGTTCGATTCGTGTGCCAACGGCGCTTCAGGGACCGGGATTCGACGGCGGTGGCCGCATTCAGAAACTGGTAAGTACGGTGGACCTGACGCCCACGCTTCTGGATGCGGTTGGGATTTCGATACCGCCTGAGATGCAGGGCCGGTCCATCCTGCCGCTGACGGCCGGGAACGGCGAGGGATGGCCGGAGGAGATTTTCGTGCAGATCAGTGAGGCCCAGGTGGGGAGGGCCGTGCGCACCCGGCGGTGGAAGTACGGCGTGGATGCGCCTGAAGGACGGGGCGCACAGCAGGCAGGATCGGACCGCTACGTCGAACAATATCTGTACGATCTGGATGCGGATCCGTACGAGTTATGCAATCTGATCGGGATGACTTCACACCAGGAAGTGGCGCGGATTATGAGACAGCGTCTGGTCCGGCGGATGCTCGCGGCCGGCGAAGATGCACCGCAAATCCGGCCTGCAGAAATCAGGGAAAGCAGACAACGCAGGGTGTCGGCAATTGAAGCACGCGGTTGATCTGTCTGAGTCTGCTATCCGTGATGAAATAGCGAATGACGCAGCCGAACGGGACCTCTCCCCCGCCCGCCCGACCACGAGGGGAGACGTACGACGGGAGAAAGTATCCTTGCCCGCTGGTTTATCCCTCCTTGCCTCCGGCAGGAGAAGAAGTCTTACAAGGCAGGTAATCTCTACCCTCTACCGGCTTCCGTCTCACCGCTCTTGGTCTACCCTCTATCCGCATTCAGGCTCTTTGTGGCCAACTTGACTGTTGTCTCTTTTCAAGTTGTGTTCAATCGCCGGCGAAGTCAGGCCTCCTGGTAGATCTCCGTACCTTTCTGTCTGAATTCCTCCGCTTTTTCCTCCATACCGGCATCCAGGGCTTCATCCATCCCCAGACCCTTCTGCTCGGCGTATTCGCGCACGTCCTGGGTGATTTTCATACTGCAGAACTGCGGGCCGCACATGCTGCAGAAATGTGCCAATTTGGCCCCGGCCGCCGGGAGGGTCTCGTCGTGAAACTTGCGGGCTGTATCGGGATCCAGCGAAAGGTTGAACTGATCTTCCCAGCGGAATTCGAAACGGGCTTTGGATATGGCGTCGTCCCAGGCCTGCGCGCCCGGGTGGCCCTTGGCGAGGTCGGCGGCGTGGGCGGCTATTTTGTATGCGATGACACCGTCTTTCACGTCCTGACGGTTGGGAAGGCCCAGGTGTTCCTTGGGGGTGACATAACAAAGCATGGCGGTCCCGTACCAGCCGATCATGGCGGCGCCGATAGCAGACGTGATATGGTCGTATCCCGGTGCGATGTCCGTCGTCAGGGGTCCGAGTGTATAGAAGGGGGCCTCGTTGCAGAGGTCCATCTGCCGGTCCACGTTTTCCTTGATGAGATGCATCGGGATGTGACCGGGTCCTTCGTTCATGACCTGGACGTCGTACTCCCATGCGATTTCCGTGAGTTCCCCCTGGGTTTCCAGTTCGGCAAACTGGGGCGCGTCGTTCGCGTCGGCGATGGCGCCCGGTCGGAGACCGTCTCCCAGGGAAAACGAAATGTCGTATTGCTTCATGAGTTCGCAGATATCCCGGAAGTGCGTGTACAGGAAGTTTTCCTTGTGATGCGCCAGGCACCACTTTGCCATAATGGATCCGCCGCGCGAAACGATGCCGGTGACACGCTGCGCGGTGAGTGGAATGTAACGCAGAAGCACGCCGGCATGGATGGTGAAGTAGTCCACGCCCTGCTCCGCCTGCTCGACGAGGGTTTCCATGAAAATGTCGAAATTCAGTTCCTCGGCAACGCCACCAACCTTCTCAAGTGCCTGGTAAATGGGGACGGTGCCGATGGGAACGGGGGAATTCCGGAGTATCCATTCCCGGGTTTCGTGAATGTCGCTGCCCGTGGAAAGGTCCATCGCCGTATCGGCGCCCCACTTTACCGCCCAGTGGAGTTTCTCGACTTCCTCTTCAATTGACGAGGTAACCACCGAATTGCCGATGTTGGCGTTGATCTTGACCAGAAAGTTTCGCCCGATAATCATGGGCTCGCTTTCAGGATGGTTGATATTCGCCGGAATGATCGCCCTGCCGCGGGCAACCTCAGACCGTACGAATTCGGGTTCGACGTTTTCGCGAATGGCGATGAATTCCATTTCGGGTGTGATTGTGCCGCGCCTGGCGTAATGCATCTGTGTGACGTTGCCTTTGCCCCGCAGGACCGTTTCACGTTTCAGTCCGGGAGGGATTTCCGGAGCGTCCGGATTCACCGGGGAATGCGAAGGAATAACTTCATGCACGTCGCTTCGCGCCTCGATCCAGGGGTGCCGGAGGGACGGGAGACCCTTGCGAACGCTGTGACCCTGGGGTCCGCTGGTGTCGTAGACGTACACCGGCGGTTCGCCGTTGTCCAGATGAATCTTGCGGGCGGGCACTCGCACATCGCCGCGGCCGTTGAGGTAGACCTTTTCAGAATTCGCGAATGCACTGCCGTTGTCCGGGGAACTTTCCATCGCTCTGTCTCCTTTGCTGAATACACCGCCACTCGAAAACGCCCGGGAACCGCGAGTTGTCGTGTGAAAAACACAAAAGGCCGTTCCCTTGGAAGGAACGGCCCACTAATGACTCGCAAGGCCTCTGTTCCGCTTCCCTACGCTGGCATAATCCAGATCAGGTTCCAAGGGTATGATCTCAGCCGTTCGGCACCCCACGCGGATCTCGACTTACAAGATAAAGGCGGGTGAAGGATCTGTCAAGGGCGGAATTACAGATCCGTCAGAGGTCGCATCCGGACATCGACTTCGAGCCTTGTCTCGCCGCCGCCCTGCCGGACGCCGCGGGTGGGTGAGATGTCCAGGTAGTCGCGTCCGGTCGCGATCCGGACGTGCCGCTCGTCTGCAAGGCTCCGGTTGGTTGGATCAAAGCCCACCCATCCCAGTTCCGGCAGGAGGCATTCCACCCAGGCGTGCGTGGCATTGCTCCAGGCCTGTCCGTCGGGCGAACCGGAGACATAGAGATAGCCTGAAACGTAGCGGGCGGGAACGCGCCAGGAACGGGCGACCGCAATCATGACGTGGGCGTAGTCCTGGCAGACGCCATGGCCCGACGTCAGAATTTCCTCAATTGGAGACGCGGCGGACGTGCTTCCCGGAGTATATTGGAATACGTCGTGCAGCCTATCCGAGAGCAGGATCAGATCCCGGAGCGGGTCTTTCCCGCGCACAATGCCGTTTTTCCTGGTGAACTCGGTGAGCGCGGTCGACGGATACGCCATCGCGCTTGGATGAGAGTAATCCCAATGCAGGCAAGCGTCCCGCCAGGTGTCAATCTCCTTCCACGCTTCGGTTCCGAGATTCCGTGGAAGCGCATTGAAGGAAGCCGGGCACACGGTGGATCGAGCCGCAATCTCCAGCGATCTGTGTTCCGCATGGACGCAAAGGACGTGCCGCGTGTTGCCAAAAGCATCTGTCTCGGCGCTCAGCGAGCCCGGTGGTTGGGTTTCGATTTCGAAACGAACGAGTTGCTGTCCCGCGTTTTCAAGCGGCTTCAGGCAAAGCAGCATGACGCACTCACGCGCGGGCAGCGCGTACTCGTAGCGCGAGACGTGCCTGACTTCGTATCGAGTCGTTCCGGCCACGGGATCTGCACACCCGGGAGTCAATAGACGGCCGCGTAGTCTATGTATGAGGCGGTAACGAGATCGTGGAGCTTGCGGCAGTAATCCATGAGGTCTCCAAGCAGGGCCTCACGGTCTTCTCTGTCGGGCCAGTCGTAGTGGATAAGCGCGGACACGCGTCCCGCCATGCGCTGAGCGACCGCACTGGAATGTTCATCGGACCCGGTACCGATGGCATCGAGTTCTAGGGCCACCGCGTCGAGCGAATAGCATAGAGAGCCGTGTAACAGCGGGTCGGTGACGAGAAGGTCGAGAACACGACCCGGCTGTACGTCGACGCTGTGATTCCGGCTGTAAGCGTCATAGGCCTGGCAGACGTGCAAGAGGTTCGTCCAGTCCGCGTCGGAGGCCTCGTCCATCAGTTTATCCATGGAGAGTTGGGAAAGAAACAGCGAGGCGGAACACTGGGCGCGTTCGATATGCCTTCCGAGTCGCAGAAAGTGCCACCCTTCGTCGCGGTACATCGTTGCTTCCGCCACACCGGCAAAGGTGTTGATGTCGCCTGCCGTTTCGGCAAAAAAGCTCTCCGGTGACGGCTTCCAGATGTCTCGAATGCTCAGGTTCCTGAGCCGCAGGTACGCAAGGTTAAGACAGGTCCACATCTCCCCGCTGATGCAATGGCGCATCTGCCGCGCGTTTTCACGTCCGAGGGAGAAACAGTTCCAGACAGAATCGGGATTCGAGCGTTCGAACGTGAGATCGTCCGCCAGTGTGTAGGAATCGGCCAGCGTGAAGTCGTCGCTCCCGACCATCGTAATGCTGCCGCCGGGAGGACGACGGTTCAGGCTCATGTAGATTCGACTCCATCCGAAATAGATCTCGCGGATTGGCCGGTCCACCAGCGCTTCCACCTGGAATCGCAACAGCCGACAGAGATGCTCCGCACGCTCCAGATAGCGGCCCATCCAATAAAGGCCCTGCGCGTTGCGCGCAAGCAGTCTGGGACTACCGGGAATCGCTGTCATCAATCCTCATCCGCCTCTTCCGGGTTGAGCACGAATTCCGGATAGGCTTCAATTCCGAGCTCGCCGACGTCCTGACCCAACCGCTCGACTTTTTCGGATACGCGGACGTCAATGGTTGCAGCCAACACACGCCAGATGACCCACGAAATCGAAAAAACAAAGACGCCAACCGCGACGCAGCCCAGCAGCTGAACGCCGAAGTTGCCGCCCGCGGCGATGCAGACCGCCAACGTTCCCCAGACACCGGCGAAGAGGTGCGCGGGCACCGCGCCGACGACGTCGTCGATCTTCAACTTCTCCAGCAGCCGGATTCCGGCGGTGCAGAGAACGGCGCCCACGGCGCCGATAACGACTGCCCAGTAGTGCTGAACGATATCGGGTCCGGCCGTGATCGACACCAGCCCGGCAATCGCTCCGTTCAGACTGGCGAACAGGTCCATTCTTCCAAGGATTGGCCTGGAGACGATGAGAGCCATCACGACTCCGGCTGCAGCCGCGAGATTGGTGTTGACCAGCACATGGCTCATGGCCACCGTGTCGGCGGTGCTGCCCAGCGCGAGCTGCGACCCGCCGTTGAAGCCGAGCCAGCCAAACCATAGAATGAACACGCCCAGCGTCACCGCCACGATATTGGATGGCGGCGTATTCTTCACGCTTCCGTCTCTACGATACTTGCCCAACCGCGGGCCGACGACCAGGACTCCGGCAAGCGCGGCCCATCCGCCGGTGCTGTGGACGATGGTCGAACCCGCGAAATCCTTGAATCCCATTGCGCTCAACCATCCGCCGCCCCAGGTCCATGCGCCGACCACCGGGTAGATGACAGCCGTCAGGAGCAGCGTGAACAAAAAGAAGGATAACAATCGAACTCGCTCCGCCAGGGCTCCGGACACGATCGATGCGGCCGTCGCCACAAAGACCATCTGGAAGAACCAGTCGGACATGGTGGAATATTTGTTCGCGATAACCTTGGCCTTTGCCGACTCCTGCCCGCCTACCAGAGCGATGTCCGCGGCAGACGGACCGTAAAGAAGTGTAAACGAGCCGATGAACTTCCCGACTTCCGTGTACATCAGATTGTAGCCGATGAAGTAGTAGGCGAGGCCGGCTATCGAGTAAAGGCCGATGTTCTTCATGCAGATCATCGAGGCGTTCTTGGTGCGCACCGAACCGGACTCGAGCATCGTGAAGCCGGCGCACATCCACATGATCAGCGCCCCCCAGATCAGAAACGCGAAGGTGTTGAAGACGAACATCGTCTCCTGGTCAACCGCCGCGTACGCGGCCGTGGTCCCGCAGAGCAGGCATCCAAGCAAGAGCAAAGCAATCCTTAGGCGAGAACCGCCGGCGCGCTTGAGAAACGGCAATTTCGTGGAATCTTTCATACCCTCTCCTTTCGTGGTTATTCTTCAACCGTGAGATGCGTCAATTGCATGACAGGTGCAGTGAATGCAAGTACTCAGTTTTCCAGGACCCAGAGGTCTTTGCCGCCGCCGCCCTGGCTCGAATTGACGACGATGCTGCCTCGGCGCAATGCAACGCGACAGAATGCCCCCGGCACCATCCGGGTCTTCCGTCCATGCAGGACAAACGGGCGCAGGTCGACGTGCCGCGGTTCGAACCGGTCGTCGATCAGACACGGCGCGCGGGACAGCGGCAGGACCGGTTGCGAAATGTAGTCAGCCGGGTTGGCCTGCAGCTCCCTGGCGTATTCCTTCCGTTCGTCCTGTGTGGCATGGGGGCCGACCAGCATGCCGTAGCCGCCGGATTCTCCGACACGTTTTACGATCAGGTTCTCAAGATTGTCGAGTGTGTACTCGAGGTGTTCCGGTCTGCGGCAGAGGTATGTCTCGACACTGGCCAGTATGGGCTCCTCGCCAAGGTAGTAACGGATGATATCGGGAACGTAGGCATAGACGCTCTTGTCGTCTGCCACGCCCGTACCGGGCGCGTTCACGAGGGTCACGTTGCCAAGTTTGTAGGCGTGCATCAGACCCGGCACGCCGAGCAGGGAATCCGCGCGAAAGACGAGGGGGTCGATGAAGTCGTCGTCGACGCGCCTGTAAATGATGTCGACCCGCCGGAGGCCCGTGGTGGTGCGCATATAGACAATCCCCTCGTTTACGAGGAGGTCCCTGCCCTCCACGAGCGCGGCGCCAATCTCGCGAGCCAGAAACATGTGCTCGTAGAAAGCCGAATTGTACACGCCGGGCGTCAGGAGCACGATGCAGGGGTCGGACCGGCCGCCCGGGGCAAGTTCGACCAGGGTTTGGCGCAATATCCTTCCGTAGTGTTCCACTTCCTGTACCCGCGAGTGCCTGAAAAGGCGCCGCAGACCTGCCTTCACCGCTTTGCGGTTCGCCACCATATACGATACGCCCGAAGGTACGCGCAGGTTGTCTTCAAGTACGAGAAAACCGTCGTTGGTGCGGACGAGATCCGTTCCGCAGATGGACACCCAGGCGCCATGCGGCGGGGAGGCGCCGCGCATTTCCACCCTGTACTGTGGACAGGATTTGACCATCTCCGCAGGGATCACGCCGTCCGCAATGATACGTTCCTCGTTGTAGATATCCTGGAGAAACCGGTTGAGAGCGCTCAGCCGTTGCGTAAGACCCCTGACGAGCTGATTCCACTCGGCGCCGGATAAAACTCTTGGCAGGCAGTCGACGGGAATAATGCGTTCAGTGGCCTCCTCATCGCCGTAAACGGTAAAGGTGATGCCCTCATTCGAAAACGAACGTGTCACGCGTTCCTGGATGCTTGAAAGTTCGTCGCTTGAAAGCTCGCCCAGCGCTTCGAACAGCGGGCGGAGATGCTCCCTGGGCGTCCCGTCCGGAAGGAACATCTCGTCAAAGTAAGTCGGATCGAGGGGGTAGTTTTCGAATTCCATATCAAGTTGGCTTGATGTACGGGCCCGTTGGGACTGTGAATCCGGAAACGAAAGGAGATGCGGCCGTTTCAGCGATGCCTGGGCGGGCGATCAATTCCCCAGCATTTCGAATCTGCCGTTCCTGACCACCTGCAGGACGGCCGGATATGTCGGATCGCCATTCTCATCGAAGGCGAACCGCCCGACAACGGTCGGCAATTCGATGGTCGCCAGCGCATCCCTGACCAGCTCCGAACGTGTTGAGCCTGCCTTTATGAGCGCGGCCGCGAGGATCTGCACGCATACATATCCTTCCGCGGCAAACAGATCGGGCTCGTCACCGAATCTGACGCGGTAATTTTCGATAAACGCCCGGTTTTCAGGCGTCTCGATCGTATGGGACCAGAACGTCCCCGTAATCAAACCTTCCGCAGCAGGGCCTGCCTGTCCGATCTGGCTTGATGCAAAGCCGAAGACAAGAAAAGGTATCTCGTAAGGAATTCCCAGCTGGCGGCCCTGTACGGGAATCGAGACCCTCTCCAACGGTCGGGCCCAGACAAGAATGACATCGGGTTTCAGATGGTTTATTCGCGTCAGCGCGTCAGTAAAATCGGTCTGGCCGGTTGCGAACGCCTCGGCACCAAGCGTCTCGACGCCCAGTTCAGCCAGTGCCTTCACCGTTTCCATGTAACCGCTCGCAGAAAATACGTCCGTGCTGTCGTATATAACCGCAATCCGGTCCAACTGCAGATTCGATGTAACAACCTCCAGTGTGCTTTGCGCGATCCGGCTAACTGGCGCGGGGACTCTGAACACGAAGTCGCCGATCGCGCCCAATCCGGCGGCTGCAGCGGTCGGACTTAAGGCCACCACACTGTTTTCCTGGGCAATCGGAAATGCCACGGCAGCAGAGGAAGAGTAACCGGGACCCAGAATAACCGTGAGGTTGTCCTCGTAAATCAGCTTTTCGAAGGATGTTGCAGCTTCGTCCGGAGAACTCTCACTGTCTTCAACGATGAATTCAAGTGTCGACGAGCCCAGTTCATACCGGTTGACCTCGTCTCGCGCGAGTTCCATCCCGTTTCTTACGATTTGGCCGAGAGGGCCGCCATCGCCGGTAAATGGCAGAACGACACCAACCCGAATCACCGCGGGAAGGCGCCCCGGCGCGAGTAAAAACGCGTCGGTCACCCTTGCCGTTCCTCCTATCGGCAGGTCGATCGATATTCGTTGCCCTCGGTTGACTGGAATGCTCGACCACGAACCAAGGTGACTGCCGCCGAGGGTGGCGCGGACCTGATAGTAACCTCCTGCCTCGTCGATATCCACGCGCGCCCGACCATTCGCATCCGTCGTGTCGGCCCACGAGAAAACCGGAGCCCGTCCGGAAATGGAACGAGCGAATGCGAGGGCGACGCCTCCCAGCGGCGCGTCGTCTTCGAGCACGGTTGCCACCACAACAGCCGTCGCCGCGTTGCCGTCGACCGCCAGTTTGCCCAGCGGCTGTTCAGACGTTTCCGCCTTATGGGGCATCCGGGGCGCAACCGTGCGCTCGTCTCCGCAGCCACAGATCACACATGCCGCACATGCCAGCACGAGCGCGCTCCGAAAGCTGATCCTCATTTCGGCCTGGCCCTGTCTCCACCTTGAAGCAGCCTTCAGAATCGAATGCAAGCGTAAATCCCCCCGCAGTGAATTCAGGTTGTTTCCTCACCGGCCGTCGGTTCCGCCAATAGTGCGGGAACTTCAAGGGGAATCTCAACAACCATTTCGGTAAACTCTCCGGGTTTGGTCTCGACCCGAATGCTCCCTCCGTGCTCGCGCACGATATCGTTCGAAAGGGCGAGCCCCAGCCCTGTACCCTGGTCCGTAGGCTTGGTCGTAAAAAACGGATTGAAAATCTTGTCCACGACGTTGGGCGGGATTCCCTTGCCGTTGTCCCTGATACTTACTTCGAGCAGTTCCGGGCCGCGGCGGGTCTTCAGCCATATTGTGGGCATATACGGCTCGTCGCCGCTCGATTCAACGTGCTCGCGTCGTTTTTCGTCGGTCGCGTGGCAGGCATTGGTGACCATGTTCAGAAACACGCGGCCCAGATCTTGAGGCACCACCTCGACTTCGCCGGCAGACGGATCCAGATCCTGCTGGATATCGAGTTGGAACTCCGTGTCGCTCGCCCTTGCGCTGTGGTACGCGAGCCGGGCATGTTCGTCGAGCAGATTGTTGATGTTGGTGGCCTGTCGTTCGGAGGAACCCCGGCCCATCGACAGCATATCCTGGACGATCCGGTTGGCGCGCTCGCCGTGTTGCCGGATGCGTGCGAGGTTGTCATTGAGGTCCTGACAGATTTCCTGGACAAGCTCGCGCCCTTCTTCGTCAAGTTCCCCGCCTTCTTCGCTGAGCGTGTCCTCGAGTTCTTCACCGAGTTCCTCCAGGAGCTCCTGGGAGACCTCGGAGAAATTTTTGACGAAATTCAGCGGGTTCTTGATTTCGTGGGCGACCCCCGCCGTGAGTTCGCCGAGCGCCGCCAGCTTTTCGCGCATCACGATCTGGTCCTGCGCCCGTCGCAGGTCCTCCAGCACGGCTTCCAGCTGGTCGTTTTTCTCCCGCAACTCCTCGGCAAGCTTTTCGACGAGGTTAAGGCGCTGGACCTCAAGGGCATGCCTTCGGAATACTTCCAGGGCCGCAGCCATATCGGCGACTTCGTCGTGCCCGCTGATATCCACCTTCGCTTCAAGGTCGCCATCGGCCATGGCGCGCATCCGGTCCGACAGGCGTTCGAGCCGGCGCAGCAGCACCCGGCCCACAAAAAGCCACGCGATGAGTACGGCTCCGCTGATGCTGACCACGTTCAATCCCAGCAGAACGCTGCGGCCTGTACCGATTGCCTGGGTGGAGGCCAGTGTGGCCTCTCGCGTGCGCTCACGGGCGGCGCCGACGAGACGCTCGACTTCCTCACCGAGGTTGATTTCGAGTCTCAGGTTGTCCTGGAGCAGGTCACGCTGCCGGTCGGTGAGTTCGAACTCACGAACGATCAGATCGAACCCGCCCTGCTTTCCCAGGCCCAGCTCGAAGAGCCGATTCAGGTGCGGGGCGATCTGATCACGCCAGGGTGACGTGCCGAGTGCCGACAGGCTCCGCTCGATGCGGCCGGCCGCGGCCTCAAAGCGCTCCCGCAGCGGCTCCAGCAGGAGTGCATCGGAAAGGTTGAATGAACTCGACAGGAGTTGCGTCGCAATGGTGGCATCGGCTTTCAGGTCTGCCAGGTGGCGGTATCGATCGAACTCTTCGTTTGAAAAATGCCGCTCGCGGGGCGCGGGCGGCTGGCCTATGGTACGATAGCCTGTCATCGCGTAGAAGAGTTGATCGTCGATGGCCGGAATCAGCATGCCGAACAATCTGGCACGCAGTTCGGACAGTTCCATTCGAAGGGTTTCGCTGCGTGCGTTTACCTCGAACAACTCGGCGACCTCACGCTCAATCGCTTCGATGTTTGACGTGAGCGCCGCGGCAAATTCGTGTATTCTGCCGAAACGCTCCTCGTCTTCCTTCCTGGTGTCCCTTTGCATCAGGGCCGCCAACTGTGTTTCGAAGGCCCTGCGCTCTTCAGCGATATCCGCCTTGACTCGGTCGAAGTCAGCCACCGTTGCTGCTGAGGTCAACCGCGGCGCCGCGGCGACCAGCGTGCCGCTCTGCTGAGCGACCCCGAAGGCAGCCGCCATTTCCGGGACGCTGCCCTCGTTCACACGGTTCTGGATATCGCCTACAAGGTCGAACGAGAGCCACCCGACCAGGCTGGCGACCATTGTGATGGCAACCGCGCCTCCGATTCCCAGATAGAGCTGAGTGGCAATGCGGAAGCGGCCCTTGAGCAACTGTTTCAGTGCGCCTTTCACGGCTCCGCTTTCTCGAGCGTGTCAATCGGATAATACCGGCCGTCGCGACCGATCATGGTCAGAAATACGGCATCCGACCCTTGATTGTCCTTGCTGCCGTATTGCAGTTCGAATCCGTCGATATCGACGACTTTTGTGCTGCGGAGGCTGTTGAGAAAGGACGCCCGGTTGACCTGTGCGCCGCAGCGTTGGAGGGCGGCGATGGCGAGGCGACCGGCCAGGTAACCTTCGAAGGAAACAAACCCCGGTACAGCATCGGGAGCGAAGGCAGACAGAGCCCGGCGGTAGGCTGCCGCAACGGGGAAGTAGTCTTCGGTTGGAAAGGGTACGACCTGTGTAACGTAGACGCCGGCTCCTGCCGGCCCAAGCTGTTTTGCCAGAGCGTTACTGCCTACGAAAGAGATCGTGATAAAAACGGGGTCCATACCGATGTGCCGCGCCCATGCGATAAAGGTCGCGACCGGTTCGTACGCGCCGACCAGGATCACCGCTTCGGGATTGGCCATTCGCAGGTCGAGCAGCGCCGTTTTCACTGCCGTTGTATTGCGCGGATACAACCCTACGGCCACGGCCTCCATTCCGCGCCGTTCGAGCGCCCGTCGCGCACCGTGGTATCCGGCCCTGCCAAAGGAGTCGTCCTGATACATGACGGCAATTCGCTTGATGCCGAGGTCCGAGGTCAGGCGCGCAACCATTTCCTCCGTTTCCTGGTTGTACGACGCCCTCAGGTTTATCACGATGTTCCAATTCGGGTCCCGAAGGAACTCCGCGCCCGTGAACGGGGCAATGTACGGAATATCGGCTTCCGCGGCGACCGGTGTGGCTGAACGGGACGTGGGTGTGCCCACGGCGCCGATGAGCGCGAACACCCGGGCCTCATTGACGAGGTAGAGCGTGTTCGATATGGCGGCCTCAGGTTCGTACGCATCATCGCGGGAAATGAGCTCCAACCGGCGGCCGTAGACCCCCCCGCGACGGTTGATCTCATGAAACGCGGCTTCGATTCCACGTTTCATGTCGGTTCCGAGTTGCGCGGCGGGGCCACTGAAGGCGGCGGACTGGCCGAATAGAATACGCTCACCGGAAACGCCGTTTTCGGCCATGCTGCTTTCAACCCCGGACAGGAGCGCCCCGCAAAAGACGAACAGCGACACCCCCTGCCGAACGGTCGATCTCATTACGTCCTCCGCTTCACCAGCGTCAGGTGGTTCTTTTCGTTCTCCCGCCTGTAGTGCATCTCGTCCATCATTGTAAGAACGAGGTGAATGCCAAGCCCACCGATGGGCCGGTCCTCCAGCGCAGCTTCAACGTCGGGTATCGGCGCGTCTTCCAGGGGGTTGAACGGAAGGCCGTCGTCCACGATCTCGAGTGTGATCAATTCGTCGTCCGAGTTCAATGTGATCTCCAGTTCTCCGGGACCTCCTTCGAATCCATGCCGGACGACGTTGTTGCCGAGTTCCTCTATAGCAAGATCGATCTGATGAACCAGCGCAGGCGACCAGTTTTCCCGCAGCCCCAGTTCTTCGGCTGCCGCGGCGACCTGTCGCAATTCATCGAGATCGGCGCTTATGCGAAAGGACTGTCTGGCGCTCACCCTTCCGACCCCCTGTATCGAAACGTAACGCACGTAATGTCGTCGAATTGCGGCGTGTCGCCGACAAAACCTCTCACGGCCTGAAAGACCGCGTCGTTGGCGTCGCGGGCGTCCTGCGGGGGTCTGTCCGTAAAGACACTTTGAAGGCGATCCATTCCGAACTCCTCCTCGACATCGTTTATGGCTTCGGTGACGCCGTCCGTATACAGGACGACCGTATCGCCCGGTGCGAGCGTGACCGAATTGTACCCGTATTCGATGTCCGGCAACATCGCAAGCGCGACGCCGCCCGTAAGAGGAAGCGTATTGGCCTGTCCGTCCTTGTTGACAATGAGCGGCGTATTGTGTCCGCCATTGGCGTAAACGAACTGACGATTGGCGGGATCGAATACCGCATAGAACACCGTGACGAACATCGCGGCTTCATTGTTTTCGTAGAGCGCATTGTTCATTTCGTACAGCACTTCACCGGGGCTCGTCGTCCCGATTGTCGCACCCCGCAGCACGGTCCTGCTGGACATCATGAACAGGGCCGCGGGTACGCCCTTGTCAGAGACGTCGGCGATCGCGATGCCGATGCGTCCGCCGTCGAGCCGGATGATGTCGAAGAAGTCGCCGCCGACGTTTCGGGCGGGTTCCATACTTCCGTATGCCTGATACGCCGGATTCTCGGGGAACCGCGTGGGCAGAATCGACTGCTGCATCTTGCTGGCCACGTCCAGCTCGTTTTGCAGGGCGATCAGCTTGTCTCGCGATTCCAGCGCTTCACGCCATTCGATCAGATGGCGCATGGTTCGATCGATGGTCACCTGAAGGTCGGAGAAGTCTATGGGCTTGGTAACGAAGTCGAACGCGCCCCGATTCATGGCAATACGGATGTTTTTCATGTCTCCGTACGCCGATATAATTACGGATCGGATATTCGGGTCCACCTTGGGTATCTGCTCCAGGAGGGTAAGACCGTCCATCTGGGGCATATTGATGTCTGAAAGCACCATATCGATGGTGTCATCCTGGTTCAATCGCTCGAGGGCCTCCACACCGTTCCGCGCAAACACGAAGGTGTACCGGCCTCTCCGAATCGGACGCCGCATTCGCTGCAGCACGAGCGGCTCCAGATCGGGCTCGTCGTCCACTACAAGGATTTTGTACGGGAGCACAGACATTTCAAAATACCCCGGGATAGGATGGTTCGATCGCTCATTGAATCATGACATACTACGGCGCGGGTTGACGTAACGGAAAACGGTGTCAATTCGCCTTTTCGTCTTCGATCACCTTCAACTCGTCGGCGATTTCATCCATCAGAAGGACGAGGTCGACGACGTCGTGGCTGGTAATGGTACCCAGGAACCCTTCGGAGTCACTGTCCAGTACCGGTATGACCGAAAGTGAATGCCGCGACATCTGCTGAAGGACGTCTACGATGGGCTCGTCGGGTTTGGCATGCGGCGGCTCCGACCGCAATACTTCCCGGAGCGGAGTTACCCCCCAGGATCCCATCGGGACGGACGTCAGCTGCGCCGGCGACACGATTCCCGCAACCGCGCCCTCGTCCACCACGACGTAATCCTGTTGGTCCGGCACAATCCATTCGTCGGCAAAACTCCTGATCGAGAGCGATGAATCCGGATACGTACGCGAGGGATCCAGCACGTGACCGGCCGTAATGTCGTCGAGGGCGCGGCGCGCGAAGGACACAGGCACGACGCTTGGCATCGTCGGGCGGTGTGTCAGGCGCGCTCTGTTGACCGCGGTGGAAATGGCCTGCGGCATCAGCACGATATAACCGAACATGGCCAGTACGATCAGCGAGAACACGTCCTGACCAATCACGCCGTTTTCCAGAAGAACCAGCAAGAGCGCGATCTCGGCAACTCCTTTGGCCATCAATCCGGCCGCCTGTGCGTAGGGTTTGTCGAGTCGCGCCACGTACGCGCCGATGAGCGCGCCCGCGAACTTGCCCGCCGACGGAATGATCAACACGGCGACAATCGTTGCAAGCGGAAGCGACATAAATGAAAAGTCGAGGCGCAAACCTGCGGAAGCGAAGAAAAGCGGAACGAACAGGCCCTCTCCCGCACTACGAATACCGGGCATAACATCGTTGTGTACCTGACGCGGCAGCCCTGACAGCGCTGCGCCGAACAGTAGAGCTCCGAGGGATCCGTGAAGGCCGATTTCCTCGGCCACGACCACCATCAGAAAAAGACCGCCGATCAGCAGCCCGAACGACAGCTCCGGGACGTTGAAGATGCGCTTGAGAAAGAGTATCGTTGGAGGCATGACCCTGGAGGAGAGAACCCACGCGACCACCGCGAATAACGCGACCTCCGCGAGCAGAATTATCACATTTAAGGCGCCCCAGAGATGGTCGCTCACAACGATCGTATGTTCGCCGATGCTGAAACCCACAACCAGGAGAGTGATCATCTCCGCAATAATGACCGTGGTGAATATTTCCAGACCGAGGGGTTCTTTAAGGTACCCCTTGTCAGCGAGTACCTTCGCCACAAGCCCCAGGCTCGACATGGACAGAATTCCAGCGAGCGCCAGTGCGTCCTTGAAAGGGAGATCGAGGGCGAATGCCACGCCAAAGAGATCGGACGTGACCACCAGGGCTGCAACCATTGAGATCACAACCGACAGGATAGCCGCATAAAAAAAACGTCCCCGGATGGTTGACACAAAACCGGGGATGTCTATCTCGTCGAGGCCGACAAGGAAGAACAGGATGAAGACGCCTATGCCCAGGAAGACCTGCAGTTTACTCGTTGGTTCAACAATTCCCGCTACGGGTCCGAGCAGGATTCCGGCCGCCGTATAGGCGACAATCGAACTCAAGCCAATCCGGTCGAGGAGGCACTCCAGAAGCTTGGCAACGACAATGAGCAACCCGATCGGCAGCAGGTCTTCGATCATGGTCGGCCTTTCAGTTACCCGGGAGATTCAGGCGGCACCGTATGATACCGGAACACAACCGGACACGACGCCGCCCAGTTCGATCGACGACGCCGGGAAAGCCTTCCGATGGACCCGATATGGTCACGGTTTCATTTCCACCCGAGATGCTTCAGTGTCGAACGTGCTACCGTGAAGCAGTCCCGGACCAACCCTTTACTATCCTCCAACGGCTGCCAGCGCTTCTGATCTGGAGGCGTAAACCGGTATAATCTTGTCGAATCCGCTGATCTCGAAGACCTCCCTGATTGGATCAGAGAGCGAGCAGACTACGAATTCCTTGTCCTGTTTTCGAAGTGTCCTGGCGGTCAGCAGGATGACCCGAAGGCCCGCACTGCTAATGTAGGAAAGGCCTTCGAAATCCACGATCACCGCTTGACCGTCTTCATGCTCGGTGATCGCAGAATCGAGCGCTTCCTCGAACTCACGGGCATTGGACCCGTCGACGCGACCCTCAGCCTTCGCGATTAAGGTTCCGTTGTCCCGTTCGGTGTTAACCTCCATCGACCGATCTCCTTTTTTATTGTGACCCGACCTCTCGGATACCATGTATTAGATCTAATTGACGGATGTGCGCCGAAACGATTAGATAACAGGATTCCTTCGATATGTCAAGTATTTTGTTCAGGATTTCCGTGCACCGGCGCCGGGGTATGTAAGCTCAAGCATTGCCTTCGGCAATTACGCCGCTCGGTAGGATTTTCCCCGGGACGCCGCAAGGGTCCAATTCCGGTCGGCACTCTGACCGAGTAGTCCTTTAATATACGTGTTGCCCAGTCATCTGCAAGGGTTGCGATTCACCCTAATTCGAAAAAACTACAGTCAAATTGACCACAAGAAGCACAAATGGCACAGAAAATACAGGCGCAAAACGGGGGATTGAGGTCGTCCGGAAGTATCGGATTGGAAACATTTCAGTTACTCAGGAGTCCAAAATATACGGCTGGATCCGCCAGATCCGCTTCAGGTTTTCGTTGAGTCATAAACGGCGTACCATCTGCGAGGGATTTGAAGACTCGAGGCACGAAGCCAGGTGTTTTTCGCAGTAGACACTCGAAAAAGGGGGCCGCGATGTTAAGTCGAGTTCGCAGTGTGTTTGTGTGGGGGATGGTCGCGGGCGCGATATCGGGCTGCGCCGGTGATCAGGTTACCTCCTCGATGGTACCCGAAGCCGAGAGGTCGGCAGAAGAAGCTGATATCAATTCCGGACAACAGAATTCAGGGCGGCCATTGGGTAAACTGGCGGTACCGGGGATCACGACGCCAGCCGTTGTTGTCGCTACGGTGCTGCGGGATGGCATGCCGGTGAGCGGTGTAACCGTGGAGTTTTCAAGGTCCGTTTCAGGGCGACCGTCGGATTACGCGTGGTCGGGCTTGACCGATGAGAACGGTAATGCCCGCATCGAAATCGGGTCGGACAACGCGAACGGCTATTTCCGGGCGCGTTTCGTCCGGGACGGGACCGTGGTTGGCTCCTGGTCAAGCATTCCCGTCAACGGCGGGTACGCGGTTTCGGTTGAACTTCCGGTAGGCGGAAAAGCGCGCGTAACAGGATCGATATCGCTCTCATCACTGGAAATCGTAGGGACGTGGGGATACGTTGGTACGGACATGGTTGAGACGATCAGCCGGAATCTGATTGCCGCCATCCTGGAGCAGGGGCTGGTTGACAGCACGGTTGCGGCTGCCCTCGTCAGGGAGTTCACTGGCGAAATGGAGACGAGTTTGCGCGACAGTGTCTGGTCGCCGGGCCGCCGATTCCATGCCGACGGCACCTTTGAAGATCAGGACAGCACCGGCGCATGGTCCTCAACGGGTACCTGGTCGGCGATGGGAAACACGCTGACGATCATCGAGGAAGACGGTCTGGTCCTGGAGGGCTCGGTTGACGTGGACGGGGACAGATTGACGCTTACGTTCACCAGGGAACAATATATGCGAGTTGTGCTGCAGGCGGCTGGAGAGTTGAACGAGGAGGATCGGGAGTTCTTCGATTCCATGCTCAAGGAAGACGACGTGATCCGGTTCTTCTTCGAAGGGCGATAGCCGCGGATCCAGTCATGGACATCGGGAAGTCAGATGCGGCGATTTCCGAAGTTAAAACCCGCCGTCGGGGAGGATCGACGGCGGGTTCTTTAGAGACGGCCGTGCGATCGTCAAGAGGGCACTCCCGGATCCTACCCGTTTCTGCCCTTGCGGCCGCGTCCGTGCCGCTTTCCTGATCGCTTCCGTTCCCCGGATTTCATCTCGTCCAGCTTCTCCTTCTGTTCATCGGTAAGGACGGCGTTGAAGTCCTCCTCGAATTTCTCTTTCAGCTCTTGCAGCTTGTCCCTCAAACCCGAACGGTCGCCTGACTCCCGGGCGCTCTCGATCTCGGCCTTTACGTCGGCCTGATAGTCTTCATGCAATTCGTCGATGTCCGCGACCTGCTGGTCGCTCAGGTCCAGGGAATCGGTCATAGCGGCAATGTATTTCTCCCAGTTCCTGTCCTTTTTGCGGGCGGTCGCATTGGCCCTGATTTCCTCGAGCCTGGTCTGTTGCTCGTCCGTGAGGAGGTCGTTGAAACTTTCTTCGAATGTCTGCCTCAAATCCTTCAACTTCGTCCGGAGTTCTGAACGGTCGCCCGATTCCCCGGCGCTATCCATGGCGGCTCTGACGTCGGCCTGGTAATCTTCATACAACTCGTTGATGTCTGCGACCTGTTGGTCGCTCAGGCCCAGCGAGTCGGTTAGCGTGGCGATGTATTTCCCCCAGGCGTTGTCCTTCCTGCGAGCGGCCGCATTGGCCTTGATTTCCTCGAGCCTGGTCTGTTGCTCCTCCGTGAGGATGTCGTTGAATTCGCCTTCAAACCCCTTTCTCAATTCCCTCAGACTATCCCGTAACCCCGTCCGGTCACCCGAAGCTTTTGCGCTGTCAATTCGTGCCTTCAGGTTGGCCTGGTAGTCTTCGTAAAGTTCGTTCAGATCCTCTACCTGTTCGTCGCTGAGGCCCAGCGAATCGGTTATCGCGGCGATATACCGCTCCCAACCCTTGTGGTGACCGTCGCCGGATCCGCCGGCACTGTCGCCATCAAGCTGGGAACTGATCTCGTCGGAGGATGCTGTTGAGGCCTGTGATGCGCTTTCGGTGGATCCGGCACCGGTTGGAGACTCGACGGGGATCTTGTTACCGCACCCGAACAAACTGATGGAAGCGATGACGGATGTAATGGCAAATCTGCGAAAAGACATTTACGAAACCTTTCTTTCCCGGCTCGTTCATTCAGATCGAAGATGGTTTTCCTTCGCCGCGGTCCGGACCTGGATGTCCCATTCCCCTGAATCCCTTACGGCACCCGCCTCTGCGCCACATCTTGCGAAATCCCTTTTCGGGACGATCCCTGCGCATTTCGCGAAGTTTGCTTCGCTGTTCCGGGGTCAGGAGGCTGTTGACCTTGAGGCGGTGGTCGACCCTGCTCTCCAGAATCAGGGATCGAGCGTTGTTTACGGCAGCAACCCGCGTTTTGACCTCTGCGGGATCGGGGTTGTCCTGCCGCATCGCGGCCCGGAGGTCCAGCCTGGCAACCTTGAGGTCTGCGCGCAGTTGCGCCATTTTCTTGGAACGCTCGAGGTTCAGGCCATCCAGTTTCGTGCGCTGTTCGGCTGAGAGTTCAAGGGCCGCCATCGGCGCTTTCCGGCCTTTCCAGCCGCGTTTTCCGCGATGCGCGTCTGACGGCAGCGCCCACGCGACGGCGATAACGGGAATGACGACGGCAACGATTACGGCTAGACGCTTCATAGTCCTGCTCCTTTCGGTTTCCCCGGCTTGAGGTCGCTGCGAGTTGTCCGGCGCATTGAGAGTGCTTGTGCATCTACAGCTTTACACCTTGGACAGATGGTTGCTTCCGTGCGTTCCAGCGATGGCGTCAGAAATCCAGCGCCCTGCCGGCGGGCCTGCGCCTGAACTGGCGTTCCCATCGCATTCGCCGCTCGATATCCTCGGCGATGTTTTCGAATTTCCCGACCTGGTCTTTTCGAAGCAGAGGCTTGATTTCAGACCAGGTTTTCGCAATCCGGGACGCGAGTTGCTCGTCGCGATTCTGAAAGAGCCGGCGTGTTGCCTCGCGACTCTTTTTCCTGATGAGCTGTATTTTCGCTCGCTGCTGCCCGGAAAGATCCAGATCCCACCCCCCTTTGGATTTTTTTCTCTGATCGGGCGTGAGCAGGTCCTTTTGTTCGGCGCGCGTGCCTTTATGCAGCGCTTTTAATTCCTTCCGTATTTCCCGGCGCAGTGTTCTCATTTCCGCCCAGTTTTTCCTTAGAATGCGCGACACATCCGCCTGTTGGTCCTCACTCAGGTTCAGACGTCTCCTGAATTGCCGAAGAATAACGTCCGGGGATGCGGGACTTGTCAACTCGTCGAACATTTCCTGCTGATCCGGTGTGAGGACATCGCGGATCCTGGACCAGGCGTCCCGCCTCACCGTCTCGATCTTTGAACCGATATTCTTCCGAACCTCCACCATCTGTTCCCGGCTTTGGCCAAGGATCTGATCGATCTCCGTCCGCTGCGCTGCGGTCAGGTCGAGGTGCCGGGAATATCGCTTTAGCAGACGTTCGGACGTTGCGCCTATCCGAGGAGTTCGGCGGGGTTCCCACGGCGCCTGCGCATGCTTGTCATCGACAAAGGGAAGCCAGAGACGGTACGTCGCGCCCAGTATGATGCCAACGACAAAAATGCCCACCGCCAGCAGAACGGCATTGAGCCTGGTTGCGTTTTCGGACATGTGCTACCTCGATTGCAGGATTTGAAGGGCGTCGCGGGAGAGTTCGGTGTCGGAGAGCATTTCGGCCTCCTGCTCATCCCACTGGGCATTCAGGTAGTCTTCCAGCGTAAGTGCGGGCGCTTCGGTCGCAAGGTTGCCGAAGACGGCCAGAAGCAGGACCGCGGCGGCCAGAACAGGGAGAAACCTCTTGCCTACCCACTCGAACTCTTTCCAGGGCCCCACGACGTCTTCGAGGACAATTCGCCGCGCGATGCCGCGCCAGAGACCGGGCGGAGCGGATTCCGGTCTGGCGGCAAGCAGGCGTTGTATCCGCTTCAGATAGTCCAGTTCCTCACGGCAATCGGTCGAGACCGCAAGGTGCGACTCCACCGCGCGCATCTGTTCGGCAGGCAGGTTGGATTCCAGGTAATCGGGCAAAAGGGTTTTCACTTCGGAGTCTGTCATGGCGACGTCCCCTCTTTCCACTCGTTGTATACGGGCCGCAAGAGGTCCCTGAGATGCGCCCTGGCCCGGGAGAGGCGGGATTTGACCGTACCGACCGAACAATTCAGTGTTTCTGAAATCTCTTCCTGAGACAGCCCTTCGATGTCTTTCAGCACGATGACGAGCCGGTGATCGGGCGAGAGACGCCCCAAAACTTCCCGGATGACTTCCTGGAGCCGCAATCGTTCGAAATCGTTGTGGGGAGTGCGGCGTTCCCAGAGTTGTTCCGGCGTGAAATGCCCCGTTTCCAGCAGGTCGTCGAGCGAGGTCATATCCCGCCGTCGTTTTTCTTTCTGGGCAAGGTTGAGACAGACGTTGACGGCTATCCGGTAGAGCCAGGTGTAGAAACCGGCGTCTCCACGGAATCGGGGAAGCGCCTGATATGCTCTGATGAAGGCGGTCTGCGCGGCATCGCGGGCCGCCTCCCTGTCTCCGACAATTGAACAGGCAAGGTTGTAGATACGCCCTTCGTAGCGTTCCACCAGCACGCGATATGCCTGATGATCTCCCTCCTGGCAGCGTCTGACCAGATCCAGATCTTCACCCATTCGGGCTCCCCGAAACACGTCATGGATCCTAACCAGCAGTTATCGTGGCTGCGCAGAGCAACCGCAAGTACTTTGAAAAACGGTCCCGAACGGATTCGCGGTTGGGCGTTGAGCCCGCGATTCAGCCTGGCAACGCAACGATTTTCATCGTTGTGGCTGCCCCAAAGGGGCATGTCAACTGTTTTAAAATTGCCGGTGAGTTCCCGGGCGCCATTGCAGCCATGCGAAGACCGCTGTGAATTTTAAGACAGCTTCTTGACTAAACGCTTAGACAGCCGCGTTGTGCCGGGCGTTCCCTGCGGACACGAAAATCCGGATGTTGCGTCGCAACATCCGGACTCTTACAGGTTGCCGATGAATTTACTCAGTGATTATATCCGCAAATGTATGCCCCGCGGGGATCATCGGAAGCACATGTTCCTGATAGGGAACGATCACGTCAAGCACGTACGGGCCGGGCGTTTCAAGCATTTGTTCCAGGGCACCCGCAAGGTCTTTCTTGAATTCCACGCGCGCAGAAGGAATCCCGAAACCCTCGGCGATTTTGACAAAGTCGGGATGGATGCCGCCGTCCGGATCGCCGATGAAGGTGTGCCCCCGGTTGCTTTCATAGAACCGGTCTTCCCACTGGACCACCATACCCAGATGCTGGTTGTTGATGATGAGTGTTTTTACGGGCAGTTTTTCCACGTATAGCGTGGCCAGTTCCTGCACGTTCATCACAAAGCTTCCGTCTCCGTCGATGTTCACGACCAGGTCGTCCGGTCTGGCCAGCTGCGCGCCGAGAGCTGCCGGAAGACCGAACCCCATGGCGCCCAGCCCGCCCGATGTGAGCCAGTTTCGCGGCTCGTCGAAAAGGTAGTATTGGGCGGCCCACATCTGATGCTGCCCGACGCCCGTAGAGACCACGGCTTTCCCGTCCGTCATTCGGTAAAGCAGGTCGATGGCGTGCTGAGGCAGGATCGCGTCGTCAGCTTCCTGATAGGCAAGCGGGTGTTTCTGTCTCCAGGTATCCAGTTCCGCATGCCAGGCGTCGTAGTCTCCGGGTACCACCCGTTTATTCAGGTCCTCAAGGGCGTATCCGACGTCGCTGACAACGGGAATGTGCGCGGTTTTGTTCTTGTTGATTTCAGACGGGTCGATATCGACGTGCACGATTTTGCCGTGTTCGCAGAACGCCTCGAGCTTCCCTGTAACGCGGTCGTCGAAACGTACGCCCATAGCCAGCAGCAGGTCCGCGTGGTTGATCGCGTAGTTGGCGTAAACGGTTCCGTGCATGCCAACCATCCTGAGCGAGAGCGGATGGGTTTCCGGGAAAACGCCAAGCCCCATGAGCGTCTGAACCACAGGAATACCGGTTTTGCGGACGAGCTCCCTGAGTTGTTCGGCGGCGCCGGCGGCCACGATGCCGCCGCCCACGTAAAGGACAGGTCGTCTGGCTTCCCGGATCGCACGGACGACGTGTTCGATGGCTTCGCTGTCGGCCCTGATATGTGGATTATAGCTGCGAATGGCGACGTCGTCCGGCCAGACCGGCGCATGCATCGCCTGCTGGACGTCTTTCGGTACATCGATCAGCACGGGTCCCGGCCGGCCGGTATTCGCGATGTAGAACGACTCCTTGACAATTCGCGGAATATCCTCGATCCGGTCAATCAGGAAGTTGTGTTTCGTAATCTGCCTGGTGACCTCGACAATTGGTGTTTCCTGAAAAGCGTCGCCGCCCATCACGTGCGTCGCCACCTGACCCGTAATCGCAACCAGGGGAACTGAATCCATCTTCGCATCCGCCAGTCCGGTGACCAGATTGGTGGCGCCGGGACCCGATGTGGCCAGACACACGCCAACCCGGCCAGACGCCTTTGCAAAACCTTCTGCAGCGAAGATTTCACCTTGTTCGTGCCGACACAGCACGTTCCGGATCCGGGAACGGGTGAGTGCCTGATGGATCTCCATGCTGGCGCCGCCGGGATATCCGAAGATGACATCGACGCCTTCACGGACAAGCGCTTCCACAAGGATGTCGGCGCCCTTCATCGGGGATGGGCTCGGCGGAGACGCTTCTCCAAGGCCAACCTGCTGTTCCGGCCGACCGTTGGTTTCGGATGCGAGGATTTGCTCTGATCCCTTTGCCATCTGCAATAAACTCCCGAGTTTAAGAAGGTATTCTACGATGATTCAATGCAATATAAACACGCACTGGCGATCCGTCAAATATACAGGGAAAACAAAAAACAAAAACGCCGTCGATTCTACATCGACGGCGGGCTGAATTCGGGTATATGCCATTCCGGCTACGAGCCCTGCCGTCGTGAGGGTACCGATACCAGAGTAACGACGCTGAGGTAAACATCACTGATTACCGGGACGCGTACGGATATAGCATGCAAACTCAAAGCCATGGGATGAATCCCTTCCGAAGGCAGCCTGCCCGTAACTGACCGGGCTTTTCGAAAATACGCTGAAGCGGAGGAGGCGACAAAGTAACGGATAATCAGTCTGGCCAAAAAGATATAGTAGTCGTTCTGAACCGAAAAGTCAAGATGTTTTTGATGCCGCGCGAACGTCCGGCCCGCCGGACGCGTCCATTCATGGGGACGTGGTCCGGGCGAATCGTTCACACCGGCACTTGCGCGCATGTGTCATAAAGTCTTGCAGACTCCGGCTGCATTTGCCTATTTTGAGGGGTCGGCGTTCCCTGGCGGTATGACCTGAAATGGTACGGAAACCTGAGGTCCTGATGTGTAACCTGGCGAACACGGAGCGCATACGCGGGGCGCAGGTTCAGTTCTCTTCCAATTCCCAGATCTTGTCCCGAATGGCTGCGGCCCGCTCGAAATCCTCGTCCTCGACGGCCTGAGCCAATTCCTCTTTGAGCTTTTCCGCCGGACTCTGTGGGCGTTTGCTCTGTATTTCATCTTCAAGTTCTTTGAGGGACTCCTGAGAACGCTTTTTTTCTATCTCGAACTCTTCGGCCTCTACACCTTCGAGGTTCGAAATCCTGGATTGCGTTTCACCGATAATCTCGAGGGCTGTGTCGTAATCGTCCTGCTGGGTCGCGATCATTACCCTCGCGACCGCGTGGATTCGGAGTATGTAGGGCCACCACTTTTCGAGGTTTTCCCTGTCTTCCGTGCGTTCGGCATATCTGTTGACAAAGCGAAAAACGTCCATATTTCTTTCGGTATCGCGTACAACCCTGGTGTAATCCCGAATCTGCAGAAGAAATACGTACCTTTCGTAAATCCGCCGGCTTTCATCGAAGATCTCGGAACAGGCGTGCTCATCCAGACTGAAGCCGGCGGGCGACCCGGAAGCGCCCACGTGTTTCTGCAGCTGCTGCTTATGATAGTCAAGGACAAAGGTCTGACTATAGGGTTTCTGTCCATCGGGCCGCCCGTCCAGTTCCATTTGGAGAACGCCCTGAAATGCACCCTGATCGACGCGCACCTGAATTTTCTCCACGCCACGGGGATCGATTACCTTGCGGATGCTGTTCTGGGGATCGTAGGGCCAGTTCTTCAGGATCGGACCTATATCTTCTGACATGACATGGCTCCTGGTCTTAAACGGGATCCTCAGCGCGGAAGGGTCCGCCGATGGCCGCCGACCTGCTCGTACGACCGTCAAGTCAGCCAAATGTAAATAAGTCTTAAACAAAAACAAGCGCAAAGCCGACCGCCGGGACTACAGGTTCTGATGTGGGAATCAACCTGTGCGGCGGTTCCACAAAGTGAAGAACGGAGTGCGTTTCAGACGGATTTCCGGCTCAAAGTCAGGCATGAGAACGGCAGGATTTCACCGATATGAAGGCGAACCGCTGAGATTACACATTCAATCTGAATTAACCGTTGGAGAGTTCCATGACTGCGATTGTCAGGTTTTTCCGGTTTGAAGAGAACGGGGCGACCTTCCGGACGGAGGTGATCGGCGGGCTGACAACGTTTGTTACGATGGCCTATATAGTGGCCGTGAATCCGGGTATGCTGACGGAAGCGCTGGGTAAGGATCTCTTTGGTGAGCTGCTGTTTGCAACCTGCATTTCAGCGGCGCTGGCAACCCTGATCATGGGCATTGTCGCGAATTATCCGTTTGCACTGGCGCCGGGAATGGGATTGAATGCCTTTTTCGCGTATACCGTGGTGTTGGGCCTGGGTGTGCGTTGGGACCTGGCACTGGGCGTCGTACTTGCATCGGGTATTCTCTTTACGCTATTGACGCTGGTGCGGGTGAGGGAGGCCATCATCAACGCCGTGCCCGATACCATCAAGCAGGCAACGGCGTGCGGTATCGGACTGTTTATTGCGTTCATCGGATTGAAGAATGCGGGAATCGTGGCGGCGGATCAGGCAACGCTGATTACGCTGGGAGAAATCAGGAGCGGGCCGGTGGGACTTACGCTGCTGGGTGTGCTGGGCACGGGCGTGATGTTGGCAAGAGGCGTTAAGGGAGCCATTCTGTTGGGGATTACGGGTGTGACGATACTGGGAGTGATGACGGGTGTGGCGCCAGCGCCAGAGGGATTCTTCAGTCTGCCGGCGTGGCCGGAGCGGCTGTTTGGCGTCGCGGCATTCAACCTGACGGCGGCATTCGACGTCGGCTTGATCGGCGTGGTCTTTGTCTTCCTGTTCGTGGATATGTTCGATACGATGGGTACTCTGGTCGGGGTGTCGGGCAGAGCCGGATTCCTGGATGGACGCGGTCGGCTGCCGCGGGCGAACCGGGCGCTTCTTGCCGATTCATTGGGCACGGTATTCGGTTCGCTGTTCGGGACTTCGACCGTGACGACGTATATTGAAAGCGCATCCGGAATTTCGGCCGGAGCGCGTACCGGCTTCGCGAGTGTTGTTACCGGCGCCATGTTTCTGCTTGCCCTCTTCCTGACACCTCTGGTGGAGGCCATTCCGCCGTTTGCAACCGCGCCGGCGCTGATCGTGGTGGGGGTGTTGATGATGGCATCGGTGGTTAACGTAAACTGGCACGACGTCACCGATGCCCTGCCTGCATTTCTGACGATGATCGCGATGCCGTTGACGTTCAGCATTTCGGACGGTCTTGCATTGGGATTCATCGCGTTTCCCATTGTAAAGCGGCTCGGTAGACGAGGGGACGAAGTGAACCCCCTGGTGGACGTGCTGGCGGTGATATTCATCGCCAGGTACCTGTTTATGGATTGAAAACATACGCTCCATGGATTGCAGGAATATGCGAATCGGCATCGATATCGGCGGCACCTTTACGGATGTCGTGGCAGTTGACGAGGACGGCCGCGTTGCACTGTACAAGCTGCCTTCCACGCCGGGAGATTACGGTAGGGCCGTAGTGGAGGGCGCAAGTCACGTCGTGAAGGGATCCGGGGCGGGCGTGAAGGAAGTCGTTCATGGCACCACCGTGGCGACCAATGCCATACTGGGCGGCACGGGCGCCCGGACGGGGCTGATCACAACCAGGGGATTTCGCGACGTACTTGAAATCGGGCGGCTGCGGATGCCCCGGCTGTACGATCTCTCCTGGGAGAAGCCGAAGCCCCTTGTGCCGCGCTATCTCCGCCTGGAGGTGAACGAGCGGATTGCGGCAGATGGCCGCGTCATGGAACCGCTGGATGAGGAGAGTGTTCTACTCGCAATCAAACGGCTGGTGGAGGAACGTGTTGTTTCGGTCGCGGTTTGCCTGCTCAACTCGTATGTGAATCCGGATCACGAAATCAGGACAGGTGAGTTGCTGCGTGCCGCCGGGCGATGGACCGTGACGCTTTCCTCGGAAGTCCTTCCTGAAATCAAGGAATACGAGCGGACCAGTACCACGGTGATCAACGCATACGTGATGCCCGTGGTACGGAGCTACCTGAGCGATCTTCGCACACGACTTCAGACTCTGGAAATAGATGCGCCGCTGCGGATCATGCAGTCGGGGGGAGGCGTTACCGACGCTGCTACAGCGGTGGAGCGCCCCGTGCAGATTCTTGAATCCGGGCCTGCCGCGGGCGTGGTAGCCGCCGCGTCGCTGGGGCGCCGCATCGGTTGCCTGGATCTGATTGCATTCGATATGGGAGGTACCACGGCCAAGGCGGCGCTGATCGAAAACGGACAGATATCCCGGATTTCGGACTACGAGGTGGGCGGCGGGTTGTCCGTTGCGGGGAGGTTGCTGAGCGGCGGCGGGTACGCCACCCGGGTACCCAGTGTCGATCTGGCCGAAATCGGAGCTGGAGGAGGGAGTATCCTGGAGGTCGACGGCGGCGGAGCGCTTCACGTCGGACCGGCCAGCGCAGGTGCGGACCCGGGTCCCGTCTGCTACGGGCGCGGCGGAGAACGGCCTACGCTTACGGATGCGAATCTGCTGCTGGGATACCTGAATTCCGATGGACCGGCTGGCGGTCGCCTTCCTCTTGACGTCGCATTGGCGCGCAGCGCGATGCGAGAATGGATTGCGTCCAGGATGAATCTGGGGGTGGCCGAAGCCGCTCTTGGCGCGTACCGGATCGCGGTTGCCCGAATGGTTAGAGCAGTGCGTGCGGTTTCGTCCGAGCGCGGCCGGGACCCCCGTGAGTATTCGTTGCTGGCTTTCGGCGGGAGCGGCCCTCTTCACGCCGTGGCGATGGCCGGTGTTCTGGGAATACAGAGGGTAATGGTGCCGCCCGCGCCCGGCCTGTTCAGCGCAGTCGGTCTGGTCTCGGCAGGATTGCAGTACGATCTGGCGCGCACCCGCCTGGGACAGCTTCTGGAAGCGGAACCTGGTGAGCTCGAGTCTGCTTTTAAAAGGATGGCGGACGAAGCCGGAGAACGGTTGCCCGGCGCCGAAATTGAGTATCTCGTAGATCTCAGGTACGCGGGACAGTCCTATGAACTGCCGATCAGGGCACCCACCGGTTCGTGGAACCACAGTACCCTTGCGGACCTGGGGAACGCGTTTGAAGCGGAACACGAACGCACGTACGGTCACCGCTCCGAGACAGACTCCGTTGAGATCGTTACTTTGAGGATTCGTGCGTTCCTGCCCGGGCCGCCGATTCCCGGCGGGAACGACATCGACGAACCCGATGAAGTTGACCGGATGCCAGGCACACGGAGGGCATTTTTCGGGGAGCGTACGGGATGGATTGAGACGCGGGTTTTAACGCGGAGCCAACTGAAGGAATCGCCAATGTGGGGCCCGTTCATTCTGGAGGACTATGACGCAACCACGCTGGTTCCCCCGGATGTTAGCGTTCGACTGGATAAATGGAGAAATATCGTAATTGATATAGAATGAACGTAGTTTTAGCGGACGTTTCCGTATAGAACGCGGGCGGTCCAAAGGGTCGCCCGCGTTTCGTTACCTGTCAGGATGCAACCGGCATCGATCTGGCGTGAGAGGCTTCAGGTGCGCGTTGTACAGGATCGGAGCCCGTTCGTGCGCGCATCGTCGATTTGCAACGTGTCCGGATCTACGGCGACGCCGTAGTGCTTTTCTGCGGATCTGATTGAGACCTTTCCGTTTTTGACGTCGTCGAGGATGCGCTGAGGGTCGCGTTCCAATGGATTGCCCCAACCGCCCGCACCCGCCAGTACGTGCCGTAACGTGTCGCCTCTATAGAGAGTGAGCAGCGTCTTCGCGGGCAGCTCCCGGGCTTCGCCTGTCGGGTTCAGGATGTTTCTGGAAGGAGATCCCGGCTTGCCGCCCGAAAGGCCGTAGGGCCGCGAATTGTGTCGATCCGAGCGGATCTGAAGGGTCGCCTGCGTTTCCGTAAAGCGGTACTCGCGCACAATGGAACAGCAACCGCGATATTTCCCTGCGCCTCCGGTGTCGGTCAGGAATCCGTATTCGAGAATCTCGAGCGGGTATTCGGCTTCGACGACTTCGGCGGGGTTATTGGAAAAATTGACCACGATACTGGCGCACCCGTCAACTCCGTCCCGGTCAGGTCGACCACCCCAGCCGCAGAAGAGAAACTCGAGAAAGACAAAGGGCGTCCGGTCGGTACGGTATCCCCCAATCGAGATTCCCGTGTCTCCTCCGACTTCGCAGGCGGGCACGATATGCGGCGCCAAAGAGGCGAGCGCGCCCATAATCGCATTGGCCAATCGAAAACCGGTGAGGCCGCGGGCGGCCACGGGCGCGGGCGGCACCGGGTTGGCAATCGTCGCGGAGGGGATGCGGACTTCAATGGCACGAAAGAAGCCGGAGTTGGTAGGGATGTCCGCACGCATGAGACATCGCAGACAGGCGTAGACCGCCGACCTGGTAAATGAAGCGACACAGTTGATGGCACCCTTCACCTGCGGCGCGGTGCCGCTGAAGTCCACCGTCAGCGCGCTGCCGGCTACCTCGATTGTGACCGCGATGGGGATCTGATCCGGGTCGATACCGTCGTCGTCGAGTACGTCCGTAAACGTGAAGCGTCCATCCGGAAGGGCTTCTATTTCTGCTCGCGTGAGCCGTTCGGCGTAGTCCAGAAGCTCGGAAAACCCGCTTTGGAGGCGATCGTAACCCTGTTCCCCTGCGAGTGCGACGACCGCTCTTTCGCCGATGTGGCAGGCGGACAACTGGGCGCGAAGGTCTCCCAGAGTGTTTCGGGGGACGCGGACGTTCCGCTCGATCAGGTCGAAGATGGCCTGCACCGGCCGGCCGGCGGCGTAGAGTTTGAGCGGCGGAATGCGGAGGCCTTCCTGAAAGATCTCCGTGGAGTCACAGGCGTTTCCCCCTGCGACCCGGCCGCCGATATCGGTGTGATGCGCGATGGCGGTCGTGAATCCGAGCAGGCGGGAGTCGACGAAAACAGGTTTGTAAACGTAGATGTCAGGCAGGTGGGTGCCGCCTTCATACGGATCGTTGAGGAGAAAAACATCGCCTTCGTCTATGGCGTCGCCGTACCGGCTCAGGACGGCGGCCAGCCCATCGGGGAGGCTTCCCAGATGCAAGGGAAGACAGAGGCCCTGTGCGACCAGCCGGCTGTCGGGATCGCAAAAGCCGGTGGAAAAGTCCATCGAGTTTCTGAGAATGGTTGAATAGGCCGTGCGAACGACTGTGAGCGCCATGTCGTCCACGATGGATTCCAGCCTGTTCTTGAGGAGTTGGAGTTCGACGGCCGTGTATGTCATAGGCAATGGAAGGTGAAGGGCGAGGCGGAACCGCGGGGTTCTGAACAATACCGGACAGACTACAGCGGCGGCCGGTATCTGACGGATGGGGGTTCGGATTCCGGAATCTGCAGCGTATCCCAGAAATCCGTCCCGGAAAACGGAGTTCGTCTCAGGTCGGGTATCGCAATGGGGGTGCCGCCAAGATCCGCTGAACGGGCGGCGATGATGCCTGGCAGGGCGTATTCGATCGCCCGGTAGACGCCGATCGAAGAGGGACGGTCGTTCAGCAGGTTGTCCGTGAATTGCCTGGCGACTTTCAGGTCCGTTCCCCCGTGGCCGCCGGTCGCGTCGTCTACGGCGGACCTGCTGACCGGTAGTACTCTCCAGCCTTCCCTGTGACTGCAACTGCCGTCGAAATAACGGGTGCATTCTTCGTACGTAAACATCTCCGCGCTGCCTTCGGTTCCGAAGAGCCGGTAGCGGTGCTCCGAGGGTCGAACTGTGTTGAGGGTGACCATGATTTTGATCAGGGTGCCCTTCTGCGTGTGAAACAGCGCGATCTGGCCATCGGATCTCAACGGCGCCTCCATGCAGCGCCAGGGGGCGCTCAGACAGGTAACTGAAACGGCGCGGTCGTCCAGGATCTCCAGAAGCGGGCCCAGGTCGTGGGTCAGATACTGGATTGGAGGCTGGTCCGCCCGCCATATCGGTTTCGCACTCACGGCGCCGGCGGACCGCGCCTCGTTTGGCGACAGGCGTTTCCCGTCCGGTGTGAAGAGCGTTTGAGGCAGGTAGTGAAGGTATTCGGCTTCGGCGATTGAGACGGGTCCGAAGCGGTCTTCCAGGACCCACTTGCGCCAATACGGCACAAATCCGGCGTAACAGGCGTTTTCGGCAAGCATATACGTCAATCCGGTGCGTTCCACGGTGTCGCGGAGGCGTATCAGTTCGTGTTCCGTGTCTGCACCCGGGACTTCCGAGAGAACGTGACAGCCGGCCTCCAGCGCCATGCAGGCGTGCTCGACCTGGCGTCTGCCGTTGCTGGCGACGACCACGGCGTCAGGCTTGCGTTCCAGCAGATCGTCATACTCAACCAGCAGTTCGGTTGATGAGCCATGCCTGTCCACGAGCTCACGTGCCTGATCCCGGTAATAGGGAAAACGATCGCAGGCAACAACGACCTCGGCCTGATCCAGCGCCAGGAAGTTGCGCAGATGGGCAATGCCCCGCCGCAGACCAAGTACGCCGACTCTGATTTTGTCCATCGTACAATGTCCCGGGCAACATGGCGCGCGGTCGCGGCAGGACCGCTACAAACGGCGTTGAACGTCATGGAGGACGACGCGGTTCCGGAAGCGGATTTCCACGCCGTGGCGGTTTTCCTTTCCGGTTAATATATGGAAGGGTTCGCGGATGTCATTGGAAAAATCGGGGGAACGATTTGGTCTCACCGTCGTTCTAAGTGGTGTAGCGCGTGGGACCGGCGGCAGATGTCCTCGAGGAAGAAAGCGTTAAATCAGGCCATTGAGTTTTTCCCGCAGATATCTTGCGGGAGCGGGGTGGGGGCGGTAAAATCCCGGCGGCCGACCCCCACCCCATCGTCGTTGTACGATCGCGAAAAACGCCGACAGGCAGAGATGCGGGGGGCGGCGAACCCAACGTTGTCGCCGGCCCCCGCAACTCCCGCTCAGGTAAGGAGGTCGAACATGATCCGGCGCCAGTTGATGTCTGCGATTCTCATCAGCCTGTTCACGTGCGGGACGGCGGGCGGCCAGGAGTATTTCGGGAAGAACAAGGTGACGTATGACGATTACGACTGGCATTTTCTGGAGACGGAGCATTTCAAGATCTACTTCGACAAGGCGTCGCAGCCTGCGGCGGAGTTTGCGGCGAAGGAGGCGGAG
>CAZKDZ010000308.1:0-37192 GCA_964551635.1 uncultured bacterium | reverse complement strand
GGTCCTGTTCCATAGCAGCCCGTTGAAAAAGCCCATCCGGTCTACGGCCGGCCCTTGCGGTCGAAAACCTGCGTTGCGCTCCCTCGCCGAATCGCAGGATGGGACTCGGTCGCGCGCCTTGTCTTCGACCACAATGGCTCGGCCTCGCCTGCAGAGCGACTTTCTCAACGGACTGATTGGGACCCGTCGGTAAGGAATCCTGTCTATGGCTTTTTCTTCTGTTGGAACGGCGCATCGATCCACGGTAACCGGCGCCCGTGGAATGGTTGCCAGCGGACATCCGCTTGCAAGCCTCGCCGGCGCCCGGATGCTGCTCGAGCAGGGCAATGCGTTCGATGCCGCGGTTGCCGTGGCGGCGGCGCTGAACGTCGTCGAGCCTTATATGTCCGGAATTGCGGGTGTGGGATATGCGCTGGTCTATTCCGCCGCGGAAGACCGCGTGCGTGTCCTGGATTATTGCGGACGCACCCCGCACGACGCCACACCGGAGTCCTTCGGTACGCCGCAGCATCAGGACGGCGGGGTGATGTCGTGCCTGGTTCCCGGCGCCTGCGGAGGGTGGCTCGAGCTTCTGGACAGGTACGGCACTATGGACCGGGCAACGGTTTTCGCGCCTGCAATTGAACTTGCCGAGAACGGCTTCCCGGCCACCGTGAAGAATTCCAGGTTCATAAACGATGCCCTGCCTCGAATGCGGCCTACGGGAACCCGGGTGCTTCTGGGCTCCGGCCGTGCGCCCCTTGCGGGGGATGTCCTGATCCAGAGCGATCTCGCCCGGACGTTTCACAGGGTCGTGGAAGGCGGCGCGGAGGTTTTCTACCACGGCGACCTCGCATCTGAAATCGCGGGATACGTGCAGGCCGGGGGAGGGCTCCTTTCCGAGAGAGACCTGGCGGATTTCGAGATTGAATGGTCAGATGCCATTTCAACGTCCTATCGCGAATTCCGAGTGTTCTGCCCGCCGCTCCCCAGCGCCGGATTTCACATTCTGCAGGCCCTGAACATGCTCGAAGGTTACGATCTCAATGACATGGGCCACCATTCGGAGGAAGCGCTCCACCTTTTTATCGAGGTCCTGAAACTGGGCAATGCGGATCGGGTGGCATTCGCGGCGGCACCGGAAGCGCCGTCGGACGGATTGCTTTCGAAAGCGTACGCGAATGAACGCAGGCGCCTTATCGGAGACCGGGCCTCGGTGAATCGCGGGGAGTACTATACCGCGGTCGGGTTGCCGGACGAAATCGCTCCGGGCCAGCCCGGGGACTGGTTGAACGAGTGCACAACCCACTTCGACGTGGTGGACTCGGAGGGAAACGCGGTGGCGATAACGCAAAGTCTGGGTTCGGGTTTCGGCTCCGGCGAGATTATCGGCGAGTCGGGAATGTTTCTGAACAATTTTATCAAATGGGCGGATACGGTGCCCGGCAGCCCCAACTGCATCGAGCCGCACAAGAAAATCGATATGTGTCTTTCGCCGTGCCAGATCTTCAAGGATGGTCGGCTCCTGGCGGCGCTCGGCACACCGGGAAGTTGGGGAATCCAGCAGACGACAACCCAGTTCACCACCAATTTTCTGGATTACGGGATGAACATTCAAGCCGCCATCGAAGCGCCAAGGTTCCGCTTTCAGCACGCCGGCACGCGTGTTTATATGGAGTCCCGTGTGCCTGCGGAGATCCGGTCCGGCCTGACTCGCAGGGGACATCAGATTGACGTTGTCGACGCCTTTTCCCACGTGACAGGAGGGGCGCAGGGAATTGCAGTAGACCAGGAGAGCGGCGGTCTGATGGGCGGCGCGGATCCCAGGCGGGACGGTTACGCGATTGGAATTTGAAACCACCCGCTGCGACCAAACGATGGTGAAATCCCGGAAGCCCGGGCCCTGTCAGGCGCCCTGAGTGGTCAGCCGACGGAAACGTTTGGCATGAGGGAATTTTCATCTGCGCACTGGAGGCGGGCGTCGGCCGATCCGGACGAACCGGACCCGGGGGAAGTCCGCCGCAACAGGCGGCTGCTGATTCTGAACGGCGGCCTCGTCTTCATGTCGATGACGCTGGCCAGCTCGGACATGGTGCTCCCGGCTTTCGTACAAACGCTGACGGCCTCAAGCATCGCGGTCGGGCTGGTTGGTGCGTTGATGAGGATCGGATGGGCGTGGCCGCAGATTTTTATTTCCAGAATTATCGAGAGCAGAAGAAGAAAAATGCCCTTCCTGCTTTTGGCAGGCGGAATGCGTAGCTCCGTCTGGCTGGTAATCGCGGGGCTGACGTACCTGATGGGAGGTCGTCAGCCTTTTTATTTTCTGTGCTGTTTTCTGGTACTGTACGCGGTTTCCACTTCCATGATGGGTATATGGAACGTCCCATGGATGGACATCGTGGGGAAAGTCGTCCCGCCGCGAGACCGGTCGCGCCTGTTCGCTGTTCGGCGACTCTGCGGCGGCGTAACGGCTATGGCGGCGGGCGGAGTGATCACTTTCGTGCTCAGCGAACGCAGCGGGTTTGCATTTCCGGCGAACTACTCGGCGCTGTTCCTGCTGGCCGGACTGGGAAACGCGCTTTCGGTTTTCGTATTCAGCAGAATCCGGGAACCCGCGGGCCAGGTGCGGTATCTGCGTCAGGCGCTCTCCAACTACCTGAACAGCGGGTTACGCCTGCTGAAGAACGATCCCGATTACCGTCGATTGTGCGGGATGCAGCTACTCTGGTCTCTGATGATGATGGGGTCGCCGTTTTACGTGCCTTACGCGATTGCCGACCTGGGGTTCGGGCTGGTCTATGTCGGCGTATTCGTATCTGTAATGCAGGTCAGTACCGTGCTGTCAAACGCGCTCTGGGCCCACGTCGGGCATCGGAAAGGCAACCGCGCGCTGCTGGTGTACGGTTCCTATCTGATGGCTGTATCGGCCGCCATTCCGCTGCTGGCCAGGTACGTCCCGTCTCTATCCGTCGCCCCGCTCTCAAACTGGGGTATCGAGTGGTCATTCAATCCGCACGTCGCTTTTTACGCACTGACGTTTGTTTTTTCGGGCTTCGCCAGCAGCGCGGTGTTTAACGGACGCATGGCATACGTGTTGGAACTTGCGCCTGAGGACCGCCGTCCCACGTATACGAGCTTTCTGAACATGTTTGCGCTGCCCCAGGGGTTTCTACCCGTGATTGCCGGTCTTCTGGTGGCGTGGATCTCGTACAGGCCGATGTTCTGGATCGCTCTCCTGTTCGTGCCCCCTGCCGTTTTCTTCGTGCATCGACTTGGCGGTGCGGCACATCAGCGATTCGATTGACAGATCCCGTTCGGGGTGCTTACTCATCCGGTCAGAATTCCGGCGAGTTCTTCGGCAGGATACGTGAGGATTTCGGCGAGAGTCGGATGGTAGTGCGGGATCTGAAGGAGGTCGAACACCGTACCCCGGAAGTAGATTACGGCGGCAAGTTCATGAATGAGTTCGGAAGCGTCGGGCCCCGTGATATGACCCGCGATGAGTTCACCGTTTTCAGGATCGCAAAGGATCTTCACGGCGCCGTGGGTTTCGCCCATCACCATCGACTTTCCGTGATCGCTGAACGGATGTTCGGCCGAAAGGTACGCGATGCCCTCTGCTCGGCATTCTTTTTCGGCAGGGCCGACGGACGCCACCTGCGGATCGGTGAATACAACTGACGTGCGCAGGCGATAGTCGATCGACTTTTCAGGCGCTCCCGCAGCGGCATTGTGGCCGGCGATCTCGCCCTGCTGGACTGCGATATGCACGATTTCGTACGGACCCGCGCAGTCTCCGGCGGCGTAGATGTGTTTCGCGCTGGTCTGCATGCGATCGTCGGTGGCGATTCTTCCGCGGCGAATTTCAACGCCGGCGCATTCCAGATCCAGGCCGTCAAGGTCCGGCGTTCGTCCCAGGGCGTTGAAGACGACGTTCGCGGAAACCGTACAGGATCTGCCGCCCTGCACAAAGTGTACGGAGCTTCGATCCGCGGATTTGCTGACTCGCTGAAGCCGGGTGTCGGTATATACCCGCATTCCTTCTTCTCTGAATCGGGTTTCAACGTGCATGACCATGTCCGGATCACAGTCGCTGAGCAACTGGCTGTTTCTCTGTATCAGGGTGGTTTGCGCGCCCATCCTGCACAGAAACTGGCCCAGCTCGGCGGCGACGGCGCCACCGCCGAGTACGATCACGGATCCGGGCAGTTCCCTGAGTTCCAGGACGTCGTCGCTCGTGAGATATCCCGTTTCCTCCAATCCTGGCACAGGAATTCTGCTGACTGCCGATCCAACTGCAATGACAAAACTGCGTCCGGAGATTCTTTCAGAGCCAACGCGTACGGATGTCGCCGAGTCGAAACGGGCCCGACCTCGTATCAGCTTGAATCGCGGGCTGTTGAGCTGCTCGACCCTGTAATCCGCGAATTCGTTGACCAGTTCGCGTTTCCTGTCGTTGATTGCGCCGATGTCAGGGGAAATATCCCTCGCATTCAGGCCGAACTCGCCGGCCCGTTTCATCAGCGAGAACAGGTCCGAACTGCGAAGCAACGCCTTGGAAGGCATGCAGCCTCGCAGGATGCAGAGACCGCCGAGGGGTCCTTTGTCGATTATGGCGACGTCAGCTCCGTGGTCGGCCGCGACGCGAGCGGCGGCGTAGCCCGCACTGCCACCGCCGATAACGACGACATCATGTGTCATGGTCAGGCTCCGGTCGTGAAATGGTCCATTTGATCTTCCGGGTCGGCCTGCGAATCTACCGATGGGGCTATCACGGGACAAGAGAAAAATGACTCAGATGCCAATACCGGCAGCGCGTCCTTCCGAAAACGCCGGGGATTGCGGCTTCAACTCAACGTTACCCATGATTCGTATGTTTCCGTGGACGTTACTGCGAAAATTCGCAAGTTGATAAAGGCGATTAAAACGACCGATTGCAAGGATACACAAGGTGCGCATGATGTCGCGGTGGAAGGAACCGGGAGGCTATAGGGAGGTGCTGCGGCTGGCGGCGCCTCTGATTCTCAGCACGGGTTCATGGAGCCTCCAGATCTTTGTGGATCGGGTATTCCTGAGCTGGTACGGCCGGGACGTACTTGCAGCCTGTCTTCCCGCAGGCATGTTGCACTTTACCTTCACCAGTCTGTTTATCGGGACGGTTGCGTATGTGAATACGTTTGTCGCCCAGTATTGGGGTGCGGACCGGAACGATCGGGTCGGTCCGGCCGTGTGGCAGGGCATATATGTCGGATTGGCGTCGGGAGTGATTATTCTGTGTCTGATGCCGTTTTCGGAGACATTCTTTGAATGGGCCGGCCATGAGCCGCATATACGTGCGCTGGAGGCCGAGTATTTCAGGATTCTGTGCTTTATGGGGCCGGGCATTACGGGGGTGGCGGTATCGTCCTTCTTCAGCGGGCGTGGAGACACCCGGACGGTCATGTGGGTGAATTTCCTTGCGTGCGGGCTGAATGTGATCCTGGACTATGCGTGGATATTCGGCCGTTGGGGATTTCCGGAATGGGGCATTCGCGGCGCGGCTTGGGCGACGGTGGTATCGCACCTCCTTATCCCCCTCGTGTTCTTCGTGCTGATGATTCGACCCAGGTACCGCGACACTTTTGGCACATTGAGCGGATGGCGTCCCGAAGCGGAGTTGCTGGGTCGGCTGGTGCGCTACGGGTTGCCGAACGGAATTCAGTTCATGTTGGAGATTCTGGGCTTTTCAATGTTCATACTACTGGTTGGGAAACTTGGCACGACGGCTCTGGCGGCCACCAGCGTGACCTTCAACGTCAATACGCTCGCTTTCCTCCCGATGATGGGGCTGGGCATCGCGGTTTCAACTCTCGTCGGTCAATATATCGGAAAGGACAGGGTGGATCTGGCCGAGCGCAGCACGTGGTCCGCCATGCACCTCAGCCTGGCGTATATGCTTGCGATGGCCGCAGGGTATGTTTTCCTGCCGGGGCTCTTCCTGCGGCCGTATATTTCAGGCGCCGATCCCGAGTCCTTCGAGCAGGTCTGGGAATTGTCGGTTGTCCTGCTGCGATTCGTCGCGTTCTATTGTGTTTTCGATGCAATATATATCGTCTTTTCGGCAGGGGTCAAGGGTGCGGGAGATACGAGGTTCGTCATGCTCACGTCGGTAGCACTCGGCTGGTTTGTCATGGTTCTGCCAACCTATCTGACGGTAGTGACATTCGGGTGGGGTCTGTACGTCGCCTGGATTTTCGTCAGCCTCTACCTTGTCTCGGGTGGTTTCATTTTCATGCTGCGGTTCCGGAGCGGCAAGTGGAAGTCGATGCGCGTCATCGAAAGCGTCGAAGAAACCAGCGTGAACGCAGTCTGAAATCCGCGAATGGTCGCGCGAACTGACAGGACCCGGAACCATGGAGATCGACAGGAAAATGACGAACGATTTACAATCCGACAGAACCGCGGTATGCGATCCGAACGCCGGGAGCGGCCTCGCCCGCATTTGCGCCGCGGGCGTATTCCTGATATCGCTGGCGGTATTCGTCAAGACCGCCGCGCCAACGGTTTCGTTCTGGGATTCGGGAGAGTTTATCGCATGTGCGTTTACATTGGGTATTCCCCACCCGCCGGGCGCGCCGCTTTATCTGTTGATCGGACGTCTCTTTACGATGTTGCCGTTCCACGAAGATCCCGCGTTCCCCATGAATCTCATCTCTGCAATAACGAGTGCGCTTGCGGTGCTGTTCGTATATCTGATCACTGTCCGTCTGGTCCTGCAGGGTTGGAGCGACGGCGAGAGACACACTGTCCGTGTCTCGGGCGTGGCGGGCGGTGCCGTGGCTGCCCTGATGCTTGCGTTTTCGGAAACGTTCTGGTACAATGCCGTGGAGACCGAGGTATACGGATTCTCGATCATGCTGATGGCGATGTCCCTCTGGCTGGGACTGCGTTGGATGGAACGGGCCGCAGAGCCGGACAGCCACCGTATTCTCTACTTTGTCGCCTATCTCATGGGTCTCGCGGGTGGTGTTCACCTGCTGTGTCTTTTGACCGTTCCCACCCTGCTGATGCTGGTCTGGTTCAGGAAGCGGGAGTTGATGAAGGATCCGCGGGTCTGGGCGTTCGCGGTTCTCCTGTTCTTCGTGGGATATTCGACATACGCCTCTCTCTATATCCGGTCCGGGTTGAATCCGATGATCGACCAGAACAATCCGGAAACGTGGGCCAACTTCATCGGGTTTCTCGGACGGGAACAATACGGTTCGGAGAGTATGCTGCTGGGCGTATTCAACCGAAAGGCCCCCTTGTGGGATTTCCAGATCTGGACGATGTACATCAAGTATTTCGTCGCACAGTTTCCCGTGCCCGGTATCGGATTCGTCTCGGATGCCTTCCGGCGGGCCACGTCGCATGAAGTGGAGTTGGTGCGTATTTCGGTAGTACCCTATCTCCTGGGCTGTTGGGGTATCTGGGAACACTGGCGCCGGGACACCCGGCGTTTCTGGGCATTTGCCATACTCTTCGCGCTTTCAGGAATCGGGCTCTCGATTTATCTCAATATGGAAGACCCGCAGCCGAGGGAACGCGACTACGTGTTTGTGGGCTCATTTGCGTTGTTCTGCGTGTGGATGGGCATTGCGACGTCGGTGGTCATCCGCGGGGTCCACAGCCTTTACGGCAGAGGCGCGGCGGTTGTCTCCGCCTGCCTCCTGCTCGCAATGCCGGCTGCGTTGGCCGCAAGCCTCTATCCGTCGCATGACCGGACCGGCAACCGGTTCGCATTCGACTATGCGGCAAATATTCTGAATTCCTGCGACCCCCACGCAATCCTGTTTACCAATGCGGATAATGACAGTTTTCCTCTCTGGTACCAGCAGGAGGTGATGGGCCTCCGGAAGGATGTACGGGTTGTAAACCTGAGCCTCCTGAATACGTCGTGGTATATCAGGCAGTTGAGGGACCTGAAGCCGGAAGTACCCATCAGGTATACGGACGAATACATCGAACGGGTACTGACGGCCCGAACGCAGACCGCGGTGATTCAATCCGGGCGACTCTGGCCCGAGGACAGGGAGGTGCGCGCGGCCGGACTGACCTGGACCGTCCAGGGAATGCCGGGAAGGGTGCTGCGCGTACAGGATGTCATGGTATTGAAGATCGTGGACTGGAACGAGTGGACACGGCCGGTTTATTTCGCGTTGACAGTACCGGACGGTAACAGGATGGGACTGGATGATCACCTGGAAATGGAGGGCATGGTTTTCCGCCTGTTGCGCCGGAAGGCGTCGCGTGTTCACGTACAACAGACCCGGAAGCACTTGATGGACCTCTATCAGTTCCGTGGCGTCTCGGACCCCGGGGTGCATCGTAACCGTACGGCGCGAAACCTGCTGGCCAATTACCCGGCCGTTTTTCTGCAACTCGCGGAGGTCCTCGCCGAAGAAGGGGACCGGGACGGCGCCCTGGAGGTCCTCCGGTTCTGCGAGAAACATGCGCTTCCGCCGGAGCATTGGCAGGGAACCGTCCGGATGGCGGTGATGATGCATCGACTGGACCGGCCGGAGGAGACCCAGCGATTGTTGAACAACGTGCTGGATTCAGACCTGATCGACGAAGAAACGCGTTTGGGGACGGCGGCTGAGGTACAGATGCAGATTGGTCGATACGACGCGGCAATAGAGCTATATGGCAGGATGATTAAAAACAGCATACAGGTCGAACGGGCGTTGTTCAATCGGGCGGCGTCACGGGAACGCATCGGAGACCTCGCGGGCACCATCGACGATCTGGAGTACCTCCTCCGTCTGAAGCCGGGAGACCGGGAGGTCGAGCAGGCGTTGGAGACGTTACGGCGGCGGGTCGGGCGTCAAGAGGCGGCAGATGGCCGATAAACCCCTTGTGTCCGTGATCGTGCCGCATTTCCTCGGGGATGTTCTCCTGACCTGCCTGGATTTCCTCTACGCGAGAACCAGCGGCGCGTCGTTCGAGGTGATTGTCGCCGACGACAGGCCGTACGACGACGGAAGCCTGCAGAAGGCGCAGGCGCGGTTTCCCGGCATACGGGTCGTGGGTGTTGGCGGCGGGAAAGGGATGGGTGCGGGGTGTAACAGGGGTCTCGAGACGGCACGCGGTGAATATGCGATGTTGTTGAACAACGACGTCGAAGTGGCTGAAGGCTGGCTGGCGCCTCTCCTGGCCGCAATGGAGGCCGACCCGAAGGTGGGCGTATGCCAGCCGAAGGTGAGATCGCTTCGTGAACGCGCGAAGTTCGACTACGGAGGCGCCGCCGGCGGGATGATGGACATGCTGGGGTACACTTTCTGTCTGGGCCGGCTGTTTGAGACGGTGGAGGAGGATCGAGGGCAGTACGATCGCTCGCGGGATATCTTCTGGGCGGTGGGGGGAGCGATGTTCCTGCGAATGAGGTGCTTGAAAGAAACCGGGCTCATGGACGAAGGGTTTTATATGCACATGGAGGAAATCGACCTCTGCTGGCGATTCCATCTCGTGGGATACAGGGCGATTTCCGTCCCGGAGTCCGTGGTCTATCACTATGGAGGCTGGTCCCTGAATGCGCGGGCTTTCCGGAAGGCCTATCTGAACCATAGAAATCAGCTGGTGATGGTACTGAAGAACATGTCCGCTATCTCGCTGGCCTGGGTGTTTCCGATCCGGGTCCTGCTGGAACTGTGTACCGTGCCGCTCGGGATCGTAAAGCGCGACTGGATGCGGCCTGCCGCGGCGCTTTGCGGCCTTTGCTGGGTCCTGTTCCATCCGGCGTCGATTCTGCGGCGACGTCGGGACGCGCAACGGGTGCGCACGGTTAATGACCCCGAGGTCTTCCGCATTGTCTACCGCGGTGCGATAGCCTACCGGTATTTCCTGCGAGGCGTGCGAAAGGCATCGGACCTATATCGCGGCGGAGGTGCGCGTTGACGGGCGACTCAGACTTCGTAAGAGGGTCCGGTGTGGGCGCGATTCGCAGGGTGATCGGCCTGATGTCCGGCACGTCAGCCGACGGCGTAGACGCGGCTCTTGTCGAGGTTGGGGAGGAGGAAGCCGGGGTTCGGCTGGTTGCGTTTACGGAACTGCCTTACCTGCCGGAATTGCGGCGCGAGATTCTCGACGTCTCGGAAGCCGGACGTGGCGGGGTTGACAGGATATGCAGGCTGAATGCCGTTCTTGGCGAATGGTTTGCCAGAGCCGCATTCAATGTGTGCCGCGAAGCGGGTTTGGAAATGTCCAGGGTCGATCTTATCGGATCGCACGGACAGACCGTACACCACCTGCCGGAGGCGTTCAGCGCGTTCGGGGCGGTAACGCGATCCTCGCTGCAGATCGCCGACCCGTGTGTGATCGCGGAACGGACCGGCGTTACCACGGTCGCTGACTTCCGGGCTCGGGATCTGGCGGCGGGTGGACAGGGCGCGCCGCTCGTGCCGCTGGTGGACTATCTGCTGTTCCGGTCCCGAAGCGAGGGACGCGTGCTCTTGAATATCGGAGGCATTTCGAACGTTACCGTGTTGCCTCCGGGCTGCGGTCCGGAGGATGTCCTGGCATTCGATACAGGGCCGGGAAACATGCTCGTTGACGCACTGACTGAGGTTATATCGGGAGGACGCCTCGCGTACGACGCGGATGGCGCTATCGCAGACTCGGGCGACGCGTCGGAATCGTTGCTCGGGGAATTGATGAGCCATCCGTTTCTGAGAGTGGCGCCGCCAAAGTCCAACGGAAGGGAGTCGTTCGGCGAGGCGTTGGTCTCGGAGATCCTGGCCTGGCGCGGTCGCCTGGCGGATGAAGACCTGATTGCCACGGCAACCGCATTCACGGCGCGAAGCATCGCGGACGCGTTGAGGCGATTTGTCCTTCCTGCAATTCCAGTCCGCAGGGTGGCCGTCAGCGGCGGTGGCGCCCGAAATCCGGCTCTGATGAGGATGTTAACCGCTGCTCTGCCGGACCTGGACGTGTGTCGTTCCGATGTACTCGGCGTGCCCCCGGATGCCAGGGAGGCGATTGCTTTTGCGGTGCTGGCCAATGCCACCGTCGAAGGCAGGCCCGGCAATCTTCCAGCCGCAACGGGCGCATCGGGTTCCGTCGTACTCGGCGTCGTGGCACCCGGTAGAAGATGCGGGATTTCGATTGATTCGGCGGAAGGGATTGTGTAAGTTACCTCTCCCGCACCGACCCTCCGGAAGTTCCGGGACGAGAGGCCGCATTGCAGGTGGCGGACGCGGGGAACGCCGTGATTGATCCTGTCAGTGGTCGCGTCTGGGATCAGTTTCGCACGCCGTTTCTGGCCGGGGTCCGATTCTATGGGTATGCAGAATCTGCTGGTGATGGGTACGGGTGCGGCGTACATCATCAGCGCATGCGCTTACGCCGCGCATTTTATACGGATGCGGGCCATTGGAGGCTCCCTGGGGTTCTGGAGCCTCATCGCCGGCTGGGTACTGCACAGTACGCTGCTTGCAAGAATGGCCGTTGCTACCGGACAGGTTCCCTTGACCAGCCAGGTGCTGCCTTCTCTATGCGCCTGGCTGGTTGTTATTGTCTTTCTTTACCTGGAGTTCGGCACCTGTCGCGGTTCGCTGGGCGCACTGGTCGTTCCCATCATTGCGGTGTTGCACCTGGTCGCCGCTTCCAACCTGACGGGCGCCGAAGGCACGCCAAGAGTGGCGCATACGGGCGGCTGGTTCAAGCTTCACGTATTCGCATACATTCTGGCATATGCGGCGTTTGCCATATCCAGTGTCAGCGCCACGATGTACGTGATGCTGTTGGGGGAAATTCAAAAGAAGCATCTGGGCTTTTTCTACGATCGACTGCCGCCGCTGGATACACTTGACCAGACAAACAACCGTGCCGCGTCTTTTGGCTTCGTCTTCCTGACGGCGGGTATTGTGGCGAGTTCCGTCTGGGTTCACCAGAAAATGTACAAGCTCTGGATCTGGAACGAACCGGCATTCTGGATACTGCTGGTTACGTGGGTCGTTTATGCCGGCCATCTTGCAGCCCGAAGGATTGCCGGTTGGCAGGGTATGCGGGCGGCGCTAATGTCAATTCTGGGATTTGTCCTCGTCGTGTTCACATTTCCCGTCATGGGCCTGCTATTTCCCGGTAAACACGTTCTGGCACAGTAGGTTGAATCGCGTGAGCTCATATGGCCGGCCAATGTGTTGAATATCCGATCTTTCTGGATCTGCGGAACAGGAAGTGTGTCGTCGTGGGCGGTGGAACCGTTGCAGAGCGAAAAGCAAGAAGCCTGCTCGCCTCAGGCGCCCGCGTGTGGGTGATTGCGCCCGCGATTTCGGATTCGCTGGAAGGCCTGGCGGCCGACGGGCGGATTCATCTGCTGCGCCGCGACTTTCATCGAAGCGACGTCGACGGCGCGGCCCTGGCTTTCGCTGCAACGGACATAGGTCCGGTCAACGACGAGGTTGCGCGGGCAGCGGCAGAAAAGGGAATTCCGGTCAATCGCGCGGACCCGGCGGGCGCGGGAAATTTCGCGGTGCCTTCCACACTGCGCCGCGGTAGGCTGCAGGTGGCGGTTTCGACCGGGGGGGCCAGCCCGGCATATGCGCGTATGGTAAGACGGCATCTCGAGGAGGTCCTTGGACCGGAACACGGCGGTATGGTGGAAGTTCTCGCCCGTTTGCGTCCGCGTGTATTGGCACGATTCCCCGAAAGTCCCGCGCGGCGAAAGGCCGTGTGGGATCTGCTCGTGAACTGGGAGACCCTGGACCTGGTTCGACGGGAACGGTGGGATGAACTCGACAGGAAAGTAACGGCATGTCTATCGTAGCGGTGGGCTTGAACCACCGGACGGCTTCGGTGGAAGTCCGGGACCGCGTGGCGGTTTCCGAAAGGAAACACAGGTCCATCCTGGAACGATTGCACGCGCTGGATGCCGTGGTCGAATGCAGTCTCATTTCAACGTGCAATCGTTCCGAAGCCTACGTCGTCACAGAACATCCCGAGACCGCGCGCGCGGGCGTCATCGGCGTATTCGGGAAAATAAGCGGAATCGCCGCCGGCGAATTGCGCGGATTCACCTTCACCCGCTACGACCTGGATGCGGTCCGACATCTGCTGTGCGTTGCATCGGGGCTGGATTCGATGATCATGGGCGAGCCGCAGATCGCCGGGCAGGTGAAAGATGCGGGCGCCCGCGCCATCGAAGCGGGAACGAGCGGCACCGTCCTCAACCGGCTGTTTCGTTCGGCCGTCGAAACATCCAAGCGGGCAAGAACGGAGACTGAGATCGCCGACGGTGCGGTTTCCGTCAGTTTCGCGGCCGTGGCGCTTGCGAAGAAGATCCTGGGCAAGCTGGACGAGAGGACGGCCCTCGTACTGGGTGCGGGGGAGATGAGTGAACTGACCGCCAGGCACCTCGTGGACAGCGGGGTCGGGCGACTGATGGTGTCCAGCCGGACGTTCTCGCGGGCGCGCGATCTGGCGAGGCGGGTGAACGGGAAGGCGTTGTCCTGGCCGGATGCGATGGATGGCCTGCACCGGGCCGACATCGTAATCAGCTCAACTAGCGCGACAGCCCCGATTCTAGAGAGGCAACGCGTTGCGCTCGCAATGCAGGAGCGTCGGAATAACGCTATGTTTCTCATTGACATTGCGGTGCCCAGAGACATCGACCCGGACGCGGGATCTCTCTACAATGTGTTTTTGTACGATATCGACGATCTGCAGGCGGTCGTGGGCGCGAATTTACGGAAGAGGCGGCGTGAGGCGGAGAAGGCACGGCATATCGTTGACGAAGAGGTGAGGGTTTTTTCCTCGTGGCTGAATTCGCTGGACGTAGTCCCCGCCATCGTGGCCATGCGCCGGCGATTCCAGGATCTCCTTGAAGAGGAACTGGAACGGGCCCGGTTGTCGGATTTCTCGGAAATACAACAGGAGAAAGTGGCCGGCCTCCTGAGGCTATACATGAACAAGCTCTTGCACGCGCCGCAGGTCCGTTTGCGAGAAGCCGCAGATTCAGGGGAAGCACTGACCTATGTGGACGCCTTGGTCCGTCTGTTCGACCTTGATGCGGCCCCGGCACTCACCGCAGGATCGTCGACGCAGGAAGCACCCGCAGAAAGAGTGCAGACCGAATGCTGACGCACATTGTGATCGGCAGCCGCGGCAGCCCCCTTGCCCTGTGGCAGGCGGACTGGGCCAGAACGACTCTGCTCGATGCGAATCCCGGCCTGGAAGTTCACATCGAGGTGATCAGAACCAGGGGAGACCGTGAACCGGGCGTGCCGGTTGCGCGGATCGGAGGCAAACAGGTCTTTACAAGGGAGATCGAAGAGGCGCTCCTCTATGGACGAATCGATCTGGCAGTACACTCTCTGAAAGACATGCCTACCCGGCTTCCCGGGGGCTTGCGCCTGGCGGCCACCAGCCGCCGCTGGGACGTCCGCGACGCGCTGATCAGCTGTGCCGGGCACAAGCTCGATCGTCTTCCTGATGGCGCCGTGGTGGGTACGGGCAGCCTGAGGCGCCAGGCGCAGTTGCGGCACATCCGGCCAGACCTCACGGTAACAGGGATTCGCGGAAACGTGGATACCCGGCTAAGGAAACTGGACGCGGGCGAAGTCGATGCGGTGGTTCTGGCGGCGGCGGGTCTGTGCAGGCTGGGGTTGGCGGGTCGCGTAAGCGATTTCTTCCCGGCAGATCGGTTCCTCCCGGCTCCCGGTCAGGGTGCGCTGGGTATCGAGATCAGACAGGACGATGACCGCGTCGCGCGGGCGGCGCGCTGTCTGCATGATCGTTCCACTCACTCGGCTGTGAGTGCCGAGCGAGCTATGCTGGACGAACTCGCGGGGGGATGTCAGATGCCGGTTGGCGCGTGGGCGCGGTTGGACGAGGGGTGTCTCATTGCGGACGGGATGGTGGCCGCCCCGGACGGCGGGAGGATTGTCCGCGCGCGGACAACGGGAGATCCGGACGATTCGCTCGATGTCGGAAGGAGGCTTTCCAGTCTACTGATCGAGCGCGGGGCGAGGGAGATCCTCGGCGAAGTGCTCTAAGCCGCAGGGCAACGTGTCACGGGAGGCCTGCCGGATCCGTGGCGGTTTGGGATAATCATGGCGAAAGGCGCGGTTTTTCTGGTTGGCGCGGGGCCGGGAGATCCCGAGCTGATCACAATTAAGGCCCTTCGACGTATCCGGATGGCTGACGTGATTCTCTACGACAGCCTGGCGAATCCGGCGTTGCTGGACGAAGCGCCGCCGCATTGTGAGCGGATTGACGTGGGCAAACGGCCGGGCGCCCAGTCACGGCAACAGGAACGGATCAACCGCCTGATGGTTGAACGGGCGGAGAAGGGGCTCAGGGTGGTACGCCTGAAGGGCGGAGATCCATTCCTGTTCGGGCGCGGCGGGGAGGAGATGGCGACGCTGAAGGATGCGGGCATCGCATTTGAAGTGATACCGGGAATTACCAGCGCGATCGCCGCGCCGGCATACGCGGGAATAACGGTTACCCGGCGGGGGATCGCGCCACATGTGACGATTCTTACGGGTCACCGCGAGTCTCTGGACGCGCTTCCGGAGGTAGACTGGCGCGCGCTGGGTCAGCTGGGCGGCACCCTCGTCGTGCTTATGGGCGTACGGAATCGCGGGGAGGTCGCCCGCAGATTGATCCAGGCAGGTCGTCCCGCCGACACGCCGGTGGCCGTGGTACAGGACGGTACGTTGCCAGGTCAGACGACCGTCCGGTGTACGCTGGGTTCCCTGGCCGACGTGGAAGTTCGCAGCCCGGCCGCAATTGTCGTGGGTGAAGTGGCCGCGTCGGATTTTCCGTGGTTCGAACGGCTTCCCCTGTTCGGTAGGCGGGTCATGATTACCCGCAGCCGGAGTCAGGTCGGGGAGCTGCGCGACATGTTGATGGGATTGGGGGCCGAAGTCCTGGTGGCCCCCGCCATAGAGATAGCGGATCCGTCTGATTGGTTGCCGGTTGATGCCGCAATCGCGGAGTTGGACCGGTTCGACTGGCTTGTATTCGCCAGCGGGAACGCCATCGAGCGCTTCTTCAGGAGGGTGCGATCGTTGCGTGGAAACCTCAACGGATTGACGGATGTCAGGGTTGCCGTGGTCGGTCGGAAATCCGCGGAAAGGGTCCGCGGTCACGGCCTGCACGTGGATTTGTGCCCAGCCCGGCACACGGCCGCCGACCTTGCGAAGCGGTTCGCCGAAGTAAGCGTGTCCGGGCTGCGGGTGCTGATTCCCCGTGGGGAAAAGGGGCGAAGAACAATACCGGATGCTTTGCGCGCGCTGGGGGCGGACGTGCGGGAGGTCATTGTCTACAGGACTGAGAAGCCTCCGGGAATCTCGGGCGAGGTCAAGGGACGCCTTCAACGGAAGGAGGTTGACCTGGTTGTTTTTTCAAGTCCTTCTTCTGCAATAAATTGTACGGAATTATTCAAGCAATTCGGAATGCCTGAACTTACGCGGACGCTCCCTGCTGCCTGTATTGGGCCCACAACGGCGGAGGCGGCTCGGAATCTGGGATTTTCCGTTGTCGCGCAAGCCGCGGATCGGGAAGTCGGCATCGCCGGCCTCGTCGACTCGATTCAGGATTACTTCGACGAACTGCGACCGGCGGGGTGAGTCAGTTTCCGAATTGCATCGTCGTGGCCTGACGGGAATTTCCCGGCGCGGATCCGCACGCGGGCGCCGGAAGCTTCGGTGGTACCCTGACCGAGTCGGGGCGCTGGCGTCCGGCTGTCTCGCGGCACCGGACATTCGGTTCATGTTCAACAGGATCTTTTCCCCGGCATCGCCTTATTTGGCTGTTGACACGGGGAACCGTTCCCCGTAGATTTAACGAAGAAAGCTTCGCGGCCAAGGTTTTCCTGAACTCCGATAAGGAGGCGGTATGCGTGCGATTCTCGTTTTTCTGGCACTTGCCCTGGCGGGCTCCGCGTCTGCGGGAGAAATGACCGATGGATTGACCATTAACGGTGGTCAGAACTCGTTCGCTCGTCTGACGCTGGAGCGGGCGGACGCGCCGGACGCCGAACCTGGTGTCCTTAAACTGCATGTTACACTTGCCCAGGCCAAAAACCTGAAGGGGTACGGATTCTCGCTGATCTACGACGCGGGAAAGTACGAATTCATCGAAGCCAGGGAACTCGACGGCAATCTGCTCTCGTCCCGGTCTGAACGGAATACGCTCTTTCTGTCCTCCAACCGGACGCCCGGAAAACTGGATATCGGCGCCATGAAGGTCGACGGCGAGGGCGCCAGCGGCGACGGTGGTCTCGTCGAGCTCATCTTTAAGACGACGGAGAGCCCGCTCCCAACGGATTTCCAGGTCGCTGAAGGCGTACTGGTCGGGCTCGATGGAAATATCGATATACTGTCACAGATAGAAATCGGGAATCTGAAACCGTTGCCCGACCGAACGGCCCTGAGCCAGAACATGCCGAATCCTTTCAACCCATCCACAACAATCGAGTATCAGATTGCGGAGTCCGGACCGGTCAGGCTGGCCATATATAATCTACTTGGTCAGGAGGTGCGCATTCTGGTGGACGAGCGCAACGAAGCCGGGCACTTTACGGCAACCTGGGATGGAAAGGACCAGTTGGGAAGGCAGGTCGCCAGCGGAATTTACCTGTACCGGCTGCAGGCCGCCAATTTCTCGGCGTCCAGGCGGATGATGCTGTTGAAGTAACGTCATCGGTCGGGCGTTGCAATGTATGAAGAGGCCGTCTCTGTGCCGGAGACGGCCTTTCCTGTACTATCCGGTCTGATCCCTATGGCGCCTGACTTAAGGAGCCGGCTTGAACAAGGAGCAGTGTTCACAATGTATCCTTCCGCAGTGCGGGAGATTTGCGGTATTGTACTGGCGGTCCTTCTGCCGTGGCTTCCCGGACCCGTTGCGGAGGCCTCCGGAAGCGATGTGATGAGGGCTCGCGCAGGAGATTCCGGAAGTCCCGTTAAGGTCGAGCTGTTCGTGATGGCACACTGTCCTTACGGGATGCGGGCGGAATCTGCGCTCGCACCGACGGTCAGGGCTTTTGGCGACGGCATCGATTTCCGTCTGCATTTCATCGCTCAGGAGGCCGGAAAGGAACCCGTGTCCGCCGGGCCGCTCAGACCGCTCCGGAGCCATAGTGAATCCTGCGAATCCAGCGCCGTATCCGGTACCGGTCGATTCCTGAGTCTGCACGGCGATGCCGAGGTGGAGGAGGGAATCCGGCAAGTCGTGATGATGCATTTGTATCCGGACAGATTCTATGACTATATTCTCGACAGAAATGAGAACATCGAGTCTCCGGATTGGCAGACCAGCGCCGGGCGGGTGGGAATCGATGCGGAACGGGTGGCGAAAATGGCCTCCGGCACAGAGGGCGAGACACTCTTCGGCGACAATATCCGGAGGGCGAATCAACTGGGTGTCAGAGCGTCACCTACGCTTTACGTGAACGGCGTGGAGGTCAAGGGAGGGATCGAAACGCAGGGTCTGGCCCGCCGCATCTGCGGACTGGACAGTCTGGCGGGGCCCTGTGCTTCCGTGCCGGTTTGCGGAGCGGACCGCGATTGCGTGTCGGCAGGACGGGTGGGTGTCTGCGTTAACCCGGGTAAGTCCGCGGCGTCGTGCAGATTCAGCGATCCGGTTGTCTTCAGGATGACCGTCTTGAACGATACCCGATGCGTCCTCTGCGACCCGGCGTTATTTGTCCGGTCCACGCGAGAGCTGTTCCCCGGCGTGGACGTTCAGACGCTCAACGTGCACTCCCGGCAGGGGAGGAAGATGGCGGACCGGTTTCGGGTCGACCGTGTGCCGGCGTTCATCCTCGATCATAATTTCGCGAAAACCGCCCGTTTTCAACGATTTGCGAAGGCCGTCTATCCGGTCCACGAAAGTTACATGCCAAAGCCTGTACTCGTGCCGGTGTCCCGCCTTATGGGCAGGAAGGCGGATCCGGGCCGAATGGACTTCTTCTTCGCGGGTAAGTCGCCGGAGACAGTACGAATCGTTGGAGGCCTGTTGTCCTGGCTGGACGCCGTCGATGCCCCGGAACGCCTCCACCTCCATCCCATGGGGCAGGATGAAGACGCGTTTTCCAGCTTGTGTGTCCGGCAGATCTATCCCGACCGGTACAGGGCCTTTGCAATGTGCGTGTTCCGCGGCGCCTCGAAACACGGGATCGAGAAATCTTACATCGTCTGTCTGAAACAGCAGGCGATCGATGTCGAACCCATCCGGCGGTGCGTAGCCTCCGACGGCATTGCCCTGGCTTCGCGGTCCCGGGTTGCGGCGGGTAGAGCGGGAATCGACGTGTCGATGAATCCCTCTCTATTGCTCGACGGACGATTCGTCGTCACGAGCAGGATGCTTCCCCAGGCCCGCGAACTGTTCTACAGGCTGAACCCTGAGCTTCTGGATCGAGACAAGGCATATATGGAGAGGAAGGAAAGGTGATCCACGTGGAGGCCCCAGACCATGCCTGGCATACGCGGCGCCGCATTGCCGGCGCTCTGGCTGGCGCTTTGCGCCGGATGTAGCGCGGATTCAACGGACGTACGGAAGGTGTCGGCGGATGAGGAGGCGCGGTTTTTCATTATGCGCAAGAAGATGGTAAAAATACAGATCGAACGTCGTGGGATCAGGGAACAGCGCGTGTTGAATGCACTGCTCGGAGTGCCGCGACACCTGTTCGTGCCCGAACACCTCAGGGAGCGCGCATACGACGACGGTGCACTGCCGATTGGCGAAGACCAGACGATATCCCAGCCATATATTGTGGCGAAAATGACTGAATTGCTGAACTTGAAAGGCGACGAGACCGTACTTGAGGTGGGAACCGGGTCGGGCTATCAGGCGGCCGTTCTGGCTAAGCTGGTGCGTGAGGTATATACCATCGAAATCGTGCCATCGCTTGCCCGGCAGGCCGAAGAGCGACTCCGGGACATGGGTTACGACAACATCAGCGTACGCCTCGGCGACGGGTACCGCGGTTGGGAGGAACATGCTCCCTTCGACGCGGTTATCGTAACAGCGGCGCCCGACCATGTTCCGCCGAGACTCGTCGAACAGCTTCGTGAGGGCGGGCGCATGGTCATACCCGTCGGCACCGACAATCAATACCTGACGCTGCTTGTCAAGGAGCCGGATGGCGTGAAGAATGAACGGGTCATACCCGTCCGGTTCGTTCCGATGACGGGAGAGGCGCAGACGCGGGACTAAGGAGGGTATTTCTTGATCACAATCTGGGGTATCGGTATTTCGCTGGTGTTCCTGCTGTGTTATCTTGGCCAGTCCGTCTCTTCCGGAATGGAAGGGCGGCGGGCGAAACTGCTCCAATGGTCGTGCTGGCTCGTGGCAAGCAGCACGATGCTATTCTGTTATCTGCTCACTCGTTCAATTTCGCAATGAAATATCGGGAGATAAAACGGCACCTGGACAAACCGGATGCCGTTTTTGATTGTGAATCCATTGTGCGCGCCCATGACTACGTCGTTCTCAGGTATGTGAATGCGCGGTCCGGGCGAGTGGGGGATCTGGAGATTCACGCCGGGTCCGTAACGTACGGATACTACAGGCAAGGGTCGGGGTTTGTATTGTGGAAGATGTGCGATCCGGAAGGCAGGTTGCTCGGACATCTCTTCCACATATGCAGGGATCTGAAGGTCGGCGATCGCCACGTGGACTATGTCGACCTCATGCTGGATCTCTGGTTCGATCCAACCGGTCGGCTTACGGTTCTCGACCGGGACGAGCTGGAGGCCTTCCGGCAGCGCGACGGCCTGAGCAGGCAGGATATGGAATGGATCGCAAGGCAGGAATCGGCAATAGCCAGCCACTTTGCCGGGATTCTGGATGACTTCGACGGCGTTCTTGCCCAGGCGCGGGCCGGCTCAACCTCCCGGTGAATTCCTTGCGCCTGAGGCCAGCGCCTGGCAGGTTCTATTCAGATATTCCCGGAAGGATTCGCCGATATCGGCGTGGGTAAGGGCGAATGAAACGGTCGTCTGAAGATACGAGAGCAGGTCGCCGACCGTGTGCCAGTCCCCTTCGACTGCACATGCATGAACGGGGCGGGATTGAACCATCAGTTGAATGGCATCGGTGAGTTGGTACTCGCCGCTTTCGGCCGGCGCGATACGATTCAGATAATCGAAGATATCGGGCTCGAAGATATACCGGCCCAGGCAGGCGAGGTTCGAGGGCGCCCGTGCCGGATCCGGCTTTTCCACCAGGCCCTTGACCAGGCATGCCCCATCGATGGACTCGGCACGGACCACGCCGTAACTGCCGACAAGCTCCCTCGCCACTTCCTTGACCGCCAGAATCGGCGTCCCTAGTCTGGAATACGCGTCCGTCAGCTGACCGATACACGGAGTTTCGGATACAACCAGGTCGTCCCCGAATAACACGGCGAACGGCTCGTCACCCACGTGTCTGCGGGCCTTGAGGACGGCGTGACCGGTTCCCAGCAGTTCTCTCTGTCGAAGATAGTGGATGTCGGCAAGTTGTTCGATGCGTTCAAGGGTCGCCAGCATCGAGCGGTCTTCCCGCTTCGCCAGGGCGTCGTGGACCTCGACGTTGCGGTCGAAGTGATCTTCTATCGCCCTTTTTCCCCGGCCCGTGATGATCAGAATGTCTTCGATTCCGGCTTCGACCAGCTCTTCGATGATATACTGTATGGCCGGTTTGTCGACGACAGGCATCATCTCTTTTGGCAGGGCTTTGGTGGCCGGCAACATCCGGGTGCCATGGCCGGCAGCCGCGATTACCGCTTTGCGGATACTCAAAGACAACCTCCGATTTGGCGCGATAGATGAGTAAGTGCTTAACATATATCGGTTTAAATAAGGAATGTTGTTGGTTTTTTGTCAAGTGGATTCTGACTTTCACGCCACCTGAACCTGGCCTGCAAAGCGCTTGACATCGTGCGGGCAATGGTTTATTTTGGATTGGTCGAGTCACTCGTCTCCCCGTCTCGCCGCCGTTCCCGCCGGCGGGTGACTTCCCGCTTTTCTACATCTTCCCCGCCGAACCATCTGTTGCAGAGTCAGCCATCGGAATAAATCCCCGTGTCGCAATGTGGAACAGCGATCCCACCCGGAAGGAATGCCGTCTATTGCCTGGGGGTACTCGCCTCGGGGGGAGGGACCAATCTGCAGGCGATACTCAACCGGAGCGTTTCGGGACGGCTCCCGGCGCGTGTGGGCGTTGTCATCGGCAACAATAGCAGGTCCGGGGCGCTTGCCCGGGCAAGGCGGGCCGGCGTTCCAGCGATTCACCTCAGCGGTAGGACGCACCCGCAACCCGGTTCCCTCGACCGTGCGATCGCTGAAACGCTCAGGTCGCACGGTGTCAATCTGGTGGTTCTTGCAGGTTACATGAAGAAACTGGGACCGGCGACGCTCGAAATGTACAGAAACCGTATCGTTAATATACACCCCGCGCTTCTTCCGGCATTCGGTGGCAAGGGTATGTACGGGGAACGTGTCCACAAAGCCGTCGTACGGAGCGGCGCGCGGACTTCCGGTGCAACCGTACATCTCGTGGACGAGGAATACGACACAGGTCCGATCGTTCTGCAGCGAAGAATCCGCGTTGCGCCGGACGATACGCCAGAGTCCCTTGCACGAAGGGTACTCGCCGTAGAGCACGAGTTGTATGCCGAAGCGATCCGACTGTTCGCGGAGGGAAGAGTCAGGGTCGATGGCCGCAAGGTTCGAATAATGAATTAATTGGGACAAGACGCCGCCCGCGCCGGAGCTGCCAGACGAAATCGTCGCGAAAACCCCGGAACTCTATCGCGACGTTCGAGATCGGTTGCTCGGTTAACCCGTTGGGGATTGTATCGCTATGGCCTTTTTTCTTTCCAGACTGCTGTCCAACGACATCGGTATAGACCTGGGTACGGCCAATACCCTGGTTTATGTCAAGGGTCAGAATATCGTGGTCGACGAGCCATCAGTGGTGGCGCTGGATCGCACTTCCCACAAACCACTTGCCATTGGCTCCCACGCCAAACAGATGATGGGACGCCAGAACCCGGATATCGATGTCATACGACCCCTGCGGAACGGCGTCATTGCCGATTTCGACGTGACGGAAGAAATGCTGCGGCATTTCATCCGTAAGGTTCAGAAAAACAGGCTTCTCGTACGCCCGCGGATTGTGATCTGCGTGCCTTCGGGTGTGACCGCCGTTGAAATGCGGGCGGTCAGGGAATCCGCGGAGCGCGCGGGCGCCCGCGAGGTGTATATCATTACGGAGCCAATGGCCGCGGCCATCGGTATCGGTCTGCCCGTTGAAGAGGCGATGGGGTCCATGGTGATCGACATCGGCGGCGGCACCACCGAAATCGCGGTGATTGCCCTGTCCGGTATCGTGACCTCGAGGTCAATAAAGATCGCGGGCGACGGGATGAACCAGGCCATCATAACAATGCTCAGGCGAAAACACAACCTTCTGGTTGGAGAACGGAGCGCGGAGCAGATCAAGTGTGAAATCGGTTCCGCCGGCGATCTGGACAGCGAATTCCAGCATCCGTGCCGGGGCCTCGATACCGTCTCCTTTATTCCGAAGACGATCATCGTAGATTCGGTGGAGATTCGGGAGGCGCTGAACGGTACGGTGAGTTCCATTCTGGAAGCGGTGCGGCAGACCCTGGAGCAGACGCCGCCCGAACTGGCAGCCGATATACTGGACAGGGGAATCATCCTGACGGGCGGCGGGGCGCTGCTGCGGGGATTGGATCGCAGGCTGATGGAAGAAACGGGCCTGCCCGTTATCGTGGCGGACGACCCGCTTACCTGTGTTGTCCGCGGTACCGGACGTGTTCTTGAGAACATCGACCAGTATCAGAAAATGCTATTGTAGTCGATAATGGTTTGGATGACCGATGCAGTGGCTGTTTGTTTTCTTGCGCGGGCACACTGCCTTTGTCGTGTTGGGCGTGGCTGTCCTTGTGTCGTTCAGTCTCATGGCGCTTGGCCGATCTGATGGTGTGGCGTTGGCAAGGGGCATCGCCACCGGACTGATGAAGGCCGGGCACGGGTTGTTTACGTGGCCGATGGAACTCTCCAGGCTTCGCCATGAGAATCGCGCGCTCCGGGATCAGAATCTGCGCATCTCGCTCGAATTGCTGGAACTCCGTGAAGCGCGAATGGAGAATCTCAGGCTTCGAGCGTTACTCGACTTTCGTACAAAGGCGGAAGGGACCTATCTGGTGGCGAGGGTGGTCGCCAGGGACCCGAACCGCGTAATGAACACGGTACTCCTGGATATGGGTGCGGCGGACGGGGTGGGGAAACGCATGCCTGTGATAACCGCGGACGGACTCGTCGGAAGGGTACTCGAAGTTCACCCGCGCACTGCCGTGGTTCAGCTGTTGCTGGATCGAAATTGCAGGGTGAGCGCGATCGTGCAGCGCGATGAACGGACCTCAGGCATCGTGACGTGCGAAAACGGCAGCTTCTTTCTCCGGCATGTGTCGGTGCGCAGCGACGTGTCAGAGGGCGACAGGGTGATCTCCTCGGGTTTGGGGGGCGTTTTTCCCAAGGGTCTTCTAATCGGCATGGTCTCACGCGTGGGTGAACGCGATCAGGCGCTTTTCAGGGAAGTCCGGTTGAGTCCCAGCGTTGATTTTTTCAATTTGGAGGAAGTCTTCGTCCTGAAATCCGTGGATGCGGTGGATGCCAGACCGGGTTGAGCGCACCATGCGCGGCGCTACCGGGCGGCGCGCCGCTTTTACCCTTGCTAGGAACGGAGGGCTTTCTTAATTTCCCTGAGCCGATTGGCTTCAGGGGTTTTTTTATAGTTCGTATCCAGTGGAAAGCAACCCGATATCATCCCGTTCCTGGGTGCGGTCGTGCAGTCACTGAACGTCCGACAGATTACCCTGGTGTTCAATACTCCTTTCCTGAGTACGTCCAGAGGAAGCTGCGGATAGGAAAGGACCATCCTGCCCAGGCCGATAAAGTCGACCTGTTGATTGCGAACGAGCGCTTGAGCGACGTGCGGCAGGAATTCCTGAAGGTAAGAATAGCCTGTACCCACCACGATCAGATCGGGATGCCGCGCCTTGATTCGCCGAGCCACGTCAATCTGGCGCGCGACGCCAACGAGGGGATCTTCAGGAGGCTGGTATCCGTCCGAGGGCGGATAATACGCGGGACGCTGAATGTGGGGGTTGTAGTACGGGCTGCCAGCCGAGAGATTGACCAGTCTTATGCCCAGACGTTCGAGTAAGTCGAGAAACTGATAGGGTTCGGTGAGGTCCGGTACCACGGGATTTTTCGGATTGGCGCCGAATCCGAATGCATAGGGGAAACAGTGGTCGAAGTCTTCCGGTACGCCAGCGCCCTTTTTGATACCGTCAGACCGTTTCGGATCCGGCCGGAACGGAACAAAGTCGAACGCGCTCAGACGTACACCGATCCGGAGATCCGGAGCGACGGCCCGGATACCCTCTACAATCTCACGGAGAAATCGGGTCCGGTTTTCGAGCGTGCCTCCATAGGGTCCGTCCCGTGTGACGGCGCTCAGAAATTCGTGTCCCAGATAGCCGTGGCAATGCTTGATGTCTACGAACTGGTAGCCCAGATCAGCCGCCATTCGCGCGGCTTTCACGTAGTCGTCGATAACGGATCGAATCTCCGCATCTGACATCACGGGGTGCTTCGGGCCCACACCGAATCTGGAGTCGAGGATGGGGTGCCTGTACAGGATTCTGGGTTCCATCCCGCTTTCGTGCCTGGGCCGGCAGAACCGTCCCGAGTGCGTGAGTTGCAGACCGACCACCAGGTCGTCCGTGCCGCCAACGTGTTGTCGATGGGCTGCTTGAAGGATCTCCAGCAGTTCGGCGAGGCCGCGCCGGGTGTGTTCCGCCGCGTACAGCTGGTTGGGGTTTGCACGGGCCTCGGGTCGAACGGCAATCGCCTCCCCTCCCCAGATCAGTTTCGCTCCGCTGAGTCCGAAATGGCGCCACCGGCGCCGGGTGTAATCCGAAGGATTTCCATCAGTGAGCCCGTCCCATCCTTCCATTGGATGGATTGCAAACCGATTGCCGATGGTTTCCGGGCTGAAAGCGAAGGGTTGCGCGAGTGGAGAATCGGACGCTGTGAGAATGTCCCTGTCGCATGGCAACGCCAGGCAGAGGTCCTCGAGGCGTTTCTGAAAAGCCTCGACGGTCTTCAGGTGTCCAATACGGACGATGTTTCCACCCGGCATGAGAGAATCCCTGTTGCAATTTCGCGTGGACGCGTCCCTGATACCGTCGGCACACGCTGGTTTCCAAATATAGTGAATCGCCGATGACGGCGCAAATTTCCTATCTCAACGGGAGGCGGGCATGACGTTGGCGCACGGCAACAGAGTCTGGCGGACTCGCCGTGATTTCGTGACGTGTACAGGCAGGCGGATCTCCGTACCGGAAGACATTGTCAAGCTTCGGCGCGGCGTTGCGGTCGCGGACGAAATGGGCAATTGCAGCAAGAACGATCGGGAAGAGGTTTTCGGGCTGCGGCAGGCCCGCAAGACGTTTCTCATCCCGTCAGTGGGTGCTTCCGGCGCGCTGCTTTGTCCGTACCTCCTTTGTGACCGGGCTGACGGCGAGATGGAGGTTCTGGTAAACGGTCATTCGATGATCGTCGGCTGGCCGGGTGACCGTGACTACTGGCAGGACCGGTGGCGGCCGCTGGAGATTCCCGCCGAATGGCTCAGGGAGGGTCGCAACGACGTGATTTTCAGGGCCCTCGGCGACGCTGTGTGGACACTTCTGGTGGAGGAGAGTGTTCAGCCGGGGCGAAGCGCCGTAAGCGACGACGGCGGCCAGACCTGGCGTACCGAGTCCATGGGTGTCAACGACCGCGCCAGCGGAGAGTACATGGTCCGGCTCTGGCTGGACCAATTTGCAGAATCGGGCGAGGTATGTTCCAATACCGTGGATTTGCTCGGCCTTGTTTCGGAGGGAGGTATTGCCGCAGCGGGACGCGTGGAAGCGATCCGGTTGTCGGCTGACGTCCGGACGCCCGAGCGTTGTTCCGCGCGACTGCAGTGGCGTGGCGGGCCGCGTCCGGCTTACTGCCCGAGAACCTGGACGGCGTGGGCGCCGGCATCCGAGTCAATCGTTCCGGGCGAAGCCGTCAGGTTTTTGCAGTGGCGTATCGTCCTGCAGACAGATCAGCCGTCGCAGACGCCTGAGGTGGTGGCGGTATCGCTTGCGGTCACGGCAAGGACTGTCCAGCCGGCCGCTCGAATCGTCGGTTCCCGAAACCCTGCGCTGGTTCGCAGTTCCTACCGGTTTTCACATCTGCCGGCGGATTCGAAACGGGGACGGATCCTGAGGGATCGCTGGAAACTCGACGATGTCATCCGTCCCGCGAAATCCGAGTTCGAGGCGTTCCTTCATCTGCGACAGTGGGTGAGGGAGCAGTGGGAGGACGGCTGGAACATGGGTGACATCGACTTCTGTCCTCCCTGGGACGCCATGGTCATTCTGAGCCTCGCAAGCCGAAAGCTGAGCCTCGGAATGTGTACGCACTATGCGACCGTGATGTCACATTGCGCCGCTGCACTGGGATTCACGGCGCGAACCCAGATCATGCGTTCGCACTGCATCAACGAAGTCTGGTCGAACGAACACGGCAAATGGGTGGCCATGGACGTCGGCGGAGATTCCAACGACGAGACGAAATTCACGTACCATTTCGAACGACGGGGCGTGCCGCTCTCGGCGCTGGAAGCGCACCGCGCGTGGGTGAATCAGGATTTCGCAGACGTGGGAATCGTCCCTGAGCCGCCGCCATCGATCGCCGGAAGGTTTCAGGTGGAGGAGCGCCTGAGGCTGTTCGAACGGTTCATGATTTCGCTTCGAAACGACGAACTGGAAACCATGGGGCCGGGAGAGCCCGAACATGGTAAGATTTCCTACCATTTTAACAGATATCTGTTCTGGCAGGACGCGGACACCGCCCCTTTGCCCTGGTTCTCCGAACGTACGGAGCGTCCGGGAGACCTCTACTGGACGCCGAATCGGGCCGAGATTCACCTTCAGCAGGCAGTCGAACCGGATGCGCTTCGTGTGTCGCTGGATACGGAAACCGCGAACTTGAGAGGGTTCGAAGTAAGCATCGATAGCGGGACCTGGGAGGAAACAGCGGAGTCCGTCTTTGAATGGCGCTTGGCCGGGCAGGTGAACACGCTGTCCGTGAGGCCCGTGAATGCATTCGGGCGCCGCGGAGCGGAGAGTTCCGTCGTCGTCCGGGGGGTCGGCGCTTCGGGTTGAACGTTCGCGAACAGACGGAGGCTGCATGGACAGTGTCGCAGTTGAAAATTACGGTACGTCGATGGTGCGCCCCGGCGATTTCGATGCGTTCTGGACCGACGTGGTCGAAAATGCGGAACGAATTCCTCTGAATAGCTCCGTGGTACGCAGTTCGCTGAGGTCCACGCCTGAAGTGGACGTTTTCGACGTCAGCTTCGACAGTATCGACGGCGTCAGGATTGCGGGCTGGTACTGCCTGCCTGCGAAACGCGAGGGGACGTTGCCCGCGATCCTCTATGTTCCGGGGTACATCGGGGAGCCCCGGTTGCCAAAACAGGAAGCCCTTGAGGGGTACGCGGTCTTCAGCGTCGCCCCGCGCGGAAAACTCAGGAGCAACGCACAGTTCAATCCTGGATATCCGGGGCTGTTGACGCACAACATCGTGGACAGGAACACCTATTCCTATCGCGGGTTCTATATCGATGCCGTGCGCGGATTCGACTTTCTGGCCGGCAGGGAAGAGGTGGATTCAGGGCGGATCGGCGTGACCGGAAGCAGTCAGGGCGGCGGGTTGACGCTTGTGGTTGCGGCGCTGAGGGACCCGAGGGCCGGGGCCGCGGGAGCGCCCTATCTGTGCGGATTCATGGACGCGATCCAGCTCACGCACACCTATCCGTACCAGGAAATACGCGACTATCTGAGGCTGTATCCCGATCGGGAGGCCGCTGTGAGAGAGACGCTCGGGTATTTCGACGGGATTCACTTCGGCCCGCGGATTTCGTGTCCGATTATCGTCAACGTGGGACTGCAGGACAATATCTGTCCACCCGAAACAGGGTACGCGGCCTTCCGTACGATCGCGTCGAACAACAAGCGAATGTACGCATACGACGGCCACGGTCACGATGCGGGCGTCGTGGAGCACGGCGCCGTGATTCGCGCATTTTTCGAGAAACATCTGAAGAATCACCCCTGACGGCGAACCCCGGCGGCGGGGCTGCAACGCCCGCCGGGGCGAGGAGAACGCGTCGATGCACGATCAATTCCAACCGACGACGGCCAGGCCCGAAGATTTCGATGTTTACTGGAGTCGCACTGTGGAAGCGCTGGACGCCACCCCGATGGCCCCTGAAGCGGAAGTCATGCCCATCCGGTGTACCGATTTCTCCACGACCTACGGGGTGCGCTTCACGAGTATCGGGCCGTACCGGCTGTTCGGCTATCTGAGTATTCCCCACGGGGACGGTCCATTTCCATCACTGGTGTATTTCACGCGTCTTCAGAGCGTCGTGGAGCCGCTCCCACAGGGTGACGCAATTGAAAAGCAGGGCCGGTTCCTGGTATTCGCGATGGCGGCGCGGGGACAGCGCAACGCCGACAAACCCTATTCTGCATCGTTCCCCGGACTGTTCGTGGATGGTATCGAAGACCCCGAAGCTTACATCCTGCGTGGGATCGTCGCCGACTGTTGCCGTGCGATGGACTATGTGCTCACCCGCCCGGAGGCGGACCGGCAACGCATCGTGGGGATCGGGCAGAACGAGATGCCGCTGCTTACCGCGGCGCTGCGTGGTGGAATGACGCACGTTGTCGCTTCTCCGTCCTTCTTCTACGGCACAATGGACCGGGCGGGGGGAACGGACAGCTATCCGCTGGAGGAGGTCAACGAATACCTGCGCCAGTTCCCTGAACGCCGCGACCGGGTCGCGCGCACGGTTTCCTATTTCGACCCCATGTTTTTTGCGCCGCGGATCACGATGCCGACCCTGTTGTGGGGCAGCCGGCAACTGCTCGGGAAGATGGCTGACGCCATGCCGGGCGCCGCGGAGGTTTGTGCCTCGGAACACTCCCGCTACAAGGACGGAGTCTTTCAGGAGCGATGGATCGCTCGCCATCTTGGACTGAAGGACGTCATTCTGCCCGCCCACTGGCAGTAGGGCGTTGGCCCGCACCGCAAAGAGGCGGACGCGGGTTTCGGATTTCACGAGGTACGGAACGATGGATATCGGCAGGATCAGGTCGGACTTTCCGGCGTTGGAAAATTTCGTATGGTTCCAGAACGGAGGCGTGAGCATTACCCCGGCGCCCGTGGCTGAGGCGCATATCGGACTGATGCGTGAACTTTGGGAACGCGGTCCAATGCACATTGCCTTTCCGGACGAGGAATATCCCCGTCGTGAGCGGACCAGGGCGCAGCTGGCGGCATTCTTCGGCGTTGCGCCCGGTGACCTGGCCTTGATGCGCGGCGTGAGCGAAGCGTTCCAGACCGTCATACGCGGCATGGACTGGAGTCCCGGCGACCGCATCCTGATCTCGGAAGAAGAAGAGGTGGCGCTGCTGGTGCCGTGTCTGCATTTGCGCGACCTGTACGGCGTTGTGGTGGACAAGGTACCTCTGGCGGACGATCCGGACGAGCAGGTCGAGGCGGTCGTCGCGCGTATTACGGAGCGCACTCGTCTCGTCAGCCTCAGCCATGTAATTTCCGAAACCGGGTACCGTCTGCCCGCCGAACGGATCTGTGCCGCGGCAAGCGAGCGCGGCGTTATCAGTTTTCTGGATATGGCGCATTCAGCCGGATTGTACCCGATCGATCTGAACGGACTGGGCTGCGATTTCGCCGGAATTCTCTCCTACAAGTGGATGTATTCGCCTTATGCCGCCGGGGCCCTGTACGCGAGAAAGGGCAGCCGGGATCGGATTCGCGTTACCTACGCCGGCGGGCGCGCGCAGGCATGGGTGGATTTTCGGGGAAATCAATTCGCACTGAAGGAAAGTACGGAGAGGTTTGAATTCGGACCATGGTCCTGGCCGCTCGTTCACGCGTGGGCCGTTGCGGTGGAATACCTTACGGGTATCGGACTCGAGGCGATCTGGGCGCGCACCGCGTCGCTGACGACCCGTTTGAAGCAGGGGCTGAACGAGATTCCGGGCGTCAGGCTGTTGACGCCTGTGCGCCCCGAGCAGTCTGCCGCCGTCGTCGCATTCAACCTGGATGGCTGGCAGCCTCCGGACGCGAGGGATGCACTGAGGAGACGCTGGCGAATTGTCGTCAAGGCGTTCAACGCTGCGCGGAGCGGCCTGCGTGCCAGCGTTCCCTTTTTCCTCCTTGAAGAGGAGATCGACCTGCTGCTTGATGCGCTGGGCACATTGGCTTCGGAAGGTTCGGGGAGATCGGCAAAGGGCGGGTAGGCCTGTCGGGTCGTTTATCCCGCGCTTGTGTGCGCCTTGCCACCCGTGTCGTCGGAACAGGAAACACTGGAGGGTTCGAAATGGGAGAGGGAACTGTCAGGATGGTGGTCCCGGGAGACGATCCTGTGATGATCGCCGGGTCCGGGCATCTGGACCGCCTCGCGCCATACGGGCAGGTGGTTTTGTACGACTCGAGGCCGGAGTCGATAGCTGAGAAAATCGATCGCGCGCAGGGTGCGGGCGTCATTATAAACACGCGAGGGGTCGTTACCTGGGGGCGGGAGGAATTCGAACGGTTGCCCAGTCTGCGGATGATAACGAGTTGCTCGATAGGTACGGATATGTTCGACCTGGAAGCCGCCCGCGACCATGGGATCGTGATCTGCAACCAGCCGGGACGGACGGCGCCGGTGGTGGCCGAGCACATGTTCGGACTGATGTTCGCCGCGGCGAAACGCGCGGCGTTCTTCACGAAGCGCATGCAGGCGGGCGAGTGGCCCAGAATGAATGGCATCTATCTGCAGGGCAAGGTACTGGGCATTGTGGGCGCGGGAAATAGCGGTGCTGAAATGGCAAGGCTCGGTCGCGCGATCGGGATGGAAGTCATTGCGTGGACCTACCATCCGTCCGAGGAACGGGCCGAAAGGCTTGGCGTGCGTTTCGTAACGCTGGATGAATTGCTTTCAGCGGCCGACGTCGTCAGTATGCACGTGGCGCTTACTGATGACAGTCGCGGTATGATCGGTTCGCGGGAATTCGGACTGATGAAAAACGGCGCAATTCTGCTGAATGGCGCGCGGGGACCGGTCGTCGACACGGACGCGCTCGTTGCCGCGCTCCGGTCCGGACGTCTGGGTGGCGCGGCCGTCGACGTGTACGACGAAGAGCCGGTGCCGCCGTCCCATCCGCTGCTGACCTGCGACCAGGTGGTTTTAACGCCTCACTGCGCCGATATGACGCCCGAAGGGGTCGATCTGCTGAACGGCGGCGCCGTGGACAATGTCATTGCATTTCTGGAGGGTCGCCCGCGCAACAGGGTGACATAGACGCGAAGGTACGCATCGGCAGGGGGGAATCCGGTATGGATCCGTACGAAACACTGAATCTGTCCGGTTTGTGCAACGCCGGGCCGGAGCTTCCGGGCGAGAGTCCGGACGTATCCGCCGGCGTCCGGTACTTCCAGGGGCTGCCGTTCCAGATTGGTCGCAGCGACGCGAAGGGTGCGCCCTGTCTGCTGGGTTTCGGCGACGGAATTCCGGACCAGCCGGCATCCATCCCCGTCCGGAAGACGGCGCGGCGGGTCATCGTGGCCCACCGGCTTCTCGATTCGCGGATTCCGGAGAACGGACCGATCGGCGACACTGTGGCGGAGTATCGATTCCATCTGGAAGGCGGCTCCGTTGTTTCGGCGTCCATCCGGGACCGGTTCGAGATCGGTACCGTACCCGCGACCGCAGGGCTTCCGTTCGTGGCGGTCCAGGACCGGACCGACAGCATGCTTCCGCGCCACGAAGGACGGTGGGGTGACGCCGGGCGCAGGCAGACCGAAGCGTTCCAGGGGCGATCGCGTGACTTTACGCTCTGGTCCTGGGCAAATCCGCACCCGGACCGCGTCATCGAGCGGCTGGAAGTGATCCCTGCGGGCCCCCGGTTCTACATCGGCGGCGTCACGCTGGGCCACGCCGACGAGCATCCGTTTTCACGGGAGGCGCCGCGGGAGGTGCTGATTACGATGCTGGAACGCGAACGCGCCGAAGAACCGTTCGACCTGGACGTAAGGGTGGACCGGGGTATTGCCACGTACCCCTTTCCGCTGCCGGCGCGGTCGTCGGAAGCGTTCCTGAGGGACAACAGGAAGGGCTGGGGGGAACCGCAGAATCCGTCGAGCAGTCCCGCCTATGTCGAGGTGGCCGCGATTCCCTCGGCAACGCTGACGGTGACGCAGGGCTCCGAGACCCTCGGCGCCGTGCAATGGGGAGAGTTGGAGAAGCAGGGAAGCGTCGAGACCCCGGCATTGAAGGTCGAAGTCGTGAACCGCGGCCGCAACTGGGTGCACACCCGAGTGGTGGACGACGAGACGGGGCAGCCCGTACCGTGCCGGGTTCACTTCCGGTCCCCCGAGGGGATACCCTACGCGCCCCACGGTCACCATCCTCACGTGAACTCCAACCTGGACACCTGGCATATCGACGTTGGCGGCGACGTCCGGCTGGGTCAGATCACCTACGCGTACACGGACGGCACGTGTCAGGGATGGCTGCCAAGGGGAAAAGTCATCGTGGACGTGGCGCGGGGGTTCGAATACGAACCGTTGCGCGCCGCTGAGGAGATCAGATCCGGCCAGCGGGAACTGGAACTGCGGCTGAAACGCTGGCGCCGCATGAATGAGGAGAGGTGGTTCAGCGGGGATTCCCATGTTCACTTTCTCTCCACGCGGGGAAGCCACACCGAGGCGCAGGGTGAAGACCTCAATGTTGTGAATCTTCTGCCGTCGCAGTGGGGCAACCTCTTTACCAGCACCGAGGAGTTTACCGGCAGGGCGAGCGTGTCGCCGGACGGGAGCAGCATTGTCTACGTGGGATCCGAAAACAGGCAGCATTTCCTGGGGCATCTGATACTGCTCGGCCTGAAAGAGACCGTGATGCCCTGGTGTTCCGACGGTCCGGGAGAAGCGGAGATGGGCGGAACGCTCGAAGTGACGATGTCGGATTGGGCGGACCGGTGTCACGCTCAGGGCGGAACCGTCATCATTCCCCATCTGCCCAATCCCAACGGCGAGCCCGCGGCGCTCATCGCTACGGGGCGGGCCGACGCGGTTGAGATGCTCAGACATACGGAGTACAACCACAGCGAATACTATCGTTATCTCAACTGCGGGTACAGGCTGCCGCTTGTGGGCGGCACGGACAAGATGAGCAGCGACGTCCCAGTGGGCATTTACAGGACGTATGTGAGAATTCCCGAAGATGAGCCGTTCAACTACGAAGCCTGGTGCAGGAACATGGCCGCCGGACGGACCTTTCACAGCGGGGGTCCGATCATCCGGTTCACGGTGGACGGCCACGAAATCGGCGACACGATCAGACTCCCGGGTAACGGGGGTACGATCGAAGCCGTCGCGGAGGCCGAAAGCGTGCTGCCCATCCATGCGCTGCAGATCGTACAGAACGGGCGGGTCATTGCATCAACGGAAGAGTCCGGCGGCGCGAGAAAGCTGCGTCTCAAGGCGGAAATCGAGGTGGGTACGCACTCATGGCTGGCAGCGCGCTGCGGGGGGCCGGGTTATTTCGAAGCGGTCCCGCACCTGGACGGCTGGGGGCGCGGGATCATGGCACATACCTCCCCGGTCTACATTGCGTGCGGAGGAGAATGGTGGATGTTCGATTCTGAAACGGCGAGGTATATGTTGACGCTGGTGGACGGCTGTATATCGTACATGCAGCTCAACAGCCGGCAGCACAGGCCGGGAGAGGTCACGCACCACCACGGGGAGAAGGACCACATGGCATACCTTGAACGGCCGTTTGAGGAGGCGAGGGAGGCCATCCATCGCAGGATGCACCGGCACGGGGTCCCTCATTGACGGATTGTCCGGAACCGCTGACAGGGCGCCGCGAAAAGGTGCTATTTCGCCTGCAGATATCCTTCGGCCGCGAGCAGTTCGGCCATGAGAATGGCGCCGCCCGCCGCCCCTCGAACGGTGTTGTGGCTCAGTGCGATGAATCTGTAGTCGAAAAGGTTGTCGTCCCGCAGCCTGCCAAGCGTTACGCCCATCCCATTCCCCGCGTCCCGGTCCAACCGGGTCTGGGGCCGGTCTTCTTCATCGAAATACGTCAGGAACGGTTTTGGGGAAGAAGGCAGCCCGGCCGCCTTCGGGTCCCCCTGGAAGTTTCGCCAGGATTCGATGACCTGCTCCCGGGAAGGCTTCCGCTCGAACGACACCGACGTGGCGGCCATGTGTCCGTCGCTGACGGGTACGCGTATGCACTGTGCTGAAATTGCCGGGCCGCTGGCGTACCTGATTTCACCGTCGCGGATTTCGCCCCAGATTTTCAGCGGTTCCATCGCGCTCTTTTCCTCTTCGCCTCCGATGAAGGGGATGATATTGTCCTCCATTTCCGGCCACGACTGAAATGTCTTTCCGGCGCCGGAAATGGCCTGGTAGGTGCAAACGGATGCGCTTCGGGGTCCGAAGTCCGCAAGCGCCTCGAATGCGGGAACGTAGGGCTGTATAGAGCAATTGGGCTTGACGGCGACAAAACCGGACCGGGTACCCAGGCGCCTGCGTTGCGCATCGATGACGGCCACGTGTCCCGCGTTGATCTCAGGCATGAGCATCGGCACGTCGGGAGTCCAACGGTGGGCCGAGTTGTTGGACGCGACAGGCGTTTCCAGTTTGGCATAGGCGTCCTCGAGATTGCGGATGTCCTCCTTTTCCATATCCAGCGCCGAACAGACAAAATCGGCCTCGCCGGCAATTGCGTCGACCTCGTTGACGTTCCTGACCGTCTGATCAGCGATGTCGGCTGGAATGTCCGCGTCAAGAGTCCAGCGGCCCGCGACCGCTTCGCGGTACGACTTGCCCGCGGACCGCGGACTGGCCGCCACCACAGAGACTTCGAACCAGGGATGGTCTTCCAGAAGTGAAACGAAGCGCTGACCGACCATGCCGGTCGCGCCCAGAACGCCTGCTTTGAGTTTTTTCATTTCCGATCCTTCTGTGAGTGATGGGTGTCGGCGGCACAAAAACAGCCGGCATGTCCAAAGGTAGAGACATCGCCGGCTACGACCGATCCGGGCCACGTCGCAAGAGAGCGCTCCACGGGACGCTGTCTCCCGTGACAGTCCACTGGATATTATCCAGCGGCCCAGCCCGTTCATCCCGGCGGCGGGAGTTTCAGGCTTCGGCAGGTTTGCCCTTTCGTCCGCCAGTTGTGGATCCGCCGTCCACTGACGGTTACTGATGCAAACCCGCGCCTCTACCCTTGCAGCGGAAGAAAAATATACAAACGTGGATTTTTGTCAAGAAAAAGTGTCGAGAAGTCCCCGACAATCGGGTTCGACCAGGCGGAAGCCGCGGTTGAAGTCGCGCTGCCGCCGCTGCGGCGCCGGCCCTGCTCCCTTCTGGTGCGCAGCACGGATTTCAGCGCGGGATACCCATATAAACCTCGATTTAATCATGTCTTATCGTGTTTGTCTACGCGGACAATGCGTCAGAGCGCCAGCAGCCGCGCGATGTTTCCGCCGAAAATGGCGGAAAGATCCGGCCCCGGGAGTCCGGAGGCGCGGACCTTTGCGAGATCGGTCGAAATGTACGTAGCCAGGTTGGGCGTGGGATAGGGCCCGTCTGTTCCCCAGATGATCCGTTCCGGCCCCAGCCGGTCCACCGCCTCGCGGATTTTCCATATCAGTACGACGCCGCTGATGTCCATATGGACGTTGACGTATGCTTCGGCGAGCCCCAAAAACCGATCGATAAGCACGCGGTCCGTACACAGGTACCTGCCCATGTGGGCCACGATGATCGGGGTATCGGGAAAGGTGCGGGCCATACGTTCGAGGTCGGTGTGCCGGCCGATGAAGTCGATGAGACAGGGAACGCCGTGTCTGCCCGCCAGCTCTAGTACCGGGTCTGTCACATATTCCGCGAGGGCGCATTCCCCTGCGTGTATCTTGATGCCCTTGAAGTCCATGACGGTGATGGCTTCTTCGATGCATCCGATGATGGACCGTTCCGCGTTGGGAAGCGCGTAGGCATACGGGATCAGGCGGTCCGGATACAACTCGTGCGCGGTCCGGGCACGC
>CAZKDZ010000307.1:0-9844 GCA_964551635.1 uncultured bacterium | reverse complement strand
GCATTCTTCTGTCGTAATGGCGAAAGGCTTTTCGCTGATGACGTGGCGTCCTTCACGGAGGCACTGCAGCGCCAACTCCGCATGGGTATTGTGCGGCGTAATCAACACCACCAGATTCACGGCCGACTTGCGCAGCATCTCCGCGACGGAGGGATATAGCTCGATACCGGAGAAATCCCGACCTGCCGCCTCCAGCCGCTCCGGATCCGTCTCCGCGACCGCGCACGGCGTCATCCCCGCTTTCCGCATATCCGACAGGTGGCGCGGGCCCATATCGAAGGCCGCGCCGTATCCGACCACCCCTGTCTTCACGTCCGCGGCCCGTGCGAATCTCGCCATCGATTGCCCCTCAGTCAGCTATCGCGTTCACACATCAAAGCCGAGTCCCGGCATCTGGACACGCCGGGACTTTGCTGTACTTAGCCTCAATTCGCTAAAAAACAACCGTTAATTCACCACAAAAAGCCTGAATGCGGGGAGACGGTAGAGGTGAGACGGGAGAAGAAATCCTTGCCCGGTATGTCTTCCCTGCTTGCCTTCGGCACGAAAAGAACCCTCACAAGGCAGGTAATCTCTACCGTCTTCCGTCTCCCGTCTACCTGATTCTGAGGGGCCGGGGGGTGAGGTCCGGAAGGCGGTCAGGATCCGTCGGTTTTTTCGGGAGGGCTTCCGTCCCCGCCTTGGGTTCCGTCGTCCGTCTTTTCGGGGTAGAGCACGAAGCGCGCGTAGTTCTCCATATTGAAATGCTTCCTCGCGGAGTCCCGGACAAGGTCGGACGTCAACCCGTTCACCAGATCGTCATACTTGAGGATGTTGGCGGGATCCTGTCCCAGCCAGTAGCTGGAGGAAAGCGTCCTCCGCCAGAACCCGTTCTCCTTCAGCGCCGCTTCACGGGCGCGGCGGTCCGACTCCTGGACCTTCTCGATATTCGCATCCGATGCGCCGAATTGCTTGAGACTGTCGATCTGGGCGAAAACCGCACGCGTCAACTGTTCGACGCTGTCGGGCGCGCAGCCGAAGCTGATCCGGATGCTGTACCGCTGTTCGGGATAACGAGACGTTGACACGCCGACGCCCACGCCGTAGGTCCCGCCCATCTCCTCTCTCAGAACCTCGCGAAGCCTGAAACGGAGGACGTCGATTGCCGATCCCAGGTTGTACCTGTTTTCCCGGCTCCATTCGAAGGGCCCGGTGAACACGATCCGGTTGCTGCTCTTCGGTTCGAGCCCCTTACGGACGGTTTTTTCGATGACGCCCCGCGGAGGCCGGATACCCACGTCGCGCCAGGTCTCGTTTCGCCGCGTTGCGGGCAGCCCTCCCAGATACGTCTTTACCAGCGGACGGATGCCGTCCGGATCGATGTTTCCGACGAAGAAGAACGTGAAATCGCTCGCATCGGCGAACCTGTCCTTGTAAATCTCGAACGAACGCTCCAGGTTCATTTCATCCAGAAGCGCTTCCGACCAGACCCGCGCGCGGTGATGGTATTGCGACATGGTAACCTGAATCGTATCGCCGAATGCCGCTCCCGGGCTGGCGTTGCGGTTTTCGAGGGATCCGCGGATGCGCTGCACGTAGGCCTGATACGCCTCCGTGTCCTTCCTGGGCGCCGTAAACCTCAGGTAGATCAACTGGAACATCGTTTCGAGGTCCTTCAGGGAGGCGCTGCCGCTAACGCCCTCCCTCAGTTCCTGGATCCACGGGGATACGCTCACCACCTTTCCGGCCAGCTTCTTCTCCAGCCCGATCGCGTTGAAGGTCCCCAGGCCCCCTTCCTGAACGACGGCCGACGCGGTTGCGGCCGCAAGATAGTCCTCGTCTGAAGCCAGCCCGTGTCCGCCGGGGCTGAACGCCGAAAACAGCACCTCGTCATTTTTGAAATCGGTTGGCTTCAGCACAACGCGCACACCGTTCGACAGCGTCCATTCGGTCACGTCCAGCTCCGCTATCTTCTTCTCCGCGATAATATTGCCCGGCGTTGGCGGCGCCTCCACGAGCGGCCGGGCCAGGGCCGCGTCTTCGTAGGGCTCCACCTCCATCTCATCGACGCGCGCGATCACCCCCGCGAGTTCCTCTTCCGTGGGCATCTTCACGCCCTCCTTCTCCGGTCCGTCGACCAGAACGACGCGGTTATGCGCGGTTATCCACTCGCCGGCGAGTCGGTTCACCTCGGTCAGATGGATTCCCGGGACCATCTCCTGGAACATCGTGTATTCATGCTCGATTCCCGGAATCGGCTCTCCCGACAGAAAATGCCGGATATACTCGGATGCGTATCTGCGGGAACGGACCTTGTCCCGCTCCGCGTAAGCGCGCTCCATTCCACGAAGCGCCTCGGTTTTCTCACGGTCGAGCTCCGACTGCGTAAACCCGTGCAGACGCACCCTTCTGGCTTCCGTGAGTACGGCTTCCAGCCCACGCAGAATCCCACCCTCCCTGACGACGGCGCCCTGGAGGTAGAACTCGCTCGTCCTGATGAATCGACCCTGGCTGGAGTACGCGAACAGAAACGGCGCGTCGGGCTTTTTTGTCATTTCCCGCAGCCTGGCGTTCAGCATCCTGTTGTACAGGGACTCGACGATGTTCTGGCGGTATGCCCCGGCCGAGTCCTGTTCCCGAACCGGTTGCTTGTAATAAATGGAAACGTTCGTTCTCGTCGCCTCCGGATCGGTGGCGATGGCGAACAGGGTCTCCTCGTGCCCGGGCAGCGGATACAGCATCCGTTTTCTGGGTTGGCTAACCGCGGGAATCCGTCCGAAATGCGTCTGAATCAACCCCTCGATCCATGCCGTATCAAAATCGCCCACGGCAATGACGGACATCAGGTCCGGACGGTACCACTCCCGATAGAACCGCTTCATCGCCTCGTGCCTGAAGGTATCCAGCACGGCCTTCTTCCCGATGGGCAGCCTTTCCGCGTAGCGGGAGCCCTTGAGCAGGATCGGGAACTGCTTGTCCCGCAGTCGTGCGCCCGCGCCCCGGCCCAGGCGCCACTCCTCGATCACCACCCCTCGCTCCTTGTCGATCTCCTCCGCTTCGAACAGCATACCCGACGCCCAGTCCTCCAGAATCTGGAACCCCTGTGTTACAATCAGCGCGCTGTCCGTGGGCACCTGGAGCATGTACACGGTCTCGTCGAAGCTTGTGTACGCATTCAGGTCGGGCCCGAACCGCATCCCGATCGATTCCAGGTAATTCACCAGGTCCAGCTTCGGGAAATTCCGGGTCCCGTTGAACGCCATATGTTCCACGAAGTGAGCCATGCCCTGCTGGTCCTCGTCTTCCAGAATCGAGCCCGCGTTCACCACCAGCCGCAACTCGGCGCGGTTCTCCGGCCGCTGGTTCTCCCGGATGATATACCGGATGCCGTTGGGCAGCCTGCCACGCGTCAGATTCGGATCCAACGGCAGTTTCGGCGGTGGAGGCGGCGCAACAGGCTGCGGTGGAGCCGCCCTTTTCGGTGCGGCACAGGCCACGAACAGGATCAGACAGAACAGAACCGGAAACCGTGGAACGGTTTTCATTGAATCGTCCTCAGCCTTCGGGAGTCCAGGTCTCGGAGAGGGGACGATGGGTGAACGCCTTCGCGTCTTCCCCGAGATAATCGCCCGCCACCTGCCCGTTCCCCTCGATGATGTATTTGTAGATCACGAGGCCCTCGAGCCCGACGGGGCCCCTGCTGTGCAGCCGGTTGGTGCTGATCCCCACCTCGGCGCCCAGACCGTAGCGGAATCCGTCGGCGAACCGGGTCGACGCGTTTTGCAGCGTGGACGCGGAATCCACCTCGCGCAGGAACCGGGACGCCGCCGCCTTGTCTTCGGTGACAATCGCATCGGTGTGGTTGCTGCTGTAGCGATTGATATGGTCGACCGCTTCCTGAGCGCCGTTCACCACTTTGACCGAGATCACCATATCGAGATATTCCGTTGCCCAGTCCTCCTCGGACGCGGCGGCCACCTCGCCTCCTGCAAGCGAACGCGTCGATTCGTCTCCCCGCACCTCAACGCCGTTCCGCTGGTAGATTCCCACCATTTCCGGCAGGAATTCCCCTGCGATATCTCGGTCAACGAGCAGGGTTTCAGCCGCGTTGCAGCCCGAGGGATGCTGGATCTTGGCATCCAGACAGATCCGCTTCGCCTTCTCGAGGTCCGCCGCCGCGTGCACGTACACGTGGCAGATGCCGTCGGCATGTCCCATCACCGGAATTTTGGTACTCCGCATAATGTGCTGGACCAGCTCGTTGCCGCCCCTGGGGATGATGAGATCGATCAGATGGTGCAGGTCCAGCATGGCCTGCACGTCCTCACGCGCCTCCATCAGATGCATCCAGCCGTCAGGAATACCGGGCAGTCCCCGTGTCGAGGCAATGATGACGTTTGCCAGCGCACGGTTGGTATGGAACGCCTCGCTGCCACCCTTGAGCAGTACCGCATTGCCCGACTTCAGGCAGAGCGTGGCGATCTGTACGAGCGCGTCCGGCCGCGACTCGAACACGATCCCCAGAACACCGATGGGTACCGATACTTTATACACGTTCAACCCGCGGTCCATCTCCGTTGCCGCCAGCGTCCGGCCGATCGGGTCGGCCTGCGCTCGCACGCTGTGCACGCCGCGGATGATTTCATTGCGAAGCTTGACGTCATCCACCTTCAGCCGCCCCACCAGCGCGTCCGTCAGCCTGCCTTCGGCAAGCAGCGCGTCGGCCGCCTCGAGGTCCCGCCGGTTGGCCTCCAGAATCGCGCCCGCGTTGGCTTCCAGGCCCTTCGCGATTGCCTCCAGCGCCGCGTTGCGTTCACCTTCGGAGGCATTGCTCAATTGAAGCGCCGCAGCCCGGGCGCCCTCGGCTAGAGATCGTATTTTGTCTGACACGTCCAGTGCCTCCTACAGTTCGAGTCCCACCTTCCGTCCTGTCTCCACAATCTGCTCCCACGTGGCGTCCGGGACGGGTATGCCGGATTCCGACCGCTCCTTGCGGGTGCGCCACGAACGCTCTCCGGGCACCAGCACCTCGTTCCACCCTGGCGCCGGTTCGGCCGACTTCACGTAATCGACGAACCGCCCTACCTCCGCCTTGAACGCCTCGAGCGGTTGAAACGCTTCAATCTTGATCGCCTGAACGAAAAGCGCGTTGCCGGTCTCATTCGAGTTTTCTCGGGAACAGCCTGCAGGCGACAGGGCGCCCGAGAGAATGTCGATCATGAAGGCCAGCCCGTATCCCTTGTGCGCCACGGGCCCGCCAAACGGCAGCAACGCGCCTTTCGGCTCCGTCATGTACACCCGCGGGTCGTTCGTCGGATAACCCTCGTGGTCGATCATCCATCCGTCCGGCATCCGTTCGCCCTTCGCCAGAGTCACGCGAACCTTGCCTCCGGCAGCCACCGCGGTTGTGAAATCCAGCGCGATTGGAAATTCGCCGGCGGACGGACACGCCACCGCGAGGCAGTTCGCGGGCAGTACTCTTCCGATCCCGCCCGAAGGGGGCATCGCCAGATCCGCCCCGTGCCCATTGTTCGCGAGCATGCCGATCATGTCCGCTTCCGCGGCAAGCGGCGTAAAGGCGCCCAGCCGGCCGACGTGGTTGCACCGGTGAACCGTGACCAGCCCCACCGAGGCCTCGCCGGCCTTGCGGACCGCCGTTTTCATCGCGGCAACCGCGGTAACGTGCCCGAACCCCCAGTTCCCGTTCAATACGGCCGTTGCGGGCGTTTCCCTCTCCACCTCCACCACGGCGCCCGGAACAATCTGACCGGATGCCACCCCTGCAACGTACTGCGGCAGGCGCTGTATGCCGTGGGAGTCGTGGCCGGAAAGGCTGGACTCCACCAGTTGCCCGGTGACCGTCTCCGCTTCTTCGGGCGTGGCGCCGGCGCGCTCGTAGATCTCCCGACCCATACGATGCAGTTCGGCGGCGGAAAAGACAGGCATACGCAATCCCCACAAAAACGAAACGTCTGAACCAGGGTGTCTTTAACTGGAATACGCCGCTTCGACGCTGTCACGGTACTGTTCCAGAATCGCCCCGGGAACCACCTTCTTCAAGCCCCGCGTCAGCGTACCCGTCTCCTCGCTGAGCGCGTCGGGCAGCACCAGCACCCTCTGGGGACGCTCGTGCCCGGGAAGCCCGGCGGCGGTCGCCTCGTTCAGCAGGAGTTCCCGCAAACGATCCGCCACCCCGGAATGCCTGCGCACCGCGTCATCGTCCTCCGGAAGGTCATCGAATTCGGACAACGTCCGAGCCTCCTCGACGTTTACCGTGACAACGGGCATGGGAAAAGACCCGCTCTGATCGCCGTAGATGATCACGTGTTCGACAAGCGGCACTCGCGCGTACAGTCTTTCGAGCAGTTCGGGATTCACGAACTCCCCGTTGCTCAGTTTGAACTGCCGCCCCAGGCGTCCCCGAAACGTCAGGTAACCGTCACCGTCGATGCTGAAGAGATCCCCCGTCCGATACCACGTTTTGCCGGCCTCATCCGTCACCAGCGTCTCCGCGGTACGATCGGGATCGTTGAGATATTTGCGCATGACGTGGGACCCGTGGACCCAGAGTTCTCCCTCTTTTCCGTTGCTGTCATGGTAGGTGTGCGTGGCAGGATCTCCGGACCCCACTTCCTCGCCCTCTTCCGTGATCAGCTTCACCTCCTGCAGCGGCCTTCCCACCGTACCGGTCTTCTGTGCGTCCAGCGTATTGACCGCGATCAGCGGACAGCACTCGGTGGTGCCGTACCCTTCGAGCGAGTTGATGTCCAGTACGTCCTGGAAGAAATCCAGCGCCTCCGGGTCCGCCTTTGCAGAGCCCACGATCAGGAGCTCCAGCCGCCCGCCCACGCGCTGGGACAGCTTTTCCTTTATCGCGGCGACGACCTTCTTTCCGATCAGTCCGTACACGGCCCGGTCCCCGACGGACGATGTGCCCCTGGAGATATTTCGTTTGGCCCGTACCGCGCGCCCCACGAGCCGGCCCTTCAATCCACCCGCGTCTATTTCCTTTCGCACGTTGCCGTAGACCTTGTCCAGAATCAGGGGCACCGTGAGGAAGCCGTGCGGCTCGGAATAACGAATGTCCACCAGCACACGGTCCGGCGAACGCGCGAGATCCAGCGTCCAGCCCTTGATGAGGGGAAAATAGATATTCAGGATTCCCATCGTGTGGTAGTCGGGCGCGGACTTGAACAGAACGGGCTGTTCACGGCGGGAGATCCCTTCCCATACCGACCTGACGTTGTCCACCAGGTTGCGGTGGGTCTGCACCACGCCCTTGGGCAGGCCCGACGAACCTGAGGTGTAGACCACCTTCGACTCGTCGTCCGGATAGATTTCCACGTCGGGAGGAGGCGCTTCGCCTCCGTCCTGAACCAGGGCGAAAAACGAACGGATGTCGTCGGACTGGCCCTCCGTCAGGATCAGTTTCGGAGGTTTCGCCAGACCCGGCAGCACCCGGTCCACCTGTTCGCGGCTCCTGCTGTCAAGGAAAAGCACCTCGAGGCCCGAGTGCTCGATCATGTATTTGAGAATATCGTCCGGGAGCTTGTTGCAAAGCGGCACGGAAGACAACCCCAGCATATCCGCCGCCAGGAAAATCAGCACCGACTCGAGGCCGCCGTCCGTCAGTATTCCCACGCGATCGCCCTTTGCGTACCCGGCGCGGGCCAGGCCGGACGCCAGCCGGTCCCGCTGTTCGCGGAGCTGCGCATAGGTCATCGGAACGTAGCGCAAGCCCCGCTCACCCTGCTGATCGGACTGCCTCAGAACGCGCACTGCGGTCCGATCCGCGTGCTCTGTGAAGCTCTCGTTCATCAGGTCTTTGAGTGTCCGATTCATATCCGTATGTCTCCTCTTTTGCCGGATCCGGGATGGGACCCTCCCGTTTGGAACGCTGGCGTCAGCCGATCTGACGACCCTTCCCGGAGCCGCGTCATAAACCGTCGCCGTATGAAGAAGCTCAATGTGGTCCCGTAGCGGACAGACAAGCGTGCTAATATAACCATGCGTTCGGACCGCCGCAATCGTTTCCCGTCATTTAACGTCGTCAGCGGACCCGGGCCGAAAGGCCAATTGCGTTTTGCGGTTTTCGCCCTCGCCGCAATGCAGGTAAACCGCGGTTACCGGTATGCCGATTTCGATGGTTTCCGGATTCCGCGCGTCGACGCCTTCGATGCGGGCGACGACTCTGGGGCCTTCGTCCAGTCTGACGACGCCGGTACAATACGGGTTCTTTCGATTGAAGCCCTCCTCCTGCATGGCGGGCGGGCCGATGGATATGCTTGTGAGCGCGGCGAGCCGGCCCGCGCCCTTCATCCGGGTCCACCGCATGTCCGTGCGGTAACATTCAGCACACAGAGGACGCGGCGGAACGAACGCGGCCCCGCATCGACAGCACGTGGACCCCATCAGCTTTTCCTCTCCAAGGAACGCTTCGAACCCGTAATCGCCGATCGGGGGGGTTGTCACTGTCTATCGCCTTTCCAGGATCGTAAATGTACTGGTGCCGCCAGTGCCTCCCAGGTTGTGGGCCGCGCCCAGACGCAGATCGTCGTTCGGCACCTGCCTGTCGCCGGCGCGTTGTCTCAACTGTTCCCAGACCTCGATCAACTGCGCGACGCCCGTCGCGCCCACGGGATGCCCCTTGCATTTCAGTCCCCCCGATGTGTTGATCGGCTTCGTCCCGTTCAGGCCGGTCGCGCCCTCGCCGGCGGCCCTGTATCCCTCCCCCGGACCGAAGAAGCCCAGATCCTCGATGTGCAGGATCTCCGCGATGGAAAAGCAATCGTGCACCTCGGCGAACTGTATGTCCGCGGGTCCGAGGCCCGCCATGGAATAGGCTTCCCGCGCAGCGCTGCGCGTGGCCTCGAAGCTCGTCAGTTCCGGCGCGGCGTGGAGCCCCCTTCCGCTGCCCTGGCCGAGACCCACCACGTAGAGGGGATCGTCGGTAAACTCCCTGGCCATCTCTTCACCCACCAGCAGAATACAGCCGGCGCCGTCGCTGATGGGACAGCAATCGAACAGATGCATCGGCCAGGCAACAGGCGGGTTGACGCCGGGGTCGCGCAGGAAGTCCTTTTCATCCTCCCATCGAGGGACCGGGTTTTCGCTCGCTTTCGCGCGCTCCACCTTCGATTCCATAATATCGGCGATCGAATCGCGGAACTGGGCCTTCGGATTCAGCGGCGCGTTTTCATGGCTTTTTATGGTCACGTCCATCAGGTGCTCGCGCGTCGCCCCGTACCTGTGGAAGTACGCCGTCGCGATGGCGCCGAACACGCCGGGGAAAGTAAAACCTGACTTCCGTTCATACGGTACCGCCGCGGACGCCAGTCCCTCCGCCACGTCGGCCGTGGAGCGTTTTGACATATCCTCCACGCCTCCGACCAGGACCATATCGTAGAATCCCGACGCGATTGCGAACACGCCTTCCCGGAAGGCGATCGCGCTCGACGCGCACGCGCCTTCGGTGCGGGTCGCGGGTCTGGGAACGAGGCCCAGCGCGTCGACGAGGATGGCGCCCCAATGGGACTGATGCACAAAAAAGTCGTTCGTGAAATTGCCGATATACAGGGCATCGATATCCGCGGGATCCACGCCGTTGTCCACCGATGCGATCATCGCGCGAAAGGCGTCCACGAACAGGTCCGTGGAATCCTTCTCCCGGAACATGCCGAACGGAGACATGCCGGCGCCCACCATTGCAACACCGCGTCCGAGTTTGCGTTTCTTACCCATCGCCAAATGCCTCGAAACCTGTTAACCTCGATTGGAAGAAAGACAATAGTCAAATCGGCCCCAAAGAGCCTTAATGCGGGTAGAGGGTAGACCAAAAGCGGTGAGACGGTAGCCGGTAGAGGGT
>CAZKDZ010000306.1:0-16048 GCA_964551635.1 uncultured bacterium | reverse complement strand
TGGGTTTCACGCTCGACAGCGACGCCTGCCTCCCTGGAGACGTCCGTGAAATCGCGGTTCCCGTCGTTCCTGAGCAGGTAGTTGCGAAAGCCCTGACCGTTTGCGACGTAGATGTCCAGGTCGCCGTCGTTGTCGTAGTCGAACATCGCGGCCCCCGGCAGACCGCCCATTTCGTCAAAGGGGCTGACTTCGTGGGGAAAATCGTAGAGCAACGGCCCCTCGTTCTGCGCCCGGGCGGCGGAACTCAAAACCACAACGGCAACCGCAATGAAAAACGAAACGCTTCTTCGCATGGGCAAATCCTCCGTGGAATACCCGGCATTTTTTAGAAGAAAATAACGCGGAAAAAAGGGAAACTGTCAAGGCAGGTCCGGAGATTCGGCGCGCAGGTTTCCCCTGACAGTCCGTTGATAAAGTCGCTCTGCAGGCGAGGACGAGCCATTGTGGTCGAAGACAAGGCGTGCGACCGGGTCCCATCCCTCGATTCGGCGAGGGAGCGCAACGCAGTATTTCGACCGCAATGGCCGGCCGTAGCCCGGATGGACTTTTTCAACGGGCTGCTAAGCCCATCCGTGGACGTGGTGGCCCCCTCCGGGAAACCAGATCAGATCGACGATAAAAGACACCAGAACGCCCGTGGCCCGTCCCACGATGATTCCGAAGAAGAGGGGCCGGAAATAGCGATAGAGCTGGACGCCGCCAACGCGCATGACGATGGCTTTGAACAGCCAGACGATGAGAATGGCGGTGATTTCGTGCAGCAGGCTGGTCGTGGTCACGATGAATCCAACGGGATGCAGGGGCCACCACGGCAACCGGTAACGCAGGAGCGTGAAGGCCGCCATCAGGATGCCTCCGAACCCGAACAGCACCAGACGTTCCCACGAGGCGGGTTCCGGCGATTTGATATTCGCGACAACGGCGTCGTAGAGGCGTGGTGCGTACCTCATGAACGGGTACTCCGTGAAGTTGAACGCGCCGTACTTGTATCCGAGAAAGAGCACCATCCAGATGTTCACGGCCAGCGCGGTGAACAGGCCCCCGAATACGGCCCAGAACAGCACACGGCGGTTGCCTTTCACGCGATCGATGGCCTTGGCGCCCTGGGTGAGCGCCGGCATGAAATACATCCACCTCAGGGCGTGCGACGTGGCCGAGGCGGTGAGTACCCTCGCGGAAATGGTCTCCGTGCCCAGGATCTGATAGCCCATATCCAGGGGGCTGGTGGGCAGGCCCAGGTACAGGGTGCCGGACTCGCAGACGAACCTGGCGAGCGCGATGTAGATGATGATGGATGCCGGAACGGTGATCGCCATCAGCGCCAGCTCGATCCCCGCCTGGTGCAGCCATGCGACAATGTAGAGGTTGCCCGCGATAAAGCCGATGACGGCCGTGCGGTACGAGAGCATTTCCCGTGAATCGTCCACGCCCGGTTCGTTGAAGAAGGCTTTGCGGAACACGTCCCTGAGGTGGTGGCGCGCCGCCCAGAATCCCCATCCCACGAAGACGAACAACGCGCCCAGGCTCTGCCACTGAACGAGCGGATCGCCCCAACCGCCTCCGGACTGGTGCATGCGGCCGAACTGGAAGCCGGTCTTGCGGATCAGCGCGATCTCGGACATCAGCAGGAAGTGGAAGAACCATATCGAGAAGAGGATCTCCAGCTTCACGAAATATCCGAAGCCGATCGTATAAGTATTGATATGCGTCAGCAACGGCGGAAACACCCTGGCGAAGTAGAACAGGCCCTTGTTGGGACTCATGCTGATGCGCGGCCAAGTGGGCTGAAAATACGAGATCATGTTCCAGCCGATGATTCCGAAGGCGATCCCGAAGCCGATCCAGAACAGTCGGCCCTTGAAATAGTCCGGCCATTTGTTTCCGCCCGAAGCGTCGTGGACGTCGTCGATGGTTTCCAGAATGGGCGCCAGCAGCGGGTAGTCCAGACGTTCGTGTTCCACCCACTGCCTTCGCAATATCACCGTGATGCAGGCGCAGACGACAAACCCCGCGAGAATGAGCGTGAGCCACCAGAACAGCGGAAGATACCACACGTTCCAGGGAATCGCCGCGCCGCCCGGCAGACCTTCGTAGAGCAGCGTCGTCTGATTGCCGTCGTTGGTTGGAAACAGATAGTCCGGCAGGTGAGGCTGAACATAGTCGATCCAGCCGTTTTCAGGGGTGCTTCGATAGTACGGCACCGCCATCAGACCGAGCCAGATGCCGGTGAGGCCCCTGGCGGGGATCATTGCGGCGACGAGGCCCATCGCAAGGATCGTAAGCATCTCCGAGGGGCCCAGACCCGACGAACCCGGCCTCCTGCGAAGGATCAGGTTGATCGTGAGGAGGACGACGAACACAGCGAAAAAGGAAACGGGCAGGTGGGTTATATTGACCGACGACGTATCCGCGGCGGTCCGGGAATAGGCGACCCAGCCGCTGCTGAGGGCCGATACGAGTACACCGATCCCCACCGCGCGGAGCGTGATCCCCCGCTCACGGTCGTCTGCCTGCGATTCTATGGAAGGTTCCTGCGGTTTTGGGAGTGCCATCTGGCGGGATTGTTGTTAGATTGAACGGGTGTCCGAAGGACGACGGGTTCGTCTGTGGGTTGCATAAAATATATAGAATATGGAATTTAGTCAAGGAACGCGCTAATTGAGCCGTAGTCTGAGGCCGCCGGAAGTCGGTGACCGCCCGCCGGTGGATCATTCCAGAGTCTGACGGGGTGGGGCAGACATTTGTGTCTGCCCGGTTCGGTCATTCTCAAACGGGAAGGTTTACAATTGACCCGGTACAGGGTATATTGTTTCTGGTCTTGCGATTCGCGATACCCTGGCGATACCTGATGGAGGTCCGGAATGAAGCGGTTCTCTTCGTTTACCCTGATTCTCGCCGTGTTATTTACTGCCTGCGGCGGGAACGACGGCGGCGGCAACATAAGCGGTCCAACCGACGGTACCGGAGGCGGAGGTTCCGGCACGACTCAGGGCAGCCGGAGCGAGCACGCGCGCCAACCTCGGGCCGGCGGCAACTTCCTCGACGTGGATTCATTTCCGTTAGACGCGATCAACTCAGGCTGTGCGGGCGCCGACTGCATACCGGCGGTAACCGATCCGGATTTCGTCAGCCCCGGCGCGGCGGGTGCGGGATATCTGCGGAACGACGATATTGTCATGGGAATCGTGATTAACGGAGAGCCCAGGGCCTATCCCCACAACATCGGATGGTGGCATGAAGTCATCAACGATACTGCGGGTGACGAGAGCGTGATCGTGACGCTCTGTCCGCTGACCGGCACCGGTATGGTATTCAACGGCGTCGCCGCCGATGGCGAAAGGATTCACGTTGGCGTGTCCGGACTGTTGTTCAACAACAACCTGATCATGTACGACCGGCGGGACAGGCAGTCGCTATACCCACAGATGATTTACAAGGCCGTACTGGGCCCCCGGCAGGGCGAGGAACTGAAACTGCTGCCAATGACAGAATGTACCTGGGAATACTGGAAGAGGATACATCCGGATACCCGTGTGATCGACGCAAACACGACCGGCTATCCGGTTAGCCAGTACACTCAGTATCCGTATATCGACAGGGGACTGGATTATCGGACGGAAAACGGGTATTTCATATTTCCGAAGATGGACACGGACACGTCGGTTCTCTTTGGCGCCAAGGATCTGGCCATGGGCATCCGTTTCGGGGAGATGGTCAAGGCCTATCCCTTCCAGGCCATGCACGACGAGGACGTCATCAATGACTCTATCGTTGAAGGACCCAGACAACATCCCGTCCTGGTGGTCTTCTACCGGGACGCCCAGTTGGCCATTCCGTTTTCGCGAGCGATCAGCACGAACGGCCAGGAGACCACACTGACGTTCGAGAAGGTGAACTCGACCCTGAGCGCCTATCCATTCATGGTGAAAGACAAAGAGACCGGTACAACGTGGAACCTGAAGGGAGAGGGCGTGGACGGGACGCACGAGGGCAGGCAGCTGACTCAATTGCCCTCGCACAACGGATTCTGGTTCGCATGGGGCATCTTCTGGCAGAACATCGGCATTCACTGATCGTACACATCATGCCCGAACAGAGCAATACCTGGAGGCTTGAAGAGATGTCCGGCCAGGAAATCGATCTCAAGTTGCGGCCCTTCCCGGGATTCCTGCGGGTTCTTGTCATTGTCGTAATCGCATGTGGCGCTGCGTCGGCCCGGGTCGACGCGCTGGCGCCCGGTGAAATCGACGGCGTCTACATCCGCAGCAGGAAATCGGACCATCCCGATTCGATCCGGCTGGCGATCGGAAAGCTGGAGGGCGCCCTCGATGCATATCCCAATCCTGCGCTGCTGCGGGTACGGATTGGAATGCTCTATCTGAAAGCAAAGGATACGCAGCGTGCAAGAGCCCGTTTCAGAGACGCGCTGGTCCAGGATTCAACGCTCGTTGCGGCGAGGTACGGACTGGGACGGGTCTATCTGGAGCTGATGAATAACCCCAGGCGGGCGTTGACAAACCTCGAACGCGCCATTCGCATTGATTCGTCCTACGCGGACGCCCATCAGTTGATGGGACGCGCGCACTTGAAAATGGGCAGGAAAGAGGAAGTGCTTGCCTCTGCCCGGGCGGCGCTGCGTCACGACCCGGACCATGCGCCATCGTACATGCTGCTGGCGGACTATTATCTTACTCTGGGGAACTTGCCGGAGGCCATCCGGTATTTCAGGGAGTTCCTTTCGCACGAACCCGACGACGAGGAGTCGGCGTTCGACTTTGCGATGCACCTTCTGAAGATCGAGCGGTACGACGAAGTGCTCCATCTGGCTGAACTGATGGGTCGGGAGCGCGGGTTGCCCCTGGAGGCGCAGGTATTGGCCGCATGGGGGGATCACGAAGAAGCGCTAGGGGTATTCGAAAGGTATATCGCCCTTCTTCCCGCAAGGGAACGGTCGGCGTATTACGATATCTCAAATGTCGGCGGACCGGAGGACGTTGCGGCCTATCGGAACACGCCGCCGGGAGAACGGGAGGCGTTCCTGAGGGGTTTCTGGCTCCAGCGCGATCCGTTCAAGACGAGCGGCGGCTCCATGCGTCGCGTGGAGCACTACCGCCGCGTCTGGCGGGCAATGACGCTTTACGGTGAAATCGCATGGCCCTTCGACGCCCGCGGCCGCGTGTTCGTCAGGTACGGAGAACCCGACTGGAAGTCCAGTTGGAAGCAAGTCAACGCGCGGGTGCCCATCAAGGTGCAGCGCGTGCAGGAAAGGCTGGCGTTTCAGCTCTACGGAAGGCGCGGAATGGACATGACGTTCATCGGCCCGGTGTATCCCATCCGCTCCGACCGTTCTGCCGAAAAAAGGCTTTCCCAGACGGAGTGGGGGACCAACAGCAAACCGCTGGGCGGACCTGAGGAAATCGACGTGGGACTCACGTTCTACAAGCCGGTAACCACGAGCATGGACTACTCGAAGGTGGGATGGGAGGTCTGGGTCTATGCGGATATCGAGAACGGTCTGGAGGTCGTGTTTACGGACGAGTTGTATAGCGGCATCTACGATTTCGCACCGGAGCCCACGCCGGACGGGTACGATCTGGACGAACTCTCCATGCAGCGCATGGGTCCCATGCGCCGCCTGATGATGCGGTTGCCCAACCTGGCCCCGGGCGCCCGCGTTGCGAGAATCTCGAAGGATCTGCCGGAGCGGTACGATCTGTCCCATCTGGATCCCATGGAGTTCTACTACGAAGCGCTTTCGTTCAGGGGCCGCAACGGAGAAGCGGACCTTCAGCTGAATCTGGGACTTCCGCTTGACAACGTCCTGGTGGACGGCGACCGCGACACAACGGTGACGCTGGAGCGGCGCATCGCGCTGATCGAAAACCGGACCGAGGAGGTGCGGAAGACCCGTGACCGGCTGGACCTGCGGATATCGCCGTCATCACGAGGGTCGGGATTGCTGGCCGTGGACCGGGTCGACCTGACCGCGGCGCCCGGCGCTTACAGACTGGCGTTGCAGATGTCCAGGATGAATACGAACCGGCTTCAGGCGTATCACCAGGAGGTCGAGATACCCGACTACGATAGCGGGGCGTTGCTCCTCAGCGATCTTCAGGTGGCGTATCGGGTCGTCGAGGCGGGCCCGGACTCCGACTCGAAGTCGGTCCGGGGGCGATGGCAGATCGCCGCGGCGCCGTCCCGGGCCTTCCGGTCGGGCGAACCGGTTTACGTATATTTCGAGATATACAATCTGACCAGGGATTCCTTCGGAAACACCCGTTACGAGGTGGCGTACGAAGTGCGCCGCGGGCGGAAGAAGCTGAAAACGCTTGCGCGGAAGGGGTCCGGCGAGATGGTCTCGGTCAGCTACAGGCAGGTGGGCACGTCGCCGGACGAGTCCGACTACGTCGAGCTGGATTTGCGCAAGGGCAGACCCGGCCGCTATCGGGTGAAGATGACCGTTAAGGATCTCGTGAGCGATCGGCAGACGGTTCGCGAGAGTCGTTTTCAGATCCTGTAGAAATAGGCCGGGGGGCTTTCACTCGTCATTTCCTTCAAGAGATGGACGGATCATGGTTGATTTGCGATTCGTCCCTGCATATATGCGGGCTGCATCGGTTTACTGGATCGTTAAACCTCAGGCCAGGCCCGGCTTCGTGATGTTCAGCCTCAGCCAGACAAGTGACAGGGAACACGCGCGCCGGCCAGATGGACCCATTACTCCCCCCTTGAGTGGGAGTCGCAGAAGCCGAGCCGTCCCCTGAGCCGCTGTCCTGCTTGTGCTGAGCCTGTCGAAGCAAGCCTGTCGAAGGGCCGGCGAAGGCTGATGCGGAGGGGGGATTCCAGAACCATACTGTATGCAAGCAGAATGATTGGACATGAAATGGCCGACAAAAAAAACTTGACAAATTCATTTGCGCCACCTAAATTTTATGGAATCTGTAAAAACAGGGAAAGTGCGCCAGAATTTAATCATCACGGTTAAGCGGTTTTCAAAATGGTTTATTTACACTACAGGCCAATGTTCGGCGAACAGCGGGGCGCAATCGCATGATTTGTTCATGTCTAGATTATGCCCCTTTTTTGTATACCCTATCATGCCCGGGGTTTAAACCGATTTTGAATCAACCCTGTTAAATCCAGAGTATCCATGTTGATGTTTCCATTCACGGTGGAGGGTTTTTCGGGTGGTCTGACCGCTGACGGCTTATTGCTGACAGCTTTGCGGAAAGGAGGTCGGCTATCGAGGAGAGAGGAGTCTGCTTCGCAAAATCCGTTCGTGGGACGAAGTGTTGGGCGGAGGGGGAGTTTCCGCATCATTCACTCTCATAGGGGAGGTGAGTAGATGAAAGTTGTGCGTATTGCTTTTCTGGCTGTTTTTGCGCTGGCCGCGTTCGGTCTGTCGAACAGCGCATTGGCCCAGGAAGGTAGATGGGCGGTTGGCGGGATCGCCGATTACAATATCCCGATGCATCGGCTCGGAGAACGCTGGGACGCCACTGGCAAGTACGGAGCGACGTTGAGCTACGTAGCCAGCCAGCGCACCGTTATTGAAATCGAGTATAACTACTCGAAATTTACCAACGGAAAACCGGCATCCGATCTCTGGGAATACCCGATCGACCAGCAGTCGTACCCGCACCCGAACGGCAAGTCCGAAATCACGTGGAACAACCTGATCGTGAACGGGCTGCTTTTCATCGGCGAAGAGAACGCCACCCACGGGTTCAAAGCCAGGGATTACAGATATTATCTGCTGGTTGGTGGCGGTCTCTATCGCTACTACGCGATCAACAGCAACCTGGTTTATTCCCGTCAGACGAACGATCCCATAGATCTGGATTTCGTCATGGAAGACCAGGTTGATCAGCGGTACACCATTGGCGCCAATGCAGGCGCCGGTGTCGAGGGATTCGTCACCCAGAACCTGGCCATTGACCTGCGCGCGCGATACAACTTCGTTGTGGGCGAATTGCGCAATATGCTCTTCTACGGGCTGGAAAAGGTGCGACCCATTCACATGGTCGACGTCGGCGTGCAGATGAAGTTTTACTTCTGGCGTTAATTTGTTTGACGCAGCCGGGGTAACAACTCAACGGAGGAGGTATCACAATGAAGCGTAAGCTTCTGTTTTTCGGAATCGCAGTTGCCGTTGCGGCCGTCGGTTTCGTTGCCGGCGAGCTGCAGGCGGGCGTTACGGGCAAAATCAACGGCGTGGTACGCGACCAGGCCGGCGAAGTCCTGCCCGGCGCCAACGTCGTGATCAAGGAACTCAATCTGGGTTCCACGGCCGATGCCGACGGGTATTACGTAATCATCAATATCCCGCCCGGTGTCTATACCCTTTCAGCGTCCCTCATCGGATACGAAACCGTGTCTCAGACCGGCGTGGACGTATCGACGGACCACACCACCACCATCAATTACAATTTGAAAGAGACCGCCCTTGAACTGGGCGAGTTGGTGGTAACGGCGGGCCGTCCGCTGGTGGAGCCTGATAAAACCACGAGCAAATACACGGTTACGCTCGAAGAAACCGAGAGGAACCTGGCGGCCGCGCGCAGGACGTCCGAGTTGCTGCAGCTGCAGCCCGGCGTGGCGGTTGACGGGTCCAACCGTATTCGCGGCGCCTACGTCGACGCGGGCTGGTACGCCAGCGACGTGGCATACGTGGTGGACGGCGTCCGGATGAACCATAATGACGGCCGCGGACGCGGCGGGCGCTACCGGCAGGTGAACCGCGGCGCCATCCAGGAATTGTCCGTGCTTACGGGTGTGACCCCCGCTGAATACGGCAATGCCCAGGGCGGCGTGGTCCAGATCATCACCAAGGAAGGCGGCGGCGAGGTGAACGGCTGGGGTGAATTCCGCTACGAGCCCGCCGGCAAGAAGCACTGGGGCGAAAACGTCTACGACTCCCCGCAGCACCAGGACAAGGTGCAGTGGGACAACCCCGTCTGGGCCAACGAGAAATATCCGGACCTTTCGGGCAAGATCAACAATCCGATTTTCGAAGAGATTGCGGGCGAGCTGATTCACGTCCGTACGAACTATACGGAGTGGACCGGTTTCGGCGTCGAAGGCAACCTGTCCGGCCCGATCGGCGACAAGGCGTCCTTCGTGGCAACCGCCAAGCACGAACGTTACGCGGCTGTAACGCCCCGCGCCGAGCGCATCGGCTTCTACAATGACCGCGGGAGCTTCCAGGACGATCCGGGAAACATCAACGTTTCCGGTAGCATTACCATCAAGCCCACCGCCAACCTCAAGCTGAAAGTCGGCGGAATGTATCTGGGATGGGACTGGTATTCGAACGGTAATCCGGACCTCTTCGGCGGACGTCACGGCACCGGCGGCGGCGCGATGGTGCGCGGCTCCGGGCGCGACCTTTTCCTGCCCGAAAAGTGGTCGGCGGCCGGTCAGCACGACCTCAGGGAAGAGCTCCAATACGCAGTGTTTACGCACACGCTGTCCCCGAGGACGTTCTACGAAGTGCGGTTATCGCATTCGCGCTCGAAGATGGATACCCTCAGCGGTACCCATGAAGTGACCGGCGAAATCTTCCGCGACCAGGCGGGCTGGTTCAACATCGGCCGGCAGGCCGCACGTTACGGCCAGTACGACCGGCAGCGCATCGGGGCCAAGGTCGACCTGTCGTCCCAGATCACCAAGGGGAACTTCATGAAGGCGGGGGTCGAGTACCAGACCAGCGCCATCACGATGATCCTGCGGTACGACACAACCCCGGCCGCGCGGAACCTGCGGGTGATCATGAACGAGGGTCAGATAGGCGAGAAGGTCAAACCCTTCTTCCTCAACGCCTACGTCCAGGATAAAATGGAGTTCCAGGGCATGATCGTCAACCTGGGCGTCCGCCTGGATACGTTTAATCCGAACTCCAGACAGCTGACCTTCGGCGCGTACCGCGGCAGTTCCATGTTCCGCTATTATACCCGCGCGCGCGACTGGGCGTACCAGGAAGGCTCCCTGTGGGTCACGGACGCGCCCTGGCACGTGAAGTTCAGCCCGCGGATCGGCGTTTCTCACCCGATCACGGAGCGGTCGCAAATGCGGTTCTCCACGGGCGTGTTCCTCCAGTGGGCGGACCTCTGGTATTATTTCGGTGAGGACTACTGGACCTCCGGCGACGCCGGCGAACGCGACGTGAATGAGAACGGCCGGATCGACGCCACGGAGCGGATGAATAACTTCCGCACCACGTATTCGGGCCAGAACGGGCTGCACCTGCTGCAACCCGCCAAGACGACGGCCTTCGAGGTGGGCGCTGACTGGAACTTCGTGAGCGACTACACGGCCACCTTAACGGCATACTACAAGAGCGAGGTGGACCACTTCACATCGTATCCCAACGAGACGTGGGTCGGCCCCAGGGACTTCGGAATCCCCTATTCCCGGACCCTTGACAACGGCGCGTACGGCGACACCCGCGGCGTGGAATTGTCCATGCGCAAGTCCTTCTCGCACAACTTTTCGTTCAACGTCTCCTACAACTATCAGTGGTCGCAGATCACCACGGGCAAACTGGGCAACGTGATCCGAAACGTATACATGGACTCGGCAACGGTGGTCCACCTTGCCACAACCAACGCGTTTACGGACCGTGGCATCACTGTCCCGAACTTCTGGGTCTATTTCGATCCGCTTCCGGACGGCAGCGAAGCGCCGCGCCGTCTGACCGGCGACGATCTGGTCAAATACGCCCAGCAGGGTCAGCGATTCCACGATGGATCGCGGGCGAAGGGCGGCCAGCTGGGCACGGGTGTCTGGGACGGTCTCCGTCCGGTCGATAACCCCGCATTGGGGAACTGCGGCCCGAACTGTTCGGTCAAGATCAATTCGGGCAGCTATACCACGCTGTTCTTCCGTCCGAAGAGCGGCGACCGCCGGAACTTCGGAAGTTTCTCGCTCCTGGCGTCCTTCCCGGATGACTTTGAGTTTGGCCATTCCTTTATAGGTACTACACTCAAGAATCTCCGGCTGAACGTCACCTCCCGCATCCAGACGGGCGGCATCTTCAACTACGCCCCCCCGGAAGGCGGAAACCGTTATTATCGCGACCGTGCCCTGGATTCGCGGACCGACCTGGCCGTTGAAAAGACGTTCAACGTGACCGGCAGGGTGCAACCGACGCTCTTCGCCGACATCCGGAACGTCTTCAACCAGAAGGACCGTTCCAGCCCGTCGAACAGCAACCTCTGGGCGTATATCGGACTGGACGGGCCGACGCCGGACGACAAGAACTATCTGTTGTACGGCGACAGCCGGGATCGTTCGTACGCGCATTCGCCGCGTCTTGCCCAGTTCGGGCTGCGCGTTAACTGGTAAGGAAGTGGCGCGCCGGAAGCAGTTTCGCTTCCGGCGCGTCTGTTCCGCAGTGCTTTCGAATGGAGGCAGAGAAGGATATGAAACGATTGAATTTCATTGTTAAGGGGCTGGTTGCAGTCGCCTGCCTTGCGCTGGTTGCGGTTGTATTTCAGCCAGTCCCGGTCGATGCGCAGGCCACTCCCGACAACATATCCAGCAGGTACAACCTCAGGTCGCTGATCTCAAACAGCTATAACAACATCGGCGGCATGGGCGGCAACCAGGAGTGGGGTCGCGGCTACAGGCGCAACGCGTATCCATGGAACGGCAACGGGCCGGGCTCGTTTGGCGCGGTGCTCTCCCAGTTCACGTCCAACCAGAAGTCGCAGATGTACAACGACTACAAGGTCTCGGGCGGCGAGGGCATCTGGATCCTGAACGCCGACGCGGGCACGGTCACGGTAACCGGACCTCGCGAGAACCTGCAGATCGTGGAACACAACGAGGCGTTCCCCTACGATCCCGTGGGAAATCCCGAGGAGAGTTGGGGACAACCCAATCCGCTGAACCAACTCGCCGAATTGCCGAACAGCGCGATCTCGCCGGGCGAGCAGGGTGCGGGTGGTTCGCTGTCCAATTACTGGCCGGGGATCACTAAGGACGACGATGGAAGTCTCTACGGCGCCAATTGGGATCCGGTATCAACCCCCCCGGCCCACATCGCCAACTTTAACCTGGGCGCGCACAACCTGGTGGACGTGAACATTCCGGAAGAGACCATCATCGCCCAGTGGATCGACAAGCAGAACGGACTCAGGATCCAGCGGCGCGTTTACAGCTGGTCCAACCCGGATTTTGACGACTTCTACATCGTGGACCTCACCTTTACCAACATCGGCGACTTTGACGGCGACGGCATCGGTGAAAAGCCCGGCCCTATCAACAACCTCTACATCGCATTCAAGAACGTGGCGGCGATGACGGCGATGGGCATCCTCGAGGAGTTCGGATGGAACTTCTACGCGTCCAACGCCCGCGGTATGGACGACACGATGTGGTTCACGGAAGCCGACGGCTATCCGAACGCCTTCTCGCAGAACGGCGCGTTCGCGGGCGAGGATATGCGAGCGGTTATCCGCAGGGACTCCGACAACCCGTTCTCCTCGCACGACGACACGGGCGATCCTTTCTTCAAGGCGATCGTACCTTCCAACTACAACATTCTGCAGACGGAAGGCCAGCCCAGAGCGCCAAGCACCTATTTCATGGCGCCGCTCGCCTATGCCGACGACGCGGGCAAGTTCTCGTTCAACGAAGCCGACCGCGGGAAGTACGTGCAGCCGGGCGAAGACATGCAGCCGCGTTCGTTCCAGTGGTGGCTGGCGCGTTCCACGGGTGATTTCGACGATCCCACCTACACCACGCACAGCGCCGAGCAGTTAGCCAGCGTCATAACAACGACGGGCTTTCAGGCCAATCCGGACGAGGGTGACATTTCCACGCGCAAGGTGTTCCACGACATGACGGTTTACGGGCCCTACAACGTGGGCGTGGATGAGTCCGTGAAGCTCGTGTTTTCCTGGGGAGCGGGGCACCCTTCCTTGCTCGCGCCGATTCCCGCCAATGAGCAGGACATCGGGCTGATCAAGTGGGACCGGTCCAGCGACAGTCCCGAGAACAAGATTCAGAAAATCAAGACCGACGGCGAGAAGGCCGCGCTTGAGAACCTGAAGCTTGCCCATTGGGTGTATGACAACAACTACCAGGTACCCGCCTCGCCGACCGAGGCGTACATTTCGGCGGACAACCTCACGTCCTCTACCAAGGCCAAGCAGTTGATCAGGTGGGGCAGGGAGTCCGAGTCCGCGGTTAACCCGTACACGGGTGAGCAGGATGTCCTCGGCGTGCGCCTGTACAAGTCGGAGTGGTTTTCCTGGGGTCCCTGGGAGCTGTACGGGATCATCGAAAACGGTTCCAGCGGTTCTTCTGTCAGTCCGGCGGGACTGCCCCGGGGCGAATGGGGCATCAATGCCGACGGCGTCTATGAATACGAGGACCTGGAGACCACGGCCGGCTTTTCCTACTTCTACTCCGCACGCCCGTATGCAAGGGGCGTGGAGTCGTACACGTGGAACAGCGGGATGACCATAGACGACATCCCCAGCGATCGCGTGCAGGCCAATATCAAGAGGGGGTATGAAAGCGGATGGGGCCCCTCCACGGCCAGGACCTACGACGGCGACAACCGCAAGCCGTTCCAGGCCCTGTTGTCCGGCCTCCCGGATGAGGTGCTCATCGTGCCGAACCCGTACTACGTGGACGGCGTGCACCAGTATCCCAACTCCCGCAACCTTCGCATCGTGGGCCTTACCTCGGACGCGATAATTCACATTTACTCGGCCTCCGGCGACCGCGTTGAAACCACGGACCGGACACCGCTCACCAAGGGTGAAACCGAGTTTCGTCAGATCTCGTTCAATATCGCCGGCGAAGTGCAGACCGGTCTGTACTATTTCGTAGTTGTGTCCGGCGGAGAGACGCGAAAAGGCAGCTTCGTGTTGATCAAGTAGCGGGCTCAAACTAGGAGGAAATGACGTGAAAAGAAGCATGCTAATCATTGCGTCGGTCTTGGCCCTGCTGCTTGCCGCTTCACCGGCTCTGGCCGTGAAGTGGGGCGGGGTGACCGGTGAGTATGGTGTCAAGAAAGTCAATATCTCCGGGATGCAGTTCCTCAAGATCGGCCAGGGCGCCCGCGCCGTGGGTATGGGCGATGCGTATACCGCGGTAGCCGACGATATCAACGCGATCTTCTGGAACGGCGCGGGGCTCGTACACGTGGAACGCGTGGCCTACCAGTTGAACTGGACGCGTTTCCTGCTCGACACCCAGCTCTATTCGGCGTCTGCTGTCTGGAACACGCGTTCGGCCAGGGGCGAGGTGTTGGGGATTACCGTTGTGTCCCACAACCCCAAGCCGTCGAAAGAAACCACGATCTACCAGCCCAACGGAACCGGGCAGGATGTGGTCGTACACAATATTTCGGTCGGTCTGCTGTATGCGATCAAGTTCACCGACAAATTCTCGTTCAGCGCCAAGGCGAATTACGTACAGGAGAAGCTCTACACGGTGAAGACCACGGGCTTTACGGTAGACGTGGGCAGTTTCTTCTACACGGGCTTCAGAAGCCTTCGTATTGCGATGGCGTTCAAGAATTTCGGTCCTGACCGCAAATCGGGCGACCGCGCGTATCTCCTGCCGCTCGTCTACAATATCGGCGTGGCTGCGGAAGTCTACGGCGAGAAGGGCGATCCGTCCTACCTCACTGCATCCGTGGAAAGCGCGTTCTTTGTGGACTTCGAGCAGCGCTGGCACTTCGGCGCCGAGTTGTGGCTGCAGAATGCGCTCGCGTTGCGCGCCGGTTGGAAGTGGAACTACGACCTCGAGAGCATCGCCGTGGGTGCCGGCCTGAAGCAGACGTTCGGTGGACGCACGATCACGGCGGACGTTGCGGTATCGTTATTGCAGAAGAACGACGGTGTCGTAATGTTCGATCCGCCGATTCGCGTTTCTGTGGGAGGCACGTTCTAACGTTGGCTTTTCAAGGCGTTGGAGACGATCGAATCTGACGTAATCCAATGCATTGTCGGCGTGTGAACCGACGGGTGGCGACCGGGCTCTGAGCCCTGTCGCCGCCCGTTTCTTTTGGCAAAAACAGTGGTCGGCGGATCGTGGCCGGTGATCAGGATTCAACCCTGATTCGCAATTAATCCGGGACCTGAATGTCGTCTATACACATGAAGAACAAGGTCGATTTGATGTCGAAATGCTCGGACACTTGAGGCTCTGGATGGGAACGGAAATTTCTACCCCTTGATCGATCTTCACACCCCGCTTTCGCGCCGTTACCTATTGTGCTTTTTGTGGTAAATTTGACGGTTGTCTTTTTTCGAATTGAGGTGAGCTCCAGCACCCGAAAGCGTACCCTGGCATTGTAGGGGCGTCCCTTGTGGGCACCCGGGTCGATAGGGAACACATGTCGAAGCGCGACTCCCGTAAACGCAAGGCGCCCCGGGTTACGGCCGCAGGCGCAGATGTTAAGTACACATGGGCGTGGCCCGTTCTGGTTGGCGCCGCCGCGTTTGCGGTTTATGCCAACGCCCTGGACAACGGGCTGGTTTACGACGACCAGTTTCTTATTGTGCGAAGCTGGATCGTGGACCGGATGGATTTCCTCAGCGTATTCACCACCCACTACTGGGCGGGTTATCCCGGAAACGAAACCGGGCAATATCGGCCCCTGACGGTGCTGACGTTTCTGCTGGACGCGCTTGGAGGCATTAGCCCGTTTCGGTTTCATCTGACAAACGTGCTTCTTCACGTAGGTTGCAGCCTGATGGCGTGGTTGTTGTGCAGACGTGCGGGTCTGAGCCGTTTTGTGGCGGGCTTTGCAGGCCTGTTGTTTGCCGTACATCCGATTCATTCCGAAGTCGCGGCAGGTGTCACCTTTGGACGTTCCGACCTGCTCGCCGGCGCCTTTTTGCTTGCAGGTATGCTGTTGTATATACAAAGTTCTCGCTCACGTTCAGCCTATGTGCTCTCGCTGGTCGCTTTCTTCTGTGGATTGCTCAGCAAGGAGAGCGCGCTCGCGTTATTGGGCCTGGTTGTCGCATATGACGTTGCGGTTGGGATGGGGGGCGCAAAGGGCGGAGATTCATTGGGCAAG
>CAZKDZ010000305.1:0-10048 GCA_964551635.1 uncultured bacterium | reverse complement strand
AGGGGTTCCGGGAATTAAACTTAATCGACGGGATCGTCTGTACACTCCGCGTCGTTGTATTGAATTCGCCGAGCAATAAGAGTCGTACTTGCGCGGTCGAGGAGTATTGAAGGATACGATGAAAAAGCTAACAGTCCTGGTTGGTAAACAAAGTGACGGGTACGTATTCAGGCTTGAGCCATCCAGCAGGAGGATGATCATGCCGAAGGCCGATTCACCGGGTACGGTTTCGAGTATTTTCGTCTCGTTTGACACGAAGCACAAGTTCGAGCAGATTCACGGGCCAATAATGGAACACGTCATCTCGTTGTTGACCGGCAGGTCCTCGGAAGACTTGAATCGGACGGGAGGGTTCGCGGTTGTCGACCCGGTAACCGAGGAGACGCTATACGATTCGGTAGCGCAACATGTCTAAATCTCAATAGTTTTCCTGCACGAAGCCTGAACAGTCGGACGCACGCCGTCAGACGCCACGGAGCATGACATGACGAAGACAGTTATTCTCGATACGCATGTTCTTTACGACATCGGCTTGAACCGCGTCGACATTAATGACGTCCGAAAGCCCGGAGAACGTCTCTGTTACTCTCCGATCTCGGTTATTGAGCTGGTATCTAAACTTGACGATCGGTCGTTCGACGACCGCAAGGCAGCGGCCCGCGCCATTCTCACGTATGGTATCGACGAACTTCCCGATCCGGAATCGTATCTCACAACCACTTTTGGTTATAAGCTGGCGGAACCCGCTCCGTCCTATGCAGACGCCGTTCTCGCCCTGGCGGAGGGTCACAGCCTTGACGAGGTCAGGAGAGGCGTACCCGACTACGAGAATTTAGTCCGAAGGACCTTAAATGTACCGTTCGCGGCGACATGGCGCGAAAAGGGCGAGCAGGAATGGGTTGATTCGCTAATTCACCTGATGGTGGAGAATATTCCCGGGTTTCGCAAATGGTGTGCCACCGATTCGGACAAACGATCTCCGTCCGTGCCAAAACTTCGAGGCGACGAGAAACAGCGATTTCTCGCTGGGATGAGGTCGAGAGAATGGTTCGCGCAGGTTATAGCTGGTTGCCAGATGCGAGCATTTTTCAAAGCAGACACCAGGGCCCTTGGAAGGATAACCACAAAGAAAGTAGACAATCGGGTCGCCGCAATTTCCAGGATAGAGTGCTATTCGCATATCTATACGCAGTACCTGATTCGTCTGATGACGGAGGGGCTTCTGCCGAGGAAGAACGATAGCGGAGATATCGACCTGTTTCTGTACTCCACTGACGATGACCACATTGTGGCAACGAACGAGAAAAAATGGATTGCACTTGCTGAAGCCGCGGGTTTAACCAGGAGGATCCGCACTTACGGGCATGGGGAGGCCGAACGGGAACGCGAACGCAAATGTCCGGACGAGGAGGCCGCGAGGTACCGAATAATGGGCGACGCCGCAAGGTATCGAAAAATGAGCATTGAAGACTACGTGGAGACTGCACTGGCGAGGGAACCGAACCGTGTAGAGGAAGATGCCACCAGGTACCGCAGAATGAGCTATGAAAACTACATCCAGACACAGCCGGGTGTTCGTGGCGGCAAACCTTGCTTTGAGGGTACTCGAATAACTGTGTATGACGTGTTGGATTATATGGCTGCGGGAATGTCTGAAGCGGAGCTTCTGGAAGATTTCCCGGTACTTACAAGGCAGCACCTCCGCGCTGCGCGTGACTTTTCTGAGGCGCATAAACTCCAGCCTGAATCCGGTTCTGCAGCGTGAAGCTGTTGTTCGACGAGATGCTTAGCTATCGGCTGGCGACGTTTCTTGAAGAGACCTTTCCTGGCTCGGCCAGCGTCAATCAAGTCGGCCTTCAAGGCCGGCCTGATACTGAAGTCTGGTACTTCGCAGCTGAACATGGCTTCGCAATTGTGACAAAAGATGACGATTTCCGGCAACTCAGTTTCGCCCTCGGCCATCCTCCAAAGGTCGTATGGCTCGGCGGAAAAAACGCGGAGACAGGTTGGATCAAGGACGTTTTGTTGTGCAATAGATGTCGAATCGCAGGCTTCATGGGAGACGATGAGGGCTCCCTTCTCGAATTGAACCTCGATCTGCATCGACCTTGACTTGGGATGCCGCGCAATAACCCTCTGCTGTATTTTCGGTTTTCCGTTTCGCTCTAGCCCGAAGGCAATTGCTGTATTCTTGTCTTGATTTCAAGATCCAGAGGATTCGCGATGCGTTCTCCCATTCTGTCGAAAGCCAACCGTCAGTTGTTCCTGGATGACGAGGGGGTCGCGGAGACCTTTCGTGTTTCGCGGCAATATCACTCGCCTGTCAAATACGTCGGGAATCCGCTGCTCGTGGGGAATCAATTCCACGACGCGCGGGAGGGCGTGCGGTACGAGGAGGACCGGGTGCCGTCCGAGGGCGGCGTTCCGAAACTGAACCCCAGCCTCGTGCCCACGTCGGTGGTTCGCGGCCCCTCCGGGTTATTCCAGATGTATTACCAGACGAAGCCTCCGGGAATCAGAGACTTCGGATACGGGGGCGGTACGCCGGTTGTGGCCTACGCGGAATCCAATAACGGCATTCACTGGCGGCTTCCGGCATTGAATCGGGTTGAGATCAACGGGAGTACGGAAAACAACGTCCTGTTCGAGCCGCCGGGAAGTCTGCCGAGCGTCGTTATCGATGAGAACGAATCAGACGCCGCCCGCCGGTACAAGATGCTTTACTACCCGCACAACATCAGCTTTTCGCCCGACGGCGTGTCATGGTCCAACGTACAAAACGTGCAAGTACCCAGTCGCATAGGGCATTCCGACGGGCTGAACTGCATGGCGGGGTGGGACGGGAACATCGGGCGATACGTGGCCTATTTCCGCCCGCAGGTCGCCCGCCCCGACGAAAGGGTCGATCCGGAGGGCCTCTCGATTCGCCTGATCGCCAGAAGCGAGAGCGAGGATCTGACCGGGTGGACCGAACTCGAAACGGTACTCGCGCCGGACGCCGACGATCCGACCGGGACCGAGTTCCAGACGATCGGCGTGTTCTTCTACGAGGGAATGTACGTGGGGCTGCTGTGCGTGCACGAAGGGTACGCCGAGGAGCGCCCCAAACGGTTCCCCTACCGGCTGCCGCACTGGCCGGCACATTCCGCGATGCTGGGCCGCTGTTACATCGAACTGGTAACGAGCCGGGACGGGATTCACTGGAACCGGTCGGAGGATCGCGTGCCGTTTCTGGACAATACGCCCGGGGGATTGGACTCCGGAGTGATCTGGCCATCCAACTCGCCGGTAGTCGTGGACGACGAACTCTGGTTTTACTACGGAATGGCCGTCCACGGACACGGGTTGTCCTACGTGCGACTTCCGGGTGTTGCGCGACTCCGGCGGGACGGTTTCGTGAGTCTGGCTGCCGGGGAGCAGGCGGGGTGGGTGTTGACGGAACCGGTGGTCTGTCCTGGAGGCCGGCTCCATGTGAATGCGGATGCGCGACGCGGGGAGCTCGCGGCTGCCGTAATCGAAGGGGACGGACATCACGCGCCGGAATACGCCGCGGTCCGGTGTGCGGCGTTGGATGGAGACGCGGTCTCCCATCGGCTGACGTGGTTTGAGCGGACGGATCTGGATCCGATCAAGGGCAGGGAAATCCGGCTGAAGTTCTACCTCAGGCGTGCGGACCTCTTTTCGTACTGGTTCGCATAGGAGACTGCCCGATCGGGGAACGGTGGAAAGGAATGAAATCGAACCGGAACTTCGCGGTTATCGATCTCCCCTCCGACGAGACACGATACGATTCCTTCGCGCAGCACGCGTAAACTGTCTCGTTTGTATCGTGAACGCGCGGGCCATACGGCGGCCACGTTGCCGATTGACGGGAATTACACTTGATAATCGGTTTTTTATTCGTATCTAAAGAGTCGTTACAGACTATTTCGATCGTATAGTTAGAATACTATACACACGCCGCGCTGACCGGGCTGGAACCGTCATGCGCACACACACCATTTCATAAGGATGACCTGCACAATGAGGATCCAGAGACGTTTCGATTCCGTCAGTGCCGCCAAAACCTGGAACCGTAAGCCGGAGTCACGATCGGGCGACCGCGATCTCCTGCCCGACATCTTCGGAAAAGACACGTTTGGACTGCGCGAAATGCAGTCCAGGCTTCCGGAAAACGTATACAGTCAACTCGTTCTGACGATTCACCACGGGAAACAACTCGATTCCGATATTGCGGACACCGTGGCTGCAGCGATGAAAGACTGGGCGCTTTCGATGGGCGCGACCCACTACACACACTGGTTCCAGCCGCTCACGGGGCACACGGCCGAAAAGCACGACTCCTTCCTGAAAGTGGGCGCTGATGCCCGCGCCATCACCGAGTTCGGAGGGGAGGAACTGGTACAGGGCGAGCCGGACGCGTCGTCGTTCCCGTCGGGTGGTTTGCGCGCCACCTTCGAGGCGCGCGGCTATACGGCCTGGGATCCTACTTCTCCCGCCTTCATCATGGGCGGCGAGTCAGCGACGTACCTGTGCATTCCCACTGCCTTTTCCAGCTGGACGGGAGAGAGTCTCGATGCCAAGATCCCGCTGCTGCGGTCGATGGACGCACTCGACCGGGTCACGCGACGAGCGCTCAAGCTCTTTGGGATCGATGCAGGGATGGTAACCGCCAGCCTCGGTCCGGAGCAGGAGTTCTTTCTCGTCGACCGCGAGTTCTATTACCGCAGACCCGACCTTATGACCTCGGGCCGTACGCTCTTCGGTGCAAGGCCTCCAAGGGGTCAGGAACTCGACGACCACTATTTCGGACAGATCCACGAGAGGGTGCTGGCGTGCATCCAGTCCATCGAGATGGACCTGTACCGGCTTGGCGTGCCGATGAAGACGCGCCATAACGAGGTGGCGCCGGGGCAATACGAGATGGCGCCGGTCTACGAGAACGCGAACGTCGCGTCGGACCATCAGCAGCTGATGATGCGGGTCCTCGAGCGAAGCGCGCGCGACTATGGATTCATCTGCCTCTTGCATGAGAAGCCCTTCGCAGGGATCAACGGCAGCGGCAAGCACCTGAACTGGTCCTTCGGCACTTCGGAACGCAACCTGATGGATCCCGGCGACACGCCTCACGACAACCTGATGTTTCTGTTCTTCTGTACCGCGGTGATGAGCGCGGTCGAGCAGCACCAGGACCTGCTCCTGGCCAGCGTCTCGAGCGCCGGGAACGATCACCGCCTGGGCGCTAACGAAGCCCCGCCGTCCATCATCTCGGTGTTCCTGGGCAGCCAGCTCGAAGACATCTTCAACCAGCTCGAGGAATCCGGCAAGGCGGAGAAGCGGGAACACGATGGGCTCCTCGGCCTGGGAGTCAATGTTCTTCCTGACCTTACGCGCCATTCCGGAGACCGCAACCGCACGTCTCCATTCGCTTTCACTGGGAACAAGTTCGAGTTCCGCGCGGTAGGCTCTTCGGCGAATATTTCGCTGTCGGCAACCGTCCTCAATACGATCGTGGCTGAGGCCATCGACAATTGGACGGAATTGCTGGAGCCGATCGTCGATGCCGGCACGTCGATCGAGGATGCGCTGTGGACGCTGTTGGCCAACGAGATCCCGTCCTTCAAGCGGATCATTTTCAATGGTGACAATTACGCAGCCGAGTGGGTCGAGGAGGCCGCGCGCCGCGGGCTGTTCAACTCCGGCTCGGCGGTCGATGCGCTGGCAGCGCTCGCCTCTGCCAAAAACGAGGTGCTTTTCGACAAATACGGCGTCATGACGCCACGCGAACTGGGGGCGAGGCTGGAGGTACTCACCGAGCAATACTTCATCAAGATCAACATCGAAGGCGAAACGGCGGCGCACATGGCCCGCTGCATGATAGTGCCTGCTGCGGTCGCCTACCTGCAGCAGCTCACGTCGGCGTGGAACGGGACGAAGAAGGCGGGCGGATCCACAACGGGTCTCGAAAGCAACATTACACGGGTCTCGGGCCTGATCGATGAATTGAGCGTTGCGCTGGACGAATTGGACGCGCAAAATGAAGAACTCGGCGGAGACGAGATGTCGTCCAAGGTGGTCCACATGCGGGACAACGTGATCCCGGCGATGAACGCGGTGCGCGACGTGGCGGATCGGTTGGAGAAGGTGATTCCGGACGATCTGTGGCCGCTGCCGACGTACCGCGACATGTTGTTCGTGAGGTAGGCCTTTTGTCGATGCGGGCTGATGCGCAGGTGCCAGGCGGTCATTCCGGTGCAGCCGATCTGGCTTTCAACACGACCAGGCATGAGAAAAATCAACTTGACATTGAACCGGCGTGACCCTAAGATTAAATGTCTTGTTATCTGACAGGATCATTCAAAGTGAACCGATCCGATATGCCGGATTGTCGCCACGTCGATTGCCGCCTCAACACGTCAACCTCCCCCGTATTTATTTCTCATCATGCATTCACGGAAGTGTAGTCAACTTGGGGTTGGGGTGAGTTCTACCGTGGAAATCACCTAAAAAGAATGGAGGAATGAAGAACATGCCAACTCGCACGCTCGTTCTCGTCGTAACACTTTGCCTGCTTGCCAGTCCCGCATTCGCCCAGATAGAGGATATTTCCGTTGAGGGCAGCATGGATCTTGTCACGCATTACGTTTTCCGCGGCGTGGCCTTTACGGATAAGCCTTCCGCGCAACCCTCTTTTACCCTGGGCTTCGGCGATTCCGGTTTCTCGTTCAACATCTGGGGTTCCTGGGCATTAAAGCAGAGGAGCATTCAGGAGGCAGGCGATGAACTCGACTTCACGGTTGCGTACGACCGCAATCTGGGAGAACAGTACGAAAACGTGGGGCTGACCGTCGGGATGATCCAATACACGTTTCCAAGCCTGGAGAAGGGCGACAGACTTACAACCGAGTTTTTCGCGGGCGCGAGTCTGGATGTTGCCGGCTCCCCGTCAGTAACGATTTATCGCGACATGGGCCAGTTCGATTACTGGTATGTCAATGGCAGCATCGGTCACGAAGTTCAACTAACCCCGGAGGGGAACGTCACACTGGGCGTTTCCGCCGATATCGGATACAGTGACACCACCGGTAAATTCGAATTCAACCACGCCGGTGCGTCGATTTCACTTGGTGTAAGCCATAACTACTTCTCGTTGTCGCCAGTCATCGGCTTCATACGCCGGACCGAAGAACTAGAGGCCATGGATTTCGATTTCCATCGGACCAAAGACGAGCAAAACAGAGTCTGGGGCGGGGTCAGTCTGGGTTTCGCGCTCTAGCGGAATCGGTGTGGGTTTGTTGCAGGATCCACACTGACACCGGGACCGCATGAATTACGGTTCTTGTCCATATCGTTGTGTCGGCATCGGGACGATTTCAATCGTCCCGGTGTCGTTTTAGGCGAGCCACGCGCGCGGAGGAGTCGCATTTGAAAGGTTCATGAACCCGAACGACAATCCGGGCGTGCGGCAGCGAACTAAAGTCGGAAGCGGGTCTATGCGAATATCATCGTGGGGGATCATCCTTTCCCTGTGCATGGTCGTGTCCGTGCCATTTGCCGCCCGGGGTGCCGGGGAAGGCGGTGCGGGCATTGCGCCGGCCGATCACGCGCTTCGCAGGTTCGTGCAATCGGTCGTCGACGCCAATCCCCGCGTCAAGGCGGCTCGAGCTGCGCTGGATGCGAGACGAAGCGATCGGGACGCCGCATCCCGACCGCTGTACAATCCGGAGATCAATGCAGACTTCGAGAGAACGCATGAAACCCGCTACTGGTTCGGGATCGGATATACGGTTGATTGGGGCGGCAAGGGCAAGGCCCGCAGCGCGCTGGCGGAATCGGAGCGTCGGGTCGCCGAGGCCGCGGTTACCCTTGTACGCCGCGGCGTTGCAATTGACCTGCTGAACGGTCTGGCCGCCCACCGGACCGGCGCCGAACGCGATAGTCTGGCCGCGCGGCGCCAGGAGTTAATGCGCGAATTCGCGGAGCTCGCGCAACGCAGGTTCGAGACGGGAGACGTGAACCAGGTGGAACTCGAGCTGGCGCGACTGGCAGCCGTGGACGCGCGAATCAGGAGAGCAACCACCGCGGCTTCGCTTGCCGGAGCAAAACAGGCCGTCCGCGTTCTCGCACCGGATCTGCCCGCGACACAGTGGCCTTCGCTCCCTTCCTCTTTGCCGGACCTGCCCGACGGCGCCAACGTTCAGTCCCTGATCGAAGCGCTCCCGGAAGTCCTCGCCGCCAGGCGCCGGGCGGATGCCGCCAAGGCCCTCGTCGAGCTTCGCCGCAGGGAACGGCGGCCCGATCCCACGCTGAGCCTGGGGGGCGGCAGCGAGGCCGGCGACCGGCTAACGGTTGCGGAACTGTCGATCCCGCTGCCGCTGCTCAATCGGTTCGGCGATGAAGTGGATGCGGCCGCGGCCGAACGCCGAGCGGCGCAGCAGGCGCAGGCAGACGTGCTGCGGCGCGCGCGCGCGCGCCTGGTCAGCGCGATGGAGCGCTACCAGCTGGCGCTGGCCGCGTGGAAAGACTGGCGGAAGACAGGACAGGCGAGCCTCGCGCGTCAACAGGAACAACTGCGCAGGCTGTGGAAAGCCGGCGACATTGGCACCACGGATTATCTTGTCCACGCCGGTCAGACGCTGGATCTCCGTGAAAGCGCGCTCGACCTGCGGGAAACGCTGTGGGGGGCGTGGCTGGAGTGGTTGTCGGCTTCGGGACAGATCGACGCCTGGATCGGTTTCGGCACAGACCGTTGAATCGTCGTATCCGGCAAATGGAAATGGAGAAATATCGATGAATACCCGGGCACGATTCGCAGTGTGTGCGAGCCTGGCGATTGCCGCCCCTGTCTTTGCGGAGAAAGCCGGCCACGAAAAGCCGGAAGGCGAAGCGTCCGGAATAATCGAACTGACAGCCGAGCAGCAGCGCGCCGCCGGCGTTGTTGTCGACCGCGTTTCACGACGGGCGTTGGGCGAGACCGTACGCGTGCCCGGGAACGTGGAGATCAATATGTACAGGTCCGCCCGGGTTACGCCCCGCATTACCGCTCAGGTCGTCGCCCGCCACGTCATCCTCGGTGAATCGGTCAGCGCCGGCCAGCGGATGGTGACGCTGTCCAGCGTCGCCATGGCGGAGGCGCAGGCTGAATTGATCGTTGCCAACCGGGAGTGGGAGCGTTCCAGGAGCCTCGGTCCGGAATCCGTGTCGGAGCGACGTTACACGGAGGCGCGGGTGGCCCGGCAGTTGGCGCTGGCCAGAGTACTGGCCTACGGCATGACCAGGGCGCAGGCTGATGCGCTGATGAACACCGCCGACGCAGACAGGGCCAGCGGCGTGTTCGATCTGCTGGCCCCGCAGGACGGGACCGTTTTGCAGGACAACTTTATCGTGGGCGAATTGATTGAACCCGGACGCGTGCTGTTCGATATCAGCGACGAATCCGTGATGTGGGTGGAGGCCCGTCCGATCGCCGTGGGCGTGCCCGACATCCACGCGGGCATTCCCGCACGGGTCACTCCCGATGGCGTGAACTGGATTGACGGCAAGGTTGTTCAACGCTACCATCGCGTGGACGAGACCACCCGCACCCACGGCGTCCGAATCGAAGTAGACAACGCGGGCGACCGGCTGCACGAGAGGCAGTTCGTCGAGGTTGAAATCGTAACCGGAAGCGGGGATGAGGTGTTGGCTGTGCCCAGCGCCGCGGTGACGATGATCGGTAACACAACGACTGTGTTCAAGGTTGAAAACGGTCATGAATTTCACGCGGAATCCGTTGTTTCAGGTCCGACCGTGGGCGACTGGACGGCTGTCTCGGCCGGGCTTCGTGAGGGGGACGTAATTGCGGTTGCGGGCATATTTCATCTCAAGTCGCTGATGTTAAAGTCCTCGCTGGGCGGCGGCCACGCGCACTAGTGTCCTGTCCCAGAAATAGCTTTACATAATCGTTCGACTTTTTCGAGGATCGATTGTGCGGTGGCGGTCCAGACGAAAGGTTTGGACGTCTCGTTGTAGTTGTCGGTGAAGGTTTGAATTCTGTCGATGAGTTCTT
>CAZKDZ010000304.1:0-19197 GCA_964551635.1 uncultured bacterium | reverse complement strand
CCCGGAAGTAGACGGTTTGCCTCAATCAGAAAAAAACAGCACCGCGGCGACGCGATAAAACCTTCCGAAACGGGGCGTTATCGACGTATAGAAGGATGTTTTTTCCCTTCACGTCCAGTAACCTGGTGTATCCTGGTAATCCGCCTTCTAATCGCCTTTATTTATAATCACATATTCGAATTAACGTCCCCGAAGACGTACGAATCAAGGTTAGGCTCTGCGGCCGTCAGGCGTCTTTCCCGTCTCGCCCGAAACAGAAGACCCGTCCGTCATACGTTCCCACAACCAGGCCGCCCTCCACTGCGCATGGAGACGCCGTTATCGGGGAGCCGAATGCGGCGCTGTCCAGGCATCGGCCCGAAGCGGGGTCCAGCACGTACAGCAATCCGTCGCACCCGCAGACGATGAGGGAACCCTCGTGCATCACCGGAGCGGCCAGAATGGATCGCACCCCACGGCGATAGGGAACCATATCCAGCAGGTCGTCTCCGGTTTGAAACCGCCAGAGCAGCGCACCGTCGTCCAGCCCGAAACAAAGGGCCTCGCCCTCCGGGGTGGTCGCGTAAATCCGCTCGCTGTGGACGAGTAGTCCCGTTGGATACCTGGAGGGCAGAATCTGTCTTTCCCAGACGACCCCGCCGGAGTGCTTCTCAACGGCGATGAGAAGCGAACGTTTGCCGGAGAAGTGGTGAAGGTCTGTCGAGCCGCCCCCGCTCACGAGAAGGTCTCCCGCCAGGACCGGTCCGGCATAGGGAAATTCGACCCCCGCCTTTCGCTCCCAGACTGCGTCTCCGGTCGCACGGTCCAGCGCCAAAAGCCCCCGCCGCTGAACGAGAAGGAGAAGCAGGTCTCCGGAGACCTGCGGGCTGGCATAACATGCCCAGTTGTCACCGTCTTCATTCACCGAATGCCAGATCCTGCGACCCGACGCCAGATCGAAAGCCGCGTATCCCGCCTTCTCGCCCGCGTAGACCGTTCCATCCGCGATAACCGGAGCGGAATATATCCAGCGTTCGGGATACTCAGGCAGGTCTGCCTCCCACATTGTGGCGCCGGACCCCGCGTCCAACAGATGTACGCGACCCGTTATGGACACCGCCGCGCAGGCGCTGCCGTCGACAGCCACACTGTTCTTTACAGCCGCATCCGTCCCGGTGTGCCAGACCATTTCCCCGCTCGCGGCATCGAGGCAGCAGACGCCTGCCTGCACCGGCCAGCCTTCGTCGCGCAGGCTGAGAAACACGCGTTCACCGGACGTAACAGGCGCCGCCCGGTGAAGCCCGCCCGGAATCTCCTGCGCCCATCTCCTGCGAAACGACCCGCCGTCGAATCCAATGTCCAGCGGGGACGTCTCCCGCGAAGTTGACGCGGCGTTGGCGACCTGGAGTACGCTCAGGCTGAGGGCAGCGCCACGATCGCTGAACCGCACCGCGCGGTACCCCCGGGGAGAGGTGTCGATTCCACCGAAACAGACCGGCGGGGCGGCGGCCACGACCATATCGCCGCGCTTATAAATCTTGCTGGAGTGCCAGTGTCCGTGCAGGACGAGTCGGACCCTGTATCTGCTCAATTCGCGCAGGAACGACTCCGGCGGCGGCGTATGTACTATGACCACGATTTCGCGGTCCAGGGGTTGCAGCGCGAGGTCCGCCCGGAGCCACTGCACCTTGCGCTCGAGGTCCGCCGGAGGGTAGTACGCGTCTTCATTCGGAAAAAACGCAAAATGGCGTCCGCCCCAATCCAGACTGTAATACGTTGGCCCGAGAAATGCCTCGTAGTGCAGCGTCGCTGGAAGACCGGCGAACTTCCTGCCGATCTCCTGTAATTTCGGGTTGTTCGGCGTGGCTTTCAACTCAACGAACTCATCAACGGTAATACCGCCCATCCGCTCCTGGTTCCCGTCGTGCCCGCCGAACAGAGGGAAGACCGGCGTCGAAATCGTCCGGACGGCGTCGCGAAAGGCGGTCAACTCGTCATTCGTCCCCCAATCCGTAAGGTCCCCGCTGGCGATAATCAGATCGGGCTTCGCCTCCCGTTCGATCTGACGCAGGGCTTCCGAAAGCACGGGACCGGACGTGTGCGTATCTCCTTCCGTGACAATATGCGTGTCGGTAATCTGCGCCAGAGTGAACGAAAGCCGTGACCGTGCGGGAAACGGCGAAAGCCGGAAATCCACTTCGTCGCGCTGCTCCGACCAGTCCGCCGCGGAACGATAGTACCCGTCTTGCGCATGATACCCGTCCGGAACCGTGATAAACACGAACCGGTGCGTACCGGTTTCCACGTCGAGTTCGTACCGACCCTCTCCGTCCGTCTGTACGATTTCCTCGCCGTTCGAAACCGAAACCCCGGTCAAGCCTTGCCCAGACCGGTCTTCAATCACGCGCCCTCGAACCTGAATTGCCACCTTGCACCTCCTGTGAAAACGCCACTGCCGGTTTCCAATCTTATGTTTCGGGTTCCTGGCGAGCCCGGAATGACTCCCGTTCGCCGAACACCTTGACGTAGTTCTGGCCCGACATCTGTCCCCCGTCGGCCACGATGCCCTGACCGGTGACGAACGACGCTTCGTCCGACGCGAGGAAGTAGATGATGCTGGCGATATCCTCGGGTCTGCCAATGCGGTTGAGCGGTATCAGCCTCAGGTAGTTCTCCACGAAAACCCGATCTTCGAGCAGGTCGCCGTGAATCGGCGTATCGATAAAACCGGGCAGCACCGCGTTCACGCGGATGCCGTCGCCGCCCAGTTCCACGGCCAGCGTGCGCGTGAGCGCCAGCAGCGCGGCCTTTGCAGCGTCATACGTCGCCGCGCGAGGGCTGCTCGACAGGGCATTCCTCGATGCCACGTTGACAATAGCCGCCCCGTTCACCCGCTTCATACCGGGGACAAACCCGCGGATCAACGCGGACGCGCCAACGAGATTGGTGTTCAGGGAGGTTTCCCACATTTCGTCAGTCGTTTCGGTGATATCCGCGTAGAGGCACACGCCGGCGTTGTTCACCAGAGCGCGTGGCGGGCCGAGTTCCTCGACAATCCGCACGGCGAGCGGAGTGAGGGTCTCAACCTCGGCCAGGTCGCAGGGGTACGCGTGGATGCGCCGGTCAACATCCGATTGCGCCAGCCGGTCCAGCCCCTCCCGCGAACGATCCAGCGCGGCAACGACGAAACCCGCGGCGACGAAGCGCTCCACCGTGGCCTTGCCGATACCGCTGGCGCCGCCGGTCACCACGGCGAGAGGGGTGGATGAACGTTGGGACATTCGGAATTCCCCATCTCCTGGCGGGTCCGTTCGCAGACTCAAACCAATGTGTGCCTCGTGAACCTGTCGAGAGACGGAAGCCCTTCGTTCAGCCACATCTCACGACGCCTGCTCACGAGTATAACGCCGAAATTCGTGATCATGTTGTTTTCGTTATTCCGCGGTCGCTGGCAAAGACCGCCGGGATTGTGTTCATCCATCAGGACCTCGCGCATGTCCTGCATCGTGAGCGATTTCCCTCCGTTTCCGAACCTCCCGTAGAGGTGCGCGATCCGGTTCAGCGAATTCTGAAAATACCGTGTGCTGATGAAACCGGGGTCCCATTTCCAGCCCACGGCCTGCATCTTCTCGCTGAAATAATGGTTGGTGGAGAATACGACGCCATGCTCCGGTTGCCGGACCCCGTTCATGGCGCACGCGTTCTCCGTCGCCGCCACGTTTCCCTCCTCGTCGGCCAGTACGATGTTGATGCCCTTTCCGGTCAGCGTCGTCCGCCTCAGCAGATCGACGGCTTCCCTGACGTTCGCACACCGCTGCAACACAAGGCGAGGGGCGATGTGCTGGGGGACTCCGGAACCGTCCTGCCCCCTCATCGTGGGATGACCCGAGTTCGTCCCGATGCAGAGCCCCGCCTCGTTTACGCCGCATTCGTTCCACACGGTTCCGATCTGGTTTACGCACAAAACGTCGTACCACTCGTCCGAACGTATCGTCAGGATCGTGAGTCCACCGAGGCGGTCCGAATCCGGGCGAAAACTCCCGTCGTCGGTCTTGCCGAGAATGGGCCCGGCGTCGCTGGCGGCAAACGCCACGCTGCTGCAGGCGAGATCGTCGGCCATCGCGGGAGCGACCGCATTGTAGGAACTCTTGTAGAACGCCTCCTCGTCGGAAACCTCCGCCCCGCGCGCGATGCCGCGAATCTCTTCGATGATTTCCGGGAACTCCGCCTGCAGATGTCCGCGCATCGCCTCCATCAGGCCGGCCTGCCGGTTCCGCACTTCATTGATGTCCGAAAAACGGGCGAGGCTTTCCCGAATCTCCGCCCTGAACCGGCGTCCGATCTGCTCCCCACGCTGAAATGGCGCACCTGTTACCTCGAATTCAGGAATCATTGCTTGCCTCGGTGTCAAACCGGTTCAATCTGTCCGGCAGGTCCGACGCGTCCCGGATCCTGTGTGCGTACTCGAACAGCCGCCGGAAACGCCGGACCGTCTTCTCCCGGCCCGCTGCGTCGCGGACCTCCACGAAGAGCGGCCCGCGGGTGATCTGATGCGTGGACCACGACCACAGGAAGCCGGCAAAGGAAATCCGGCTGCCGAACAGATCCGTTATCTCGTGATGATTGGAAAGTACACCCGACACGGGATCCGTGTCGACCTGGTGGATGTGATATCCCAGGATTCGCCGCCCGAGCCGGGCATACCAGTCGCCGAGGGGTTGCAGATTGTCCAGATCGCCCCCGTTGTTGCGCGCGTGGCCCACGTCCAGCAACGCGCCCACCCCTGATCCGGGCACATCACCAATTTCCGCTGCCACCGCGTCAATCCATCTGAGGTACTCCTCGATCCGGGTGGCGAATTCCCGCTCCGGCGAGTCCGCGGGCGTATCGGCGGGATTGTGAATATTCTCGATCGCGATCCCCACACCGGCGCCGGCCGCTTCCCCGAATAAATCCGCGTAAGCCGCCACGAATTCCAGGAAGCACCCTGTGGGTTCCGTTCGATCTTCCCGAACGAACTCCATCGCGCCGGCGCTCGCCCTGGGGACGTGAACCGTCAGGCTGTCCGCGCCCGCAGCCAAAGCGCAATCCACGTGCTCCCGTACTGAATCCATGCCCTCGACGCGTCCGGTCCCTGAATTCCATCTCATGTCCGGCAGATGATAGGACAGATACAGAGGCCCTCGAATTCGAAGCTCTCGAAGCGCACCGGAAAGCGCACGTTGCGAAAAATCCAGGTCCGCCGGTCGGATCTCGAGGCAGGGCAGCCCGGATCCCAGGGTCTCCCGCGCCGCCATTACCGGATCGCCCTGTATCGACCATCCCACGGGCAGCATTCCATTCGGCAGGTCCGCGGGCAGCAGCCGGATCGCGGGCGACCAGGGGATGAAGGTCTCCGTCCATACTCCCGTTTGCTCGCTCGCGAATAGGCTGATCCCCGGAAGGTCTCCGATCGCCTTGTCCGGATCCAGCCCGCGAACCACGGCCTCGACGAAGCTGTTTTCACGCCGGGTCCGATGGATGTGGCTGTGCCCCGCGACGAGAAGCTCGACGCCGTTCTCACAGAGCCAGCGCGTCAGCCACGCGCTGGCTTCTTCGTCCATTCTGTCCAGCGGATAGTGGGTGATGACCAGCCGCCGCTGTGCGCGGTTCGACCGGAGACTCCGGTTCAGCCACGAGCGTTCGCGGCCGGGTACGGACCCGGTCGACGTATCGGGCAGGAGAACCAGCAGGTCGCCGAACACGGCCGCACGGCGATCGGGAGACGCGAGGTTTTCGAAAACCGACATCGCATGCCCGCCGCGCCTTTCCGCGTTTCCCGGTGTGAAGAGTACCGGGACTTCGACCCGGTCCAGCGCATCCAGGCAGCGCGTGGCCGAGACGGCGGTTGCAAAAGTCGTGACGTCTCCGGCCACAGCCAGGAATTCCGGCCTCTCCATGTTCACCCGGTCGACGGCCCACTGAAGCGCCTGATGGGCAGCCGTGTCCGGGTTGTCCGAAAGATGGAGGTCGGCAAGCAGGACAAATCGATACGCGCCCCGGGTCATTTCTGGCTTTTTCTCACACCGGTTCTCCGAAAGGTACTCTGAAGATCAGTTCACGTAGCTGTGGCGGCCCGGATTTCCTCGAGCATGGTAGAGACGGAGCCCGTCCCAGTCGAACCCGGACGGAGAAACGAACGTGCGGTCGATTGCGGCATGCGTGGAGATGTATTTCAACGTGATGCCGCAACGCCGCCGGGACGACCTGTTGGGATTGGACCCGTGCAGAATCCAGGGGTCGTGAACAGAATACTCACCCGCGCGCAACTGTACGTCTCTTGCGTTCGAAAGATCCAGGTTCTCCAGTGACATCGGCAGCGTCGTGCCGGAGTCGAGATCCACCTTGTGCAACAGCACGGCCTGCTTCCGGTGGCTGCCGGGAAGCACCCGCATGCAGCCGTTCTCCTCGTCGGAATCGTCCACCGCCAGCCAGAGCGTGAACGTATCCATCGGCTCGATCGGAAAAAACGCGGCATCCTGATGCCAGTCTACCGCCAGGCCGTCGTCCGGGCGTTTGCTGATCACGTAGGAAGTGAACAGCGCGACGTCCGGACCCACGATCTGCGCCGCCACGTCGACGAGACTGTCGCTCAGGAAGAGATCGCGAAGATATCCGTTTTCGTAGTGGAGCGACGGCATATTCTCGGGCCGCCGGCCCGGAGGAAAGCCTTCGATAATGGAATCCAGTGCTTCGCGCAGCCTTGCGAGCTCGTTGTCATCGAGAACCCGTCCGCCAATGGCATACCCGTCGTCGTGGTACTGTTCGAGTTGGGCGCTGGTGAGCGACATGGCGTTTCCTCTCCGCGTCTTCCGTCTGCACGAAGTTCTACATTCGTGCAGGTCCGTCGTCCTGCGCGGCCGGCAGCTTCGGGACAGAAAGATACTCTCGGATCAGCTTTTCGTAAATGCCGACGAAATCCGATCGCCCGTTGTGCAGATTGTAGAAATAGCACATCGGATTCGGATTGATCTCGATCACCAGGAATCCGCCGGACGACCGAATCACATCGATCGCGTAGAATCCAAGCTCGATAACGCCGGACACCCTCGCCGTCAACCGCGACAGCGCATCGATCACGTCCGGTGCATCCACCGGCTTTGCAATACCCGTTGGCCCGTGCAGCGGATTCAGGCCGCTGTACGGTGACTCGCTGACTTTCTCGTACGCCAGCAGCAACTCATCCCGGGCGGCAACGACCCGAAACTCGGGTCCGCTGACGAACTCCTGAACGAGCATCAAGTTGTCCAGGAACCCGCTGTTTTCGAACAGGGTCCGCAATCGTCTCTTCAGGTCGCCCCGGTCTGTCTCCAGGAATACGCCCTGGGCAAGCGACCCCCTGTTTCGCTTGACAACGACGGGGTATGAAAACAGTCGCTCGACGTCCTCGACAACCGCGTCGACGGACGCGTGTGTCCGGTAACGCGAGAACCGTTCGTCCGCAAACGGATTGAAGGCCACCAGGGTTTCAGGAACCGGAAGACCTGCCCGTGTAAACAACTCGTACTGGTACGCCTTGTCTTCCGCCAGGCGGGCGGCCACGTAGTCGTTGAACGGATGCCGGTTGCGCAGAAAATAGACCGGCCCGCGTCCGGGCGGCCTGATGCAGAACAGATTTCCGTCTTCCGATGCCAGTTCGATACTAACGCCCCGGTTGGCGCAGGCTTCCGCCAGGCACGCGAGACTCTCCTCGTGCAGTTCTTCCCCGAACCCGTCCCGCTCGCATGGCAGCCCCAGCGCTTCACGCGCCCTGCCAATGAGATGCAGCGATCCCATGACACAGACGGGATTCTCCTCCCGCAACCCCGCGCGTCCGAGCGCTTCCGCGATGCCATCTGTGCAACAGGCGGAAAGCCCCGTGGGCAGGCTCTTCCGCAACACGTCGACGGCCAGGGCCTTCGGGTGGCCGGAGCTTGTCAAGACCACTCGTCCTGCCAGTGGCCTGATCGCTTCGAGTATCCCCCCGGCGTCGTGACCCGCGTTCACCCCCACCACAAACGTCCATCGCTTCGACATCCTGCCCAAATCTACCGCGAGGGCCGCGGCGCCGGAAGGGTTGTGCGCGCCATCCAGTATGACCCGGGGCGTTCGCCGCGCCACCTCGAACCTGCCCGGCAGATCGAGTCCGGTAAGGGCGTCGACGATCCGGGCATCTGTCAGTTCCTTCCCCAAAAGGTGGCGACCGACCGCAATCGCCAGCCCGGCGTTCTTCCGGAATACGGACCCGCGGCCCAATATCTCCTGACCCGGGAAATCCGGCGTTGCGCAATTCCGGTCACCGTCCGTTTCGCCGCCGATGACGCGAAGATCCACGCCCCGGTTGCGGCACTCGCGGCGCAGGAGCGCGAGCACTTCGGGTTGCTGCGTGGCCGCTGTGAAGAGCGGACGTCCGGCACGGGTGATTTCGAGCTTGTCAAGCGCGATCGCCTCCACCGTATCGCCCAATACTTCGGTATGATCGAGATCGATCGACGTGAGGACCGCCACACCGGAATCCCAGGCATTGGTTGCGTCCAGCCGGCCGCCCAGCCCAACCTCGAACACGCCGATTTCGACGCCGGCCTGTGCGAACATGGACGTCGCCAGCGCCGTCAACGCCTCGAACCTGGTGAATGAACCGTATCCCTCCCCTTCGAATCCGCGCGTTCGATCGTAAAGGTCCGAGAGCTGCTTCGCCCAGTCGTCCTTCTCCAGAATCCGGCCGTCGACCCGGATGCGTTCACGTATCGTGTGCAGGTGCGGAGAGGAGTAGAATCCGGTCCGGCGGCCGCTTGCCTGGAGCAGGCCGGCAAGGACGCTCGCCACCGTACCCTTGCCGTTCGTACCGCCCACGATTACAGACGCAAAGTCATTCTGCGGGTTTCCCATCCGCCGCAGCAGCGCCCGCATCCGGGGCAGATAGTGCTCCGGCGAACCCGCCGCCGTCCCGTCCCGTTCCCAGTCCTGCAGCGTATTCAGGTAACGTTTGCCGCGAAGGTAATCCATCCGGACAGGGCCCCCGTCCGTAACATCAAGTCCGATTTCGACACCATGTATGCGGGGGTGGCGCGAGTAGGCCAACCCGCCGGTAACATAAAAAAACCCACCTGGAAACAAAAGGTGAGTTTTTCCGGTCTGGCATCCTCTTGCAGCGCATCCCGACTCTCTGGAAGGAATGCGCGGGGGACGTCCAACGACGTCGGGCGCAACTTACGCGGCTTTGTTCACGCGGCCGAGTTTAATACACTTCGTGCAGACCTTGATCCGTCTGGTCGTCCCGTCCACCAGCACACGCACACGCCTGAGATTCGGATTGAAACGCCGTTTCTTTTTGTTGTTGGCGTGACTGACGTGGTTGCCGACCATCGGCCCCTTCCCGCAAATGTCACATCTTGCAGCCATCTCCAGTGCCTCCGGAATGTCCTCATTCAACCTGCTCTGTCATCCCGTAAATATACCTGTCAGGCGCCACTTGTCAAGAAAGAACCCTGATCCTGGTCCCTTTCAGCTGCCGGAAGCCCTGCCATTCCCGGGTGTACGGTGGGACATTTCGCGGGTCGCCTCGCGTCCCCACTGCCCGGAAAACCCGGCGGACGGTCACCGCGAATGCGGAACAGAGGTACGGAATCGAACGAACCAGAGGTCGATATCCGGGAGCGTCCCGCTGCTGAACACCGCGCATGGCTCATCGGGAATCAGGCTTCCACTGGCAGGTGAGATTCCATAGAGGAAGAAGGGATTCCTCAGTCCGTAATCCTCGATGCCGTCCAGGAGAACCTCGGGCCATCTTTGGCCATCGTCTTCGCCGTGGTACAGCCGGAGGGCGTTTCGCGCTGTGGCGGACATCCACATTCGCCCGTACTCGCGCGGACTCTCGAAGATCGCGGCGATTCCCGCGCTTCCGGTGAAAACCGCCTTCCACCGGCGCAGATCGGGATCCCGACGGTAAACGAGCAGTTGGTTCTTTCCTCCCTCGGGCCGGAGTGAGGCCGTCACAAACAGCGCGCCGTTTTCCGATCGCCAGATCGACTGGGCGAAGGCCAGGTTCTGTTTCCATGGATTCACGTCGGCGATCACTTCCGCAACGGCTGACGCCGGGTCACCATATGGGACGTACAGGTAGTTAATCCGGTTGTAATAGGAACTGCGGTAGGCGTTATTACTCACGACGAGGTGGAAACCCTCGCCGTCGGGGACGATCAATGGGTACAGCCACGTCGTCCACGGTTCCGTCGACCGTTGCTCCCGCGCCAGGACGAACGGCCGGGACCAGGTACCGGAATCCAGGTCGACCCAGGCGACCTGAAAGGAATAGGACCCGGGTCTCCCGATATATCCAAGAACGAGCCGCTCGCCATCCATGGCCGCGCCGATATAACCGGCGCGATCCAGTCCTTGCGGCAACGATATTTCTTCAAACCCGTGCGGGCTTCCGCGTTTGCGCTGATGCAGAATGCGGGGTCCGGCGTCGCGACGCGCATGGATGATTACGAGACGCTGTCGCGAGTCCAGCAACACCATACCCGGCTGATGGTGAAGGTCGTCCCATTCGAAGAAGGCCTCCCAGCCGTCTTCCGTATTCCGGTAGACGATCCCACTGGCGCCATCCTGTTGCCGTCCCCATCTGCCCAGCGTGTAAAAGTGGTCCCCGTCAAACACCAGCTTCGGCGCGTTGTAACCCCAGAAAGGGCTGACCGATGCCTCTCCACTGTCAATACGGGTCAGCTCGAAGTCCATTTCCTCCTCCTGCGCGGCCAGCGGCAGGACACCTGCCAGCAGTACGAACCCGCCGCGGGAGATCCATTGAGAAATCAGATGGTTCATACGCTTTTCAAGGATCTGCGCCCATCTTCCGCTTGACAAAATTCGGCGCATCGACCATTTTTTCTGCAAGCCTTGCGACCCGTTCGTACAGAAGCGATGATGTCCGCCCGCCACTCGTCGTGCCGGGGAGTTTCCAATGCCCTCAGTAAACCTCATAACGCTCGGATGTCCGAAGAACACGGTCGACTCGGAACGTATGCATCGTCTGCTGGAAGGCAACGACTACGTGGTGGCCGACGAACCCGATAACGCGGACATCATTGTCGTGAACACGTGCGGCTTCATCGAACCGGCGAAAGAGGAGTCCATTGCGACGGCGCTTGAGGCCGCTGATTACAAGGACAGCGGCAAATGCAAGGGCCTGATTCTCACCGGGTGTCTGGCCGAACGCTATCAGGACGAACTCGAAGCGGAAATCCCCGAAGCCGACCTGGTCGTCGGTCTGGCGGGCGAACGTGAAATCGTCTCCCATTGCGACCGGCTGCTGGGCATCTCGCGACCCCGGGTCTACCGTGACGAAGGCGCCCGCCACCTGCTCACGCCCAGCCATTGGGCCTACCTGCGCATATCCGACGGCTGCGACCGGACCTGCGCCTTCTGCGCCATTCCCGGCATACGGGGCGCCAACCGCAGCGAGTCCATCGAGGTTCTGGTCGCCGAGGCATGGCGCATGGCCGCCGGCGGCGTAAAGGAGATCGCGCTGATCGCGCAGGATACCATGCGCTACGGCGCCGACCTCTACGGTCGTCCGCGCCTGGCCGACCTCCTGCGCGAACTCGTGCGTATCGACGGCCTCGAATGGATCCGCCTGCTCTACACGTACCCCACCGGCTGGCGGGACGACCTGATCGACCTCCTGGCGCGGGAGGAAAAGCTGTGCGCATACGTGGATATGCCCATCCAGCACGCTTCCAATGCAATGCTCAAGGCAATGAATCGCGGCGCCACGGTGGAGAACACGCGCGCGTTAATACGAAAACTCCGCGACCGGGTGCCGGGCCTGACCCTCCGCTCCTCCGTGATCGCCGGCTTTCCGGGCGAGAAAGAGGAACACGTACAGGAACTGCTGGATTTCGTCGAAGAGATCCGCTTCAACCGGCTCGTCGGCTTCCTCTATTCGCACGAGGACGGCACTCGCGCGGGTCACCTCGAGGACGACGTGCCGGAAGACGAAAAACGGGACCGGCTGGACCGAATCCTCAGCCTCCAGGCCGTAATCTCATCCGAAATCACCTCCGGATACGTTGGCCGGAGTCTCCGCGTACTGGTAGACCGTCCGGCAGACGATCCTTCCAGCGATTTTATCGGCCGAACGCGAATGGATGCTCCGGAGATCGATGGCGAAGTGTTTATTTCAGGAGAAGCGCAAATCGGCGAATTCACCGATGTTGAAATAACGGACGCGCTCGATCACGACCTCATCGGACGGTCGACGGCCCCCCCGCGCCTGCTGGATATCGCCGCGCCGGGGGCACCATGACCGTCATCGCCGCCATGGCCGACAACCGGGTAATCGGTAAGGACAATGCCATGCCATGGCGCGTCTCCGGTGATCTCCGGCATTTCAGGAAAATCACCACCGGCGGCGTTCTCATCATGGGGCGCAAGACCTTTGAGTCCATCGGCTGCAGGCCCCTTCCGAACCGCCCCCATGTCATCGTCAGCCGCTCACTCCCGGAAACCACCGGCGTCGAAGTCTGCCGCACGTTCGAAGCGGCGCTCGAAAAAGCCAGGTCCTACGGGAAGCCCGTGTTCAGCGCGGGCGGCGCCGAGATATACCGGCAGTCCATTCCCCATGCGGATCGAATGGTTCTCTCCCGGATCCGTGGCGACTATTGCGGCGACACGTACTTTCCTGAATTTGACGAGCGCGAATGGCGACTGACAAAGAAGGAAGAACGCGCCGAATTCACCCTTTGCGTGTATGAGAGACGGGAAGACGTAAGGCGTTAGACGTGCAAGGCGGGCGACCACAAGGGTCGCCCCTACGAATACATACGCTGGAGGCTATTCTGGCAGGTATAATATAATGAGACAGTATCTCAATCAGCTACGATATATTCTGGACCACGGCGTCAGAAAAGAGGACCGGACCGGCGTCGGCACGATCTCCTGTTTCGGCCTGCATGCGCGGTACGATATGAGAGACGGATTTCCCGCCGTCACAACAAAAAAACTCGTGTGGAAATCCATGCTCTCCGAACTCCTCTGGTTTGTCTCGGGATCCGACAACATTAACGATCTGAAGGAGATCTATCCCTACAACAGACTCTGGGACGGCAACTACGAGGACTACCACAAGAGAGTCGGTCAGCGCGACAACAGCGGCTCGATGGGGCGCATCTACGGCGTACAGTGGCGGGATTGGCGGGGAGCGGAACGGAACGTGGACCAGTTGAGCGAAGCGATCGACCTGATCCGCACCAGCCCGGATTCAAGACGCATGATCGTGAACGCCTGGAATGCCGCCGAAGTCGCTCCCGAGGACGTCGCCCTTCCTCCCTGCCACTCCTTCTTCCAGTTCTATGTTGCCGAAGGCAGACTTTCCCTGCTGATGTACCAGCGATCGTGCGACATGTTTCTCGGCGTCCCGCTCAACATCGCCTCATACTCACTCCTGCTGCACATGGTCGCCAGAATCACAGGCCTGGAACCGGGTGAATTCATCCACACGCTGGCCGATGCCCACATCTACCTGAACCACCTGGACGCGGTCAGGGAGCAACTGTCCCGCGAACCGTTCCCGCTTCCGCGCATTCATATCGAGGACCGCGGCCAGAAGACCATAGACGAATTCGTCTACGACGACTTCCGCCTGATCGACTACCGCTGCCATGCCGCTGTCAAGGCCAGAATGGCGGTTTGACCGTGAGGCTGGAGTCGATTTCAACCGAATCGCAGCTCCCCTTTGCCGAGGAAATTCGCCATGCCAGAGCCCGCAATACCCTGGCGCCCCAGGGTTATCCTCCCGGGACGCAGCTTCCGCCTGCCCGTTCAGGCCCCCGACGACAACGTCACGCTGTCTGCCGAACATTTCGAGACGATCGCCACGAGGTGGTCCGGCAGGGACGGCGCGCTCTACCACTATCTGCGTTCTCCCGCACATGCGGGGGAATACACGCTCGGCGCCACGCACGGCGGCGGCTCGGCGGAAACAACCATCCGCGTCAGCACCCTGGACGACCTGCGCCGGCCGCACACCTACAATGGCGCGTGGTGGCCCCGCCGCTGGCCATTGGAGAAGGATTTCCGTACGACAAAGACACGGCAGACGATGCAGGACGAACCCGTGCCCGATCGAATCGACGAAGAAACCGTGGCGTGGTTGTCTGCCCAGTCAGATGAGGTCCTCTGGGCGCAGCTTCCCAATGCCGAACTGCCCAAGGCCCACTTCGCCAATTGCCACCAGGGCTGTCCGAACTGCGGTACCGCGATCTTCAAATACAGCGGTTTTTATCCCTGGGTGCGCAGCCACCATCCGTGTGACTTCAAGTCCGAGTGCCCCAACTGCGGTTCGGTCTATCCAAGCAACGACCTGGTGAACCAGGATTACCTGTCGGGCGAATATCCGGACGACGGGTACGGCTGCTTCGACGCCGAAGGGCACATCTACCTCTTCGCCGCCACCTATCACCGGGATCAATGCCGCAGCTTCAGTTCGGGAATCAACGCGCTGACGAACGCACTCCGCACCGGCGGGTTCGATGCGGCACGGGCGCGGCAACTCGGTCTGCTGCTGCTGCGTTATGCCGAGGAGGAACTCTATCTGGCCTCCGTCCCGCAGTTCCGCTACGGACCGTCGAAAGGCGTGGAAGAACCCTGGGACTGGGGTCAGCCGGACTGGGCGGACGAATCCGACCCGGTCCAGTCCCTTCGGGCCAAGGGAAGCATCCGTTACAGCATCGATACGCCGTATCTGATCGAAAGCCTTGCGCTGGCCTACGACACGGCCTGGCCGTTGATGCGCGAAGACAGCGAACTCGTTGGACGGGCCCGGGCCATGGGCCTCGCCTTGCAATCCCCGGAAGACGCCTGCCAACTTGCGGAAGAAATGCTCGCCGCCCTGCTCCAGGTCACGCTGGACCGGGGTGCGTCCAGCAACCTTCCGAGAGAGAGTCAGGGGGCGCTCATCGTGTTGCGGTGCCTGGACCGTCGCGACGCCAGGGACGTGATGGATTGGGTCTACGACGAGGGGCCGGACACGCTGAGGGTCTTCACGACCAACGACTTCTTCCCCGACGGCACGCCCCAGGAGGCGACAGGGGGCTATAACGCCATCCACAGCGACGGATTGTTCGACCTGGAGCACCACCTGCTCAAATTGCGCGTATCGCAACCTGAAGCGTACCCAGAGTCCGACTTCCCTTCGCTCTTCGAGGATCGACGCGCGGCGCACGTGCCCCGCGCGCTGCACGAAATCACGATGTGCGGCAGGTCGTATTTCCAGTTCGGCGACGGATCCGCGCCGGGTTCCGCGGGCTACAAGGGAGAGGGTACGATCCGGCTGGAAGACGACCTCTTTAACCCGCCGATGGATCCGAACCTCCTCACAAGAGCCGTTGAGTTCACGGACGATCCGCTTGTGCGGGAGATCCGGTCCGCTGCAGAGGACCGCCGGCACCGGGCCCTCGGCCCCACGGTACACGACGGCGTCGGCATCGCGATCCTCCGGACGCCCGAAGCGCCCGAACGGGCCGCGGCCGGCATCGTATACGGGGATACCCTCCATCACCGCCACCGGGACCTTCTGGACGTGCAGCTGTTCGCGTTCGAGCGTCCGTTTCTGACGGACCTGGGATACCCTCAGTCCTGGGCCAGCATGTCCCCCTGGGAATCCCACTGGGCAACCCATAACACCGTCTGGTCCGACCTGCCTCCGGGCGAATCCGTCGCCGCCGGCCGGGGGCGCCTGGTTCGCAGCCTGTTTGTCGACGGACTGCAGGTCCTGGACGTCGAGGCGCACCGATGGTCGCACGAGGAGTCGCGAGGCTGGCGCAGGCTCGGGGTAGCCTTCCGTCGGCTTATCGCCCTTGTCGAGACCGACGGCGACGGCGTGGCCCTCATCGACCTTTCACGGATTGCGGGAGGCAGTGACCACTGGCGTACCTGCCGGGGCCTGGAAGGTGATTTCCACTCGGATGACGCGGGACTCCTGCCGCGAACCGGAACCGTCGCCGGTCCCGGTATCGAACGCGGGCAGACGGACAATCTTCCTCATCCGGACCACACCGCTCTGGCGTACATGGATGGCGTGTCGGCCGGCCAGGCGCCTCCCGCCTTCAGCGGGGCCTGGCGCTCACGGGCCGAACCCGCCGTCCACCTGGATCTTCATCAGGTCAACGTCTCTCCCGGGACCCGTCTCTTCACCGCCCGCGCGGCGCAGGCGATGGGGACGCCCGACGAGTCCAACTACCTGTATTCTCCGGTCCTCTGGCGACGGTCGCCGCAGGACGACACCACGTGCGTCGATCTCGTATTCGAACCCCGGACCGGCGAACCGACGCTTGCGGAAGCGGTCGCCATATCCGCGGATGCTCCCATCGCGGCGGGCGTCAGGCTGACCACGACGCAAGGCAAAACGATCGCGCTTTACTGGTCGCCCGAAGCCGGTCCCGCCGACGCCACACGCTTCGAAGACGACGTCACCCTGCACGGCGCCCTCGCGGCCGTGGTGGACGGACGGATATCGACCGTGGGCACTTCCGCGTTCCACTCCCAGGCGACCTCGATTGCAGTCGATCAGGCGCGCCAGACCGGCCGCATTGTCGCTCTGGACAGGGATGCGTGTACGATCGACGTGGAGGGCCTGGAGGGCGTCGCCGCCGGGGACCGCGTTACCGTCAATCCCGACGAACGCGCCCACAGCTACCGCGTCGAAGCCGTCGAACCCGTTGGCGCGCCGATCCTTCGCCTGACGCTGGACGTCACCTCGCTGCTCGGCCGGGCGAACGTTGTCGCGGTCCAGGACGGTCGAATCGACTTCGGCTTTCACATCCTCGCGAAGTCGGGCAACCTCAACGGTACGCGCATTCAGACCGGCGCGAACGACGACTGGGCGATGATTTCCAACGCGAGCAACGAGCGTTCCTGGCCGCCCGGCCCCGTGCGCACCACGGTCTACATCGACCCCAACAGGGGCGACGGAGACCGGCTTCAGAACCTGGCGACCGGCGCCTGGATTCAGATTGTGGACTACGTGGTTGGCGACACGGTCCTCTTCGAGCGGGCCGGGTCGAGTGGATGACCGGTGCAAGATTTCCAGACTAAGACAATATCGCAGTCGACACCTTGATAGGGTGAAGCGGACATTCCTGTCTGCTCGCATACATTGTACCGAAGCTTCGGAATACCGGACCGGGCACGGCAAAACACACCTCCCGAGTGATCCGAATGACGTCTCTTCGGAGTTGGCCTGAACGATAAGGCCAAAGTCGAGCGGACGTCTGAAAGGGTGGAGCGGACATTCCTGTCTGCTCACGTACATAAGACCGAAACGGGAATTCTCTGTGTCCGAGCACATTGCAACCCGCCGCCGTCTTCCACACTGGAAGAAGCACGGCGCCATATACTGGATCACCTTTCGCCTGGCGGATGCGATCCCTCGGGACAAGCATCGCGCCCTCCACCAGGATCGCAACCTCTGGCTGAAACGCCACCCCGAACCCTGGACAGACACCGAGTGGAAGGAATACAACCGACGATTCGAAGAGAGGATCGAATGTTGACTCGACGCTGGGATGGGTAGTCGTATCCTGGCGCGTGTCGATGTGCGTGAGGTCGTAAGAAAGTGCCTTTTGCGCTTCAACGGCGACAGGCTACGCCTACACGCAGCCGCGATCATGCCTACACATGTTCACGTCCTGATTGAGCCATTTGAAGGCCATGAACTTTCAAGGATTCTGAAGGGCATAAAAGGCGCATCTGCTCGGGAAATCAACAAACTCAATGGCGGCACCGGCAGCGTTTGGCTTGACGAATCCTATGATCACGTAGTGCGCAGTGAAGAACAGTATTGGCGCTTCGTGCGATACATCGCGGAGAACCCCTCGAAAGCCGGACTGCACGACCACGAATATTGGGTTCACAGAGGCGGCGCAAGGCTTACTTCAACCGACAGTCCGGCAGAAAGACCCTGAGGCAGGCAGACAGGAATGTCCGCCCCACACTCGGATCAGCGTCCTTAACGGCTCGGCAAGCTATTATGCGAAGTTGTGAATGACCGATTCACGACTGATGCAGGTTGAACCAAGAAATCTGCTGCTTGGGGAAGTGGAGGCGAGTCAAGGTATTCTCTCTCGATCGGTGTTGAACTCAAGCGATACCTTGAACATGGGATTGTCAGGGTGGAGCGGACATTCCTGTCTGCTCACGTACAAAAGACCGAAACGGGAATTTGCTGTGTCGGAACAGGTCGCAACTCGCCGCCGTCTTCCCCACTGGAAAAAGGACGGCACTGTCTAATCGACAATCCTTATTCAGGTTGACGCTATCCCGGCGTTAGCTGGACTGCGCGACCACGAATATTGGATTCATAAAGGCGGCGCAAGGCTTACTTCAACTAGCAGTCCGACAGAAAAACCATGAAGCAGGCAGACAGGAATGTCCGCCCCACCCTTAGATCAGCTTCCCTAACGGCTCGGCAAGCTATTATGCGAGGTTGTGAATGTCCGATTCACGACTGATGCAGGTTGAACCAAGAAATCTGCTGCTTGCGGAAGTGGAGGCGAGTCAAGGTATTTTCTCTCGATCGGTGTTGAACTCAAGCGATAACTTGAACATGGGATTGTCAGGGTGGAGCGGACATTCCTGTCTGCTCACGTATAAAAGACCGAAATAGAAATTAGCTGTGTCCGAACACATTGCAACTCGCCGCCGTCTTCCCCACTGGAAAAAGGACGGCGCCATATACTGGATCACCTTTCGCCTGTCTGATGCGATCTCTTCGAAGGAAGGACTGCACGACCACGAATATTGGATTCATAACGCCGATGCAAGGCTTACTTCAACCTGCAGTCCGGCAGGAAAACCATAAGGCAAGCAGACAGGAATGTCCGCCCCACACTCGGAATCGCTGTCTCGACGTTTGGCCGATCCATTTCAGCGCGAAATACAGATTTGGCGCAAGTCCAATGTATATGACTGGAACGTTGATGATTTAAAATTGGCACGCGTTGCGTTTTTCTGTCAGGATTGGAGATCACAATGCCAGCGAACACAACGTATCACTCACCAACGTCTAGCGAGGCTTCGCCTCAGACCGCCAAGGCGTGTTGTTGCATGACGGTCGGGGGTTGCATAAAATAGGCCCCAGTTGAGCGGCGGTGGTCCTGTGAGGGACCCCGGTTATTGGACCGCAAAGGCGGTAGGTGGTCTTTG